>CAMLRG010000048.1 GCA_946482335.1 uncultured Duganella sp. | reverse complement strand
GGCGCCGGCGTGGTTGCCAAGATCATCGACTAATTTTTAGTCAGCTGATCTGAAATAAACGGGCCGGCATGTGCTATCATGTCGGCCCGTCGCAGTCATTACATACATTGCCGGAAACGTAAAGTTGCCGGTTCGTTCTTTTAAGGAAAAAGCATGTCCGCTCCAAACCAGAAGATCCGCATCCGCCTGAAGGCTTTCGACTACAAGCTGATCGACCAGTCCGCCCTGGAAATCGTTGACACCGCCAAGCGCACCGGCGCCGTGGTAAAAGGCCCAGTTCCTCTGCCAACCCGTATCCAGCGTTACGACGTGCTGCGTTCCCCGCACGTGAACAAGACTTCCCGTGACCAGTTCGAAATCCGCACCCACCAGCGCCTGATGGACATCGTGGATCCGACCGACAAGACCGTTGACGCCCTGATGAAGCTGGACCTGCCAGCCGGCGTGGACGTCGAAATCAAACTGCAGTAATCCCGGTTTCGTCGCAAGACAGAAAGAAAACCCGCTCCGGCGGGTTTTTTTTCGCCCATACGAAACGAAAGGGGCCGCCGCAGCCGGCTTTCTTTTTCATTGCCTCTAGGCAAAGAATATTCGGTACTTTAGCAATATTGCAATTCTTATATGTTGCGTAAACTTAGAATGGGGCAAGATTTGTTCGGGTATCTTAACAAACGGACTAACTTTTACTTTATCATTCACTGCTTTTACTTTTTTAATAAAACAAGTTGAACCACAAAGGGAGTGAGTGTTAGTGAAAAGCAAACCAAATCTGAACAAGAGCGCGATCGCAGCCGCCCTGGCAGTCGCCTTCGCCGCCCCGGCCTTCGCCCAGCAGGCACCAGCAACCGAAGGCGCCATGCAGCGTGTGGAAATCACCGGTTCCAACATCAAGCGTACCGCCCGCGAGGCCGCTGGTTCCGTCCAGATCCTGACCCGCGACGACATCGAACGCACCGGCGCCACCACCGCACTGGAAATCCTGAACAACTCGGCCGCGGTTGAAACCAACATCAGTTCCGAAACCGTGGGTTCCGGCAGCTTCGCCACCGGTTCGTCCGGCATCGAGATGCGCAACCTGGGCAAGGTATCGACCCTGATCCTGGTCAACGGCCGCCGCATCGCCCAGTACGGCCTGTCCGACGGCGCCCAGGAAAACTTCACCAACCTGGATGCCATCGCCGCTGAAGCCATCGACCGCATCGAAATCCTGAAAG
This sequence comes from uncultured Duganella sp., assembly GCA_946482335.1. Next base: position 29,859 of record CAMLRG010000048.1, on the reverse strand, counting down.
ACGGCGCTTCCGCCATCTACGGTTCCGACGCCGTGGCCGGCGTGGTCAACATCATCCTGCGCCGTGACTATGTCGGCGCCAAGGTCAAGGCATCCTACAGCGCCGCCGACGGCTTCAAGGATTACCGCAACCGCAACGTCACCGCCATCGTCGGCTTCGGCGACGTCGAGACCGACGGCTTCAACACTTACCTGAGCGTCGAAGGCTACAAGCGCGACGGCTGGACCACCGGCGAAATCCAGAAGCATTACCCGGAATGGCACCGCCTGACCCCGGGCCGTTCGACCTGGGACGCCAAGAGCCAGTACTCGCCGACCGGCAACTACTTCCTGAGCTCGACCAATATCGTGGCCGCCCCTGGCTGCCCGGCCGACTCGATCGACCCGGTCACCAAGCAGTGCCTGTGGGATGTGCTGCCGTATTCCGGCCAGACCACCGACAACAAGCGCTGGGCATTGGCGTCGAACACCCACTTCAAGATCGGCAGCGCGATCAACGCCAACTTCGAGATCACCGCTGCCGGCGCGAAGAACGATTACCTGGTCGCCCCGCTGAACGCCAGCAACGGTTCCTCCACCACGTCCAGCAGCATCTGGTACAACGTGTACGGCGGCAAGATGGTCGGCCCGTTCTCGTATCCGAAGCTGCCGGTGGGCCACCCAAGCAACCCATATAAGACGCCGGTTGAATACCGTGCCCGCCTGATGGACACCGGCAACGGCTTCAACTTCAACACCACCGACTCCGAGCAATCGCGCTTCATGCTGGCACTCGATGGCGCCATCGGCGAGTGGGACTGGAAATCGGCCTTCGGCTACATGACCTCGGAAGCGACCAAGGCCACCCGCGCCGTAAGCGCCAAGGGTTACACCGACGCGATCATCAACAAGACCTACAAGTTCGGCCAACAGAACGATCCGGCACTGCTGGAAGCGATGTTCCCGGTCCGTACCACTGTCGGCGAAGCGCGGATTTCCTTCTTCGACGCGACCGTCAGCGGCGCCGTCGCCGAATTGCCGGCCGGCCCGCTGAACGTGGCATTCGGTACCAACATCCGCCGCGAGCACTACGAAATGAAGTCTTCGGACAACGTGCTGAATGGCGAACTGGTCGGCATCTTCGGCCTGCAAGTCAAGGATAACGCCAAGCATTACGCGATCTTCGGCGAAGCCACCGTGCCGGTCGTGAAGCGCGTGGAACTGAGCGCCGCGCTGCGTGCCGACAAGTCCGGCAATGCCGAGACCCACGTGTCGCCAAAACTGGGCCTGCGCGTCACCGCCATGGATAACCTGCTGCTGCGCGCCACCGCTGCCGGCGGCTTCCGTGCGCCGAACATCGTCGAGTCGGGTAATGGCCTGGGCCGCTCCTCCGTGGCGAACAGCGTCAATGACCCACGCCGCTGCTCGATCGCCAGCCAGCTGAACAACCTGGTCCAGAATGCCGCCGGTGCGACCACGGCCGACAAATCGCTGGCGAACACCTACCGCAACGCGGATTGCTCCGGTTCGCTGCCAAGCTTCGTTGCATCGAATCCTGACCTGAAGCCAGAGACTTCCAAGTCCTTCACCGTCGGTGTGGTATGGGAGCCGGTGAAGAACACCAGCTTCGCGCTCGACTACTTCAACATCAAGCGCAAGGATGAAATCGGCACCCGTTCCACGTCGGATATCCTGAAGGGCGAAGCATCGCTGCCGGCCGGTCAGCTGATCCGTGTCGACAACACCGCCACCGACAACGAATTCCTTGCGCTGGTCAAGAAATACGCGCCGTCGAATACTGTGAACTTCGGTGGCGTAGGCAAGCTGGGCCTGGTGTACAACCCGTACGTCAACACGGGCAAGACCAAGGTGGACGGCATCGACTTCGACGCCTCGACCCTGTTCAAGATGGGCTCCTGGGGTGATTTCACCCTGAAGCTGGAAGGCGCTTACCTGCTGAACTACCAGCAGTTCTCGGAAGCGGACAACGCCTATGACCCGAACATCGCCGGCAACTACGATACCCGTTCCCGCCTGCGTTCCAAGCTGCGCGGTGTCTGGAAAGTCGGCGGTTTCTCGAACGGCCTGACCGTCAACTACGCCAGCTCCTATAGCAACAACAATGACTCGTCGCCAACCTACTGCGCGACCAACAAGGTTGCTGCCGAATATATGGATGCTTGCGGCAAGGTCAAAGCCAACACCACGGTGGATTATGCTTTCACCTACACTGGTATCAAGAACGTGCGTCTGAGCGCCTACGTGTACAACCTGTTCGACAAGGAAATGCCAGTGAAATGGCGTGAAGGTTACACCCCATGGGCACCACAGCTGCGCACCTTCTCGGTTGCTGCCGCCTACACCTTCTATTGATCCGGAAGCGGTGTAAGCCACGAGAAAGCCAGGCAGCGATGCCTGGCTTTTTTTTCAGGAGAATCGCATGAAAACGATGATTGCAATCTGCGCGCTGGCACTGCTGGCTGGCTGCGGCGACAAGAACCCCGCCGACCAGGCTGCCCAGGACATCAAGGCCATGGGGGCGCAGCGCGACAAGGCCAAGGATACGCTGAAGGCGCTGGAAGACGCCCAGCAAAAGGAAAAGGAAGCCGCCGACAAGGCTGGCGAGGAGGGCGGGAAGAATTGACGCTGGCCGCGCTATACTGCGGCGCATGAGCGACAAGACCATCCTGATCGTCGAAGACGAGCAAGCCATTGCCGACAGTATCGCCTTTGCCCTGGGCAGGGAGGGTTTTACGCCGCGCCACGTGACGCTGGGCGAACAAGCCCTGGCCGCGGCGCGCGACGTTGCCCCGGCGCTGGTGATCCTCGACGTCGGCCTGCCCGACATCAGCGGCCTCGATGTGTGCCGCCGCCTGCGCCAGTTCTCCGAGGTGCCGGTGATCTTCCTCACCGCGCGCAGCGACGAAATCGACCGCATCGTCGGCCTGGAAATCGGCGCCGACGATTACGTGACCAAGCCCTTCTCGCCGCGCGAACTGGTGGCGCGCGTGCGCGTGATCCTGCGCCGTGCCAGTGCCGGCGCCGGCGTGGGCGGCCCCGCGTCGCCTGCGGCTGCTGCCCGGCAGCCCGCATCGCGCACGCCCGGCTTCGAGCTGCGGGCCGCCGAAGCGCGCATCCTGTTCGCCGGCCAGCCGCTCGACCTGACACGCTACGAGTACCTGCTGTTGAAGACCCTGGTCGAGCATCCCGGCCACGTGCTGTCGCGCGCCCAGCTGATGGACCGCGTGTGGAGCGACGCACCTGACACCCTGGACCGCACCGTGGACGCCCACATCAAGTCCCTGCGCGCCAAGCTGCGCGCCGTCGACAGCGCGGCGGACCCGATCCAGACCCACCGCGGCATGGGCTACAGCCTGCAGACCGGCGCATGAAGATCGGCCTGCGCATCCTGCTCGGCTACTTCCTGATCGTCGGCGCCGCCGCCTGGCTGCTGATGAATGCCTTCGTTGAGCAAGTCCGGCCCGGCGTGCGCTTCACCATGGAAGACATGGCGGCCGACACCGCCCAGCTGCTGGCCGGTGCCGTGGCCGCCGACGTGCGCGAAGGCCGTTTCGACGCCGACATGCTGGCCCGCCTGCAGGATGCATCGCAGCGCTCCCTGGTCGCCAACATCGGCGGCGTGACCAAGCAGCGCATCGGCTACCGCATCTACATCACCGACGAACGCGGCATCGTACGTTTCGATACCGCCGGCAAGGCCCTGGGGCAGGACTACTCGCGCTGGAACGACGTCTACAACACCCTGCGCGGCAAATACGGCGCGCGCATGACGCGCGAAGTGCCGGACCAGGACGCCAGCACGGTCATGTACGTGGCCGCACCGGTACGCGATGGAGAACGCATCATCGGCGCGCTGACCGTCGCCAAGCCCATCTCCGGCGTGAAAGCCTTTATCGAGCGCAGCCAGCGCAAGCTGTTGCAGTGGGCCGTCCTGCTGCTTGGCCTGTCCCTGCTGGTCGGCGTGGCCTTGACCTGGCGTATGCTGAGCACCCTGCGCAAGCTGATGGCTTTCGTGAAGGACGTGCAGGCCGGCCGCAAGGCCGTCATGCCCAAGCTGGGCAGCAGCGAGATCAGTACCCTCGGCCATGCGCTGGAAGCCATGCACGCCAAGCTGGAAGGCAAGGACTACGTCGAGACCCTGATGCACACGCTGACGCACGAACTGAAAAGCCCGATCGCCGCCATCCAGGCCACCGCCGAACTGCTGGAAGAAGACATGCCGCCCGAACAGCGGCGCCGCTTCCTGGCCACCATCCAGTCGCAGAATGCCCGCCAGCGCGACCTGATCGACAAGCTGCTGGCCCTGGTGCGCGTGGAAAAGCAGCAGCGCATCGACGATGCCACACCGCTCCCTGTGGCGGATCTGCTGCGGCAAGTGGCAGACGACTTCCAGGCGCGCCTGGCCGGGCGCTCGCTGCAGCTGCACATCGACACCAGCGCCGCACCAGCCTTGCAGCTGCGCGGCGATGCCTTGCTGCTGCGCCAAGCCCTGGGCAACCTGCTGGACAACGCCATCGGCTTCGCCCCGGTCGGCAGCACCGTGCACCTGGCCGCCCGCCGCGCCGACGGCACGGTGGAGATCAGCGTCCGCGACACCGGCCCCGGTATCCCGGCCTATGCCGAAGCCCGTCTGTTCGAACGCTTCTATTCGCTGCCGCGCCCGGACGGCGCCAAGAGCACCGGCCTGGGGCTGCCCTTCGTGCGCGAAGTCGCCGCCCTGCATGGCGGCAGCGTCCAGGTCGCAAACGCCGAAGGCGGCGGCTGCCGCGCCACGCTGCTGCTGCCACTTCACACGGAACGCATCGCCAGCGCATAAACGCTGCCTACACTGGCGCAACCAAACAACAAAGGAAGCGCCAAACATGCAAAAAAGACTCCTGGTCAAAGCCCTGATCGTCGGCGCGCTGATGCTCCTGCTCGGCGTGCCGCTGGCGATGATCCAATCCACCGTGCAGGAACGCATGCAGTTCCGCGATGCCGCCGCCGCCAGCATTGCCGAGGAATCGGTTGGCACCCAACTGGTATATGGTCCCGTGCTCGTCATGCCTTACGATGAGGAATACACGGTGCAGGAAAAGGGCGAAGCCAAACGCTATCGCAAACGCTCGCAGCACTTGGTGTTCCCGCAACAGCTGGACGTTGCGTCCAGCATGGGCACCGAACGCCGCTACCGGGGCATCCACCAGGTCCTGATGTACAGCGGCAGCCACAAGTTCAACGGCGAATTCGTGGTGCCCGCGCTGGGCAGCCTGCCGCATACCGAGGAGGGCTCCGAGATCACGCCACGCGAACCCTTCGTCGCGCTGGCGATCACCGATACGCGCGGCGTGCGCGACATCCCGCAGCTGTTGTGGGGCCAGCGCAGTATCGAGTTCGAGACCGGCGCCGGGCTGTCGTCCGCCCAGCAAGGCCTGCACGCGCGCCTGCCGCTGGCCGATGCCGTGCCGGGGCCGGTGAGCTTCAGTTTCAGCCTGAACCTGGGCGGGATGGGCAGCCAGGCCTTTGTGCCGCTGGCGAAGAACAACCGCTTCACGATGGTTTCAAGCTGGCCGCACCCGCAGTTCGGCGGCCAGTTCCTGCCCGAGCAGCGCAGCGTCGGCGGGCAGGGCTTCCAGGCCGCGTGGCGCATTTCCGCGCTGGCCAGCAACGCGCAGCAGCAGTTGCGCGAACGCGAAGCGCATGCGCTGCGCGGCCGTGCCGAGGCAGCCATGCCGCCGCTGCCTGACGTGGTGCGCACGACGTTCATCGAACCGGTCAATGTGTACTCGATGGCCGACCGCGCCACCAAATACGGCTTGCTGTTCGTTGCGCTGACCTTTGCAGCCTTCTTCCTGTTCGAGGTGATGAAGCGGCTGCCGATCCACCCGGTGCAATACGCGCTGGTGGGGATGGCGCTGGCATTGTTCTTCCTGCTGCTGGTCAGCCTGTCCGAGCATATCGAATTCGTGTTCGCTTACGCCATCGCCAGTGCCGCCTGCATCGCGCTGATTGGCTACTATCTGTCGCACGTCATGCACGACTGGAAGCGCGGCGCCGCCTTTGGTGCGGCGCTGGCCGGCCTGTACGGCGCGCTGTACGGATTGCTCAATTCGGAAAACAATGCGCTCGTCATGGGGGCCATCCTGCTGTTCGCCGTGCTGACGGCAATCATGGTGGCGACGCGGAAGGTCGACTGGTACCGCCTCGGCGAGATCGGCGACGGCGCCACAGCCACGCATACAGCATAAGGTTCACACCCAGCACCACGCCCGCCAGCACATATTGCACGGCGGGCGTCAAGCCGGCGGGGTACAGCACGGGGAGCAAGTAGTGCTCGACGAAGCCGCCCGCATAACCCTGCTGGCCGGCGCGCTGGCGGAAATCGTTCTCCAGGTAGGTGAGCGGGCAGATGGCACCCGCCAGCTCGATGCCGGTTGCCCACAACGCAGCCGGCAGATGCAGCCATACCACGCGCGGCCAACGGAACGCCAGCACCGCGCCCAGCACGGCGAACAGGACGAAGCACAAGTGCAGCAGCAGGACTGCATCGGCAGCAAAGCGGGGCAACATCATGGCATTGTAACCCCGCCCCACGGCCGAGCGGGGCGGCCCGTGGTCTGGCGTACAATGGCGCGCATTACCCTTGATCCGCGCCTTGATGAAAAGACCGCTGCTTGCCCTCTCGCTTGCCCTGACCTGCGCCTTGCCGGCACAGGCCGGGCAGGGCCTCTCCGCCGAGCGCTTGCAGCGGGTGGACGGTTTCGTGGGCCAGGCCATCTTGCACCGGCAATACCTGGGCGCCGTCGTGCTGGTCATGCATCAGGGCCGGGTGGTCGACTACACGGCCTTCGGCCACCGCGACCTGGGCCGCACCGAAGCACTCCGGCGCGATGCCATCTTCCGCATCTATTCGATGACCAAGGCCATCACCGCAGCCGCAATCCTGGTGTTGATGGAAGAGGGCAAGCTGCTGCTCGATGACCCGGTGTCGAAGTACATTCCCGAGTTTGCCGCCGCGCGCGTGTTCACTGGCGGCACGGCGCAGGCGCCGCAGACACGTGCTGCGAAGCAGCCGCTGACGATCCGCCAGCTGCTCACCCATACCGCCGGATTTGCCGCCTACGGCGATCGCGCGCTGCCCGTCAACCGCATCTTCGACGCGGCAGGTTTGCAGCGGGCGCCGGACCTGCGGACCTTTGCCCAGCGCCTGTCGACATTGCCGCTGGCGCACGAGCCGGGCGCGGAGTTCCATTACGACGGCACCGCCAGCGTGCTGGCCGGCCGCATTGTCGAAGTGGTCTCGGGACAGGCTTTCGATGCCTTCCTCAAGCAGCGCCTGTCCGTTCCCTTGCAGATGCCCGATACCGGTTTCACCGTGCCACCCGCCCAGCGCCACCGCATCGCCGCCATGACGACTACCGATGCGGATGGCCGCCTCACCGCGCCCGCGCCCGGCACGATCGTACCGGATGGCGGGCAGCAGCAACCCTATCCCAGCGGTGCCGGCGGCCTGTACTCGACCGCCGCCGACTACGCCCGCTTTGCGCAAATGCTGCTCAATGGCGGCAGCCTCGATGGCGTCCAGGTCCTGGGCCGCAAGAGCGTGGAACTGATGATGTCCAATCACCTGACTCACCTTAATCCGCCGGTGCACGAATTCAGCCCGGCCGAAGGCTTCGGCCTCGGCGGCTACGTGGTGCTGGATGTGGCGCGCCGCGGCCGGCTGGGCAGCGTCGGACAATTCGGCTGGTCGGGAGCGGCATCGACCTATTACACTATCGATCCCAAAGAACAACTGGTGGCCCTGTTGCTGATGCAGCACTTGCCGCAGGGGCTGCCCCGCGACCCGCCCAAGCTGAGCGCCACTTTCTATAACCTGGTGTACCAATCGCTAACCGACTGATATGGCAACGATGAAACAAGTAGCGGAACGCGCCGGCGTTTCCACTACCACCGTGTCCCATGTGCTGAACAACACGCGCGTCGTCAGCGAGGACGTGCAGGAGCGGGTGCGCGCCGCGATGGCGGAGCTGCGCTACATCCCCAGCGCGGTGGCGCGCAGCCTGAAGGGCGACAAGACGCACACCATCGGCATGATGGTCCCGAACAATACCAATCCCTATTTCGCGGAGCTGATCCAGGGCATCGAGGATGCCTCCTTCAAGCAGGGCTACAACGTCATCCTGTGCAATGCCTACGACGACACGCGCAAGCAGACCGCCTACCTGCAGGTGCTGATGGAAAAGCGCATCGATGGCTTGATCCTGGTGGCCTCTGGCGCGGATGCCGAGCTGTCGGCACGCCTGCAGCACCTGCCCATCCCCACCGTGCTGGTGGACCGCGAAGTGGCGGGCGTGCAGGCGGACTTCGTCGAGGCCGACCACGAGGAGGGCGGCTATCTCGCCACCCGTTACCTGATCGGGCAGGGACACCGCGAGATCGCCTGCGTGTCCGGCCCCATCGACCTGCCGCCCTCGCGCGCCCGCGTGGAAGGCTATTTGCGCGCGCTGAAGGAAGCGGGCTTGCGTTTCCGGCTCGACTACCTGGTGCGCAGCGACTTCACCAGCGAAGGCGGCTACCAGGCGTTCAGCCAGCTGCTGGCGCTGCCCAAATCCCCCACCGCCATCTTCGCCAGCAACGACCTGATGGCCATCGGCGGCATTTGCGCCGCCAATGCGCGCGGCGTGCGCGTGCCCGACCAGCTGTCGGTGTTGGGTTATGACGACATTGCGCTGGCTTCCTTCACCACCCCGCCGCTGACCACCGTCGCCCAGCCGAAGTACGAAATGGGCGCGTTGACGGCGCGTCTCCTCCTGGAGCGGGTAGGCGGCCAGGGCGCCCCCCTGCGCCGCGAATTGCTGCACACCAGGCTGGTGGTGCGGCAGTCGACGGCCCCGCTGAGGTAATTTCCAAAAAGAAAGAGTTGACAGCAAATCGGCGTGCGTATTCAATAGCAAACGTTTGCGCAAACGTTTGCGTCTGAAAATCAGCCTTTTCGGAGACCCACGGCATGACTCCCCGCATCACCATCGTCGGCAGTATCAACATCGATCTGGTGTTGCGCACGCCGCGCATGCCGCTGCTCGGCGAAACCATCAGCGGCAGCGGTTTCCGCCGCGTTGGCGGCGGCAAGGGAGCCAACCAGGCCATCGCCGCGGCACGGCTGGGCGCCGAAGTGCGCTTTGTCGGCGCCGTCGGCGACGACGATTTCGGCCGCAGCGCCCTGGCCGACCTGGCCGCGGACGGCGTGGACACCCGCTACATCCTGGTTGCGCCGGACGCCGCCACCGGCGTCGCCGGCATCTTCGTCGATGCGCAGGGTGCCAACAGCATCGTGCTGGCACCCGGCGCCAACCATGTGCTGAGCGTGGCCCAGGTGGAGGCGGCGGCCGGTGCCATTGCTGCCTCGCCTTACCTGGTCTGCCAGCTTGAAACGCCGATGGACAGCGTGGTGCGCGCCATCGAGATCGCCCACGGCGCCGGCGTGAAAGTCATCTTCAACCCGGCACCCGCAGCACCGCTGCCGCAGCACCTGCTGGCCATGGTGGACTACCTGATCGTCAACGAAACGGAAGCCGCGCAATTGAGCGGCCTGCGCGTGGAGTCGCCCGAAGATGCGTGCGCGGCGGCGCGCGCCTTGCGCCGGCGCGGCGCCGGTGCCGTACTGGTGACGATGGGGGAGGCTGGCGTTGCCGTGACCGAAGCGGCCGGCGACTGCCTGGTACCGGCTGTGAAAGTGCAGCCGGTCGATACCACGGCGGCGGGCGATACCTTTGTCGGCGCCCTGACCGTGGCGCTGGCGCAGGGCAGGACATTGCTTGCCGCCACGCGCGAGGCGCAATGTGCGGCGGCGCTGGCCGTGACGCGCATCGGTGCCCAGACTTCGATCCCGACGCGCGCGGAACTGCAGGAATTTATCGAAAGCCGGGGTGGACGGGCCGCCCTCGGCCTCGAAGGCTAGGAGGACCGGCCCGCATCGCAGTAACTCTCATAAGCAATAAAAAATCGCTAGAAAGAGGAGACGAAAATGAATCAGGCAAGCAAACTGAAGCCGATCGCGGCGGCCATCGCGGCAATGCTGTTCTGCGGCGGCGCCTTCGCGCAACAGGCTGAAGGCAAGCAGGCGGACGACGACAAGGAAAAGAATGCCGCGACCGTGATCGTGACGGGTACGCGCACCGCCAAGGCGGTGGACAAGATCCCTGGCGCGGTCAACGTGATTTCCAGTGCCGAAGTCGCCAACTCCCTGGCGATTACCGAAGACGCGACGGCCGTGCTGTCGCGCGTGGTGCCGGGCTATGCCGAATCGACCCAGGCCATGAGCAACACCGGCGAAACGCTGCGCGGCCGCATCGCGCTGCGCCTGTTCGACGGTATCCCGCAAAGTTCGCCGCTGCGCGAAACCCAGCGCGGCGGCTCCTTCACCGACCTGGGCGTGGTGGGGCGCATCGAAGTGATCAACGGTCCTTCGGCCTCGGAAGGCGTGGGCGCGGCGGGCGGCATCATCAACTATGTCTCGAAGACGCCCACCAAGGAGGGCAACGAATTCACGCTGACCACCAAGCTGACCAGCCAGTTCGAGGACGACAGCATGGGCTGGAAGATCGGCGGTGTGTTCGCCCACAAGGAAGACGCTTACGATCTGCTGCTGGCCATGTCGGAAGTCGACCGCGGCATGCAGTGGGATGCGCACGGCCGCCGCATCGGCATGAATGCTTCCGGTTCGCTCAACGATACGGAAGGCCGTAACCTGTTCCTGAAGACCGGCATCAACCTGACCACCCACCAGCGCCTGGTGCTGCAGGCCAGCCGCTTCAAGCTGAATGGCAAGGGCAATTACGTCTACCAGGAAGGCGGCCGCGCCAAATACCTCACCGATACATCGGTGCCGGGCAAGCCGTTCAACGGCCAGGCCGAATTCAACGACTTCCGCCAATACGCGGCCAACTACAGCAACGACGACGTGCTGGGCGGGACGTTGACGGCACAGGTCTACAAAGCGCAGCAGGCAATGCGCTTCGTGGCCGAGAAGGGCGGTGCGGACAAGCAGGACCCGCTGATCGCACCGCTGGGCACCCTGGTCGACCAGTCCGAAGTCTTTTCGAAAAAGCGCGGCTTGCGCACCGGGTACAGCCGTCCGGACTTCCTCGTCAGCGGCCTGGAATTGCGCGCGGGCGTCGACGTGGTGCGCGACCAGACCGAACAGCGCCTGGCGCTGACCAACCGTACCTGGGTGCCGCCGATGGTCTACACCAGCAAGGCGCCGTACGCGCAGCTGTCCTACGACGTGGGCGATTTCACGCTGAGCGGCGGCTACCGGCGCGAGAGCGGCGAACTGGAAGTGGACAGCTACACGACCACCTATTTCAATAACCGCGTGTTTGTGCAGGGCGGTAAGCTGGACTACCAGGCCAGCCTGCCCAATGCCGGCGTGGTGTGGCGCTTCGCGCCGGGATTCTCGGCCTATGTGTCGTACGCCAAGGGCTTCAGCCTGCCGAACGTCGGCATCCCGCTGCGTAACATCAAAGTGCCGGGACAGACCGTGCAAGGCATCCTGGACTTGCAGGCGGTGATCGTCGAGAACAAGGAAATCGGCGCGAACTGGAAAGGAAAGTGGGGCAACCTGGCGGCATCGTATTACAAGTCGGATTCGGACTTCGGCGTGTCGCTGTCGATCGATCCTGCGACCGGCGACTTTGTCATGCAGCGTTCGCCGGTGCAGGTGAAGGGCTTCGAGCTGTCCGGTGAGCTGGTGGTGACGCCGGCGCTGCGCGTGAACGGGCTGTATTCGCGCATCCGCGGCAAATCGGCTTCGCGCCTTGGCGGGCCGCTCGATACCGAACAGGGCGTGGCGACCATCAATCCCGACAAGCTGGGCCTCGGTGCCAGCTGGCAGTGGTCGGACCGCGGCAATGTCCGCCTCAGCTCCACCACGCTGAAGGGCCGCTCGATCAACCCGGGCCGCTCTTCGGCGGAGAAGACCGGCGGCTACACGCTGTTCGATTTGACCAGCACATACAAGACCCGCTACGGCGACCTGACGCTGGGCATCGAAAACCTGGCGGACCGCTTCTATATCCTGACCTGGGCGCAGGTGCCGGGCTTCCAGAACTACTTTGCGGGCCGTGGACGCACGTATTCGCTGACCCACAGCATCACTTTCTGAGCGAGTACGCGGGACCGGACACCATGCGCAGCAAACTGTTTGTACCGGGCTCACGCCCGGAGTTATTCGCCAAGGCACTCAAGGGCCAGGCCGATGCCATTTCGATCGACCTGGAAGACGCCGTGCCTGAAGCGCGCAAGGAGGAGGCGCGGCGCGCGGTGGCCGGCTTCCTCCGCTCCACTGAGGCGCTGGAAAGCGGGAAATTGATTATCGTCCGCGTGAACGGCGTCGGCTCGCCTCATTTCGAGGCCGACATGGCGGCGGTGACGCTGCCCGCGCTGGGCATGCTGAATTTGCCGAAAGCGGAATCGGCGGCGGACGTGCAGGCACTATGCGCCGTCCTCGCCCGTGCGGAACGTGCGAATGGCGTTGCCCGCCCGGTGCGGGTGCTGGCCAATATCGAGTCGGCGGCCGGCCTGCGGCGGGCTGCGGAAATCGGCCTGGCCGATCCGCGCGTGGCCGGGCTTCAGCTGGGGTTTGCCGACCTGTTCGAGTCGAACCGGATCGCGCGCCGTGACGTGGCCAACGTGCATGCGGCGATGTTTGCCTTGCGCATGGCGGCGGCGGAAGCAGGGGTGTTCGCATACGACAGCGCATTTCCCGATATCCGCGATACGGAAGGGTTCAGGGCTGAGGCCATGATGTCGCGCCGGCTCGGCTTCTGGGGCAAGAGCTGCATCCATCCTTCCCAGGTCGCGCTGGCCAATGAAGTGTTCACTGCGGACGAAGAAGAATTCGAACAGGCGCTGCGTGTGCTGGAGGCTGCCCGCACCGCGCAAGCGTCGGGCACCGGAGCGTTTACGGTGGACGGCAAGATGGTCGACCTGCCTTTCGTCCGCCGCGCCGAAGCCGTCGTGGCTGCCGGCCGGCCAGCCGGTGCTGCGCCCGTCGGCTCGGCAGCACCAGCCGCACCAGTTGCGCAGGGTGCACCGGCCGCGCCTGCCGCGCGCCTGCCCCTGGCCGGCGTGCGCGTGCTCGACCTGAGCGCCTACATTGCAGGCCCATACGGCTGCACCCAGCTGGCCGACATGGGCGCGGAAGTGATCAAGATCGAACCGCCCGCCGGCGACAACCTGCGCAAGTACCCCTCGACGCTGCACGCTGAAAGCCGCGCCTTCCTCGGCGTGAACCGCAGCAAGCGCGGCATCGTGATCGACCTGAAACAGGACGAGGGACGGCAAATCCTGCACAAGCTGGTGGAGAATGCCGACGTCCTGGTGCACAACTTCCGTCCCGGCGTGCCGGAGCGCCTGGGCATCGGCTACGAACAGCTGAAACAACAGCGGCCGCAGTTGATCTACTGCGCCGTCACCGGCTATGGCGACAGCGGCCCGATGAAAGACAACGCCGGTTACGACCAGGTGCTGCAAACCTTCACCGGCATCTGCACCATGCAAGGCCCGCAGGGGGGCGAACCGCAAATTGTCTACGGCAGCGTGGTCGATTATTACGCCGCCGCGCTGCTCGCCTCCGGCGTGAACGCCGCGCTGTTCGAGCGCAGCCGCACCGGGCGCGGACAATACGTCGGCGTTTCCCTGCTGCGCAGCGCCCTGGCCATGCAATCGGCCCGCCTGATCAAGGCCGAAGGGGAACCGATGGCGATCGGACGCGACATGCGCTCGGGCGGCATCACCGGCATCCACCCGGCGCGCGAAGGCTATATCTACCTCTCCGCCAACACGCCGCACTTCTGGGCCACCCTGTGCGAGCGCGTCGGCTTGCCGGAACTTGCCACCGACGAGCGCTACGACAGCGTACGCAAGCGCGCCGAGCACGCGGACTTCCTGGTGCCGGTGTTGCGCAAGGCATTGTCGGCGCGCACCGCCCGCGAGTGGGAGCAAGTTTTCGGCAGCGACGTGCCCTGTGCCGCCGCGCGCCAGCTGGAAGAAATGTTCGAGCACCCGCAAGTGCTGGCTGAGCATATGATGGCGGACATGCAGCATCCGGCCGTCGGCAGCTACCGGGGCTTCACCGAGGCCCACCGCTTCGGTGACGCGCCACCGCCGCGTCCATTTGCCGCACCGGCGCTGGGCCAGCATTCGGACCAGATCCTGGCGGCCAACGGCTATTCGGCCGAAGAGATCGCGCGACTGCGCGCCCTCGATGTCATTCGCTGAGGTGTTCATGACCGGGCATATTCCATTTATCGCGCGCGCTGTGGCGGGCATCCTGGCCCGCCTTGCTGCGGCCTTCACCGCAGGCCGCGCGTCGCTGGCCGCAGCGCGGACCGGCGCACTCAGCGCCGCGCTGTTCGCCGCACCGCTGGCCGCGTTATGCCTCGGCATACTGGCGCCGCGCCAGGCGCTGGCCGACAACCTGGCGACCATGCGCAAGGTCGAACTGCCGCCGCTGCCGCAGCCTGCCACCGGACTGCTTCCCGTCGCTGGCCGCCTGTTGGCCCAGACGGAATCGGGAAGCTGGCTGCTGGACGAAGACCGCAAGGGCTGGCGGCGTGCCGTCTTCAGCGCCCCCCAGGCACGCGCCTTCGCGGTAGGCGCCAGCAATACCTGGCTGCTCTCCGGCCCGGCGGACAGCGCCGCCAGCGTGCAGCGGCTATCCCTGCGCGGCCATGCCGTCGAAACGGCACCCCTGCCGGCGTTGCCGGAGCCTTTGAACAACGCCTTCGCCGCAGTCCTGGCGGACAAGCTATACGTCGCCGGCCAAACCGCAAGCGGCGAACCGCGCATGCTGGCACTCGATACCGCAGCCCAAGGCGCGTCCTGGGAAGCGCTCGCGGCGTGGGGCCAGAATGGCACCGCGATTACTTCGCTGGCAGCCCAGAACGCATCGTTGCTGCTCACGCTCGCCGGTGCGCCGGGGCAGGGCGACCGGCTGCTGCGCTGGACTGCCCGCAACGGCTGGGCGGAAATGAAGCCGGTCGGCGGCAACGTGCTGCGCGGCGCCGTCCGCGCCACCGGCCAGGCGCACGTGATCTATCTCGCCACCCCGCCTGGTTCGGCGGGCGCACCGCCACAGATGTACACCTACCACACCATCACCGGATCGTGGGCCGTCTCGCCGCTGCCGGAAGCCGATGCCGCCGCTTCGCGGGCCGCGGAGTTCGGCGCAGGCTGGGGTAACGGCTTGCTGCGCGCCTATACGGACGCCGGCGGCGTGCAAAAGCTCGCGTACACCGAGATCGTCAGCGGCAAGCGCCTGCTGAAGACCTTCGACTGGATCGTCATCGTCGCCTACCTGGCTGGCATGCTGGGCATCGGCTGGTATTGCTACATCCGCGAAAAGCGCAATTCGACCTCGGACTTCTTCGTCGGCGGCCGCTCCATCCCCTTCTGGGCTGCGGGCATCAGCCTGTACGCGGCCAATACCAGCTCGATCAGCTATATCGCGATCCCCGCCAAGGCGTTCGAGACCAATTGGCAGTACATGACCAACAACCTGGTGGCCGTGGTGGCGCTGACTTTCGTCGCCGTCGCCATCGTGCCCCTGCTGCGCAGGCTGAACCTGATGTCGGTGTTCCAGTACCTGGAAATCCGCTTCCACCCGGTGATCCGCATGATCGCAAGCCTGATCTGCATCCTGGTGCAGATCGGCAGCCGTATGAGCGTGATCCTGCTGCTGCCCTCGCTGGCGATTGCCACCATCACCGGCATCGACGTCACCTGGAGCATCATCATCATGGGCGGCTTCACCATCGTCTACACCGCGATGGGTGGCATGAAGGCCGTGGTGTGGACCGACTTCGTGCAACTGTTCGTGAAGATGGGCGGGGCGCTGTTCGCCATCGGCTTCATCGTGTGGAAACTGGACGGCGGCGTGATGGAATTCGTCAGCGTCGCCGCCGCGGAAAGCAAGACCAAGCTGTTCGACTTCAGCTGGGACCTGACCCAGCCGACCGTCTGGGGCTTCATCTTCGTCGTCGTGTTCGACGTGGTGCTGACCTTCCCCAAGGACCAGGTGCTGATGCAGCGCGTGCTGTCGACCCGGTCGGCCAGGGAGGCCACCATGTCGATCTGGACCTTCGCCGCGATCTCCATCCCGGGCGGCTTCATCTTCTACACCATCGGCACCGCCCTCTACACCTATTACAAGAGCCATCCCGAACGGATGAACCCCTTGCTGAACGTGGACGCCACCTTCCCGCTGTTCATCGCCGCCGAACTGCCGACCGGCATCACGGGCCTGATCATCGCCGGCATCCTGGCGGCTGCGATGGCCACGCTGTCGGGCATCATGAACAGCGTCGCCACGCTGGCTTCGGTGGATTTCTATGAAAAGCTGGTGAAGCATCCCAGCCCGCGCAAGAGCGTGCTGTTTGCCGAGATCGCCACCGTGGCCACGGGCCTGGTCGGCATCGCCGCCGCGCTGCTGCTGTCGCGCTTCAATGCGCACTCGCTGTTCGACGTGTCGATCGAGCTGGCAGGCCTGCTGAGCGGCGGCTTTGCCGGCGCCTACACATTGGGCATGTTCACGCGCCGCGCCAACTGGCAGGGCGTGGCCATCGGCATCGTGTGCAGCTCGATCCTCACCACGATTTGCTGGACGATGAAGCTCGTCCACCCTTACTTCTACCTGCCGATTTCGATCATGCTGTGCATCGTCTTCGGCTACCTCGCCAGCCTGCTGTTCCAGGCGCCGGAGCAGTCGCTGGCGGGCCTCACCATCTACGCAGACACACCATCGAGAACCGAGGAACATCATGACCGGCAAACCTCCACCAACCTATGACACCCGCACCGTGCCCGCCAGGGAGCCCAAGCATTGGGATACGCCGCTGCCGCACACGTTGCCTGCCCACCTGCCGACGCCCGGCAAGGCGCCGGACTGGCCCTACGTCAACATCGGCAAGTGGAAGATCGACGTCAACAATTACACGGAGAGCTGGCGCAAGGAACTGAGGATCTGGCGCCACGAACACAAGATCCGCGCCGGCTACGACGGCTCGCGTTATGACCGCCCGGAGCTGGCCTGGTCGCAGCGCAATTTCGTCCACACCCAGATGATGGTGGAGGACCGCTATTTCTACGACCCGGTGAAGGGCGAGTACACGGTCGACCGCTACCTGGACGACCTGGAACAACGTTTCGGCGGCATCGACAGTGTGCTGATCTGGTACGTCTACCCGAACATCGGCATCGACAACCGCAACCAGACCATGCTGGCCAGTGACATGCCGGGCGGGCTGGATGGCTTGAAGAAGGCGGTGCAAGCCTTCCAGAAGCGCGGCGTGCGCGTATTCCTGCCGACCATGCCATGGGATAACGGCACCAGGCCGGAAGGCATGGAGGACTGGGATGCGGTCACCGGCCTGGCCGTGCAGCTCGCTGCCGACGGCGTCAATGGCGACACCTACAACGGCGTGCCGCGCATCTATGCGGACGTGTCGGACAAGGCCAACCGTCCCATGGTCTTCCAGCCCGAAGGCTCCCTGACCTCCGACGAAGCGCTGCAGTGGAACCAGCAGACCTGGGGCAAGGCATCGACCGACATCATTCCCGCCGTCAGCAAGGTGAAGTGGCTCGAGTCGCGCCATATGGTGAACCTGGAAAATCGCTGGTGCCGCGACCGCACCGACGATTTCCATTACATGTTCTTCAATGGCGTCGGCTATACCGCCTGGGAAAACGTCTGGGGCATCTGGAACCAGTTTACCGAGCGCGATGGCGAAGCCTTGCGCCGCATCGCCACCATTTACCGCCAGTTCCCCGGGCAGCTGGTCAGTCCGGGCTGGGAACCGTATTCGATGGCGCTGCAGCAGAACGTATTCGCCAGCCGCTTCCCGGCCGACGGCGTCACGCTGTGGACCATTGTCAACCGCAACGAGTATGAGGTGGATGGCGACCAGCTGGTGGTGCCGCACACCGAGGGACGCGCATATTACGACGTCTGGAACGGCGTCCCCATCAACCCGCGCATCAAGGGCAGCGGCGAGGATGCCACCGCCACCTTCGAACTGGCGCTGGAAACCAGGGGCTTCGGCGCCGTCGTCGCCATCGACAGCGGCGCGACCGTGCCCGGCATGGACGGCTTCCTCCGCAAGATGGCCGGCATGGCGGCGACGCCGCTGCGCAGCTACTCCGGTTCCTGGAAGCCGCTGCCGCAGACAATGGTCGACATTGCGCCGACCGAGCCGGCAAGGTCCGCACCGGAAGGCATGGTCGCCATTCCCGGCGGCGAATTCGACTTCGTGGTGACCGGCATCGAAGTGGAGGGCTATACCTGGGCCAGCATGGACTTCCAGTATCCATGGGAGAGCATTGGCCGCCGCGCGCATCGCCGCCATATGCAGATGAAGCCTTTTTACATCGACAAATACAACGTCACCAACGCCCAGTTCAGGCAATTCCTCGATGCGACGGGGTACGCGCCGCGCGATGCCCACAACTTCCTGAAGGATTGGCAGGATGGGGCGCCGCGCAAGGGTTGGGAAAACAAGCCGGTGACCTGGGTCAGCCTGGAAGATGCGCGCGCTTACGCCGCCTGGGCCGGCAAGCGCCTGCCGCATGAGTGGGAATGGCAGTATGCGGCCCAGGGCACGGATGGCCGTCTCTATCCATGGGGCGACCGGTGGGACGACAAGGCTGTGCCGAAGCAGAACACGGGACGCGAGCTGCTGGCGCCGGACGACGTGGATGCGCACCCGGAGGGCGCCAGCCCGTTCGGCGTGATGGACCTGGTCGGCAACGTGTGGCAATGGACCAGCGAGTTCGAGGACGAGCATACGCGCGCCGCCGCGCTGCGCGGAGGCAGCTCGTACATTCCGCAAAGCTCGCACTGGTACTTCCCGCAGGCGCACCGGCTCGACCAGCATGGCAAGTACCTGCTGATGGCGCCATCCAAGGACCGCTCCGGCATGCTGGGCTTCCGCTGCGTGGTGGATGCGGCGTGAGATGGAGCCGTTGATCCGTTTTCCGGCGCCGGCACAAGTCCAGCTGCAAGGCCTGCTGGGCGCCGCACTGGAGGCCAACCTCAATGGCCGCCTGTCGCACTTCATCGAAGACGAGCGCAGTCCGGCAATCGCCCTGTTCGGGACGGCGCACAAATGCTGCAACCATGAAGGCGACTGGTACGGCGAGCATGCCGGCAAATGGCTGTACGCGGCCGCGCGTGCAGCCAGCCGCAACCCGGGGCATGCGCTCGCCGCCCAGGTGCGGCGCGTGGCGGACTTCCTGCTCGCGCAGCAGGAGGCCGACGGCTACCTGGGCACTTATGCGCAGGAGCGCCGTTTCGTGCACAAGCAGCCGCGCGGACCGCGCACCTGGGATGGCGCACCGGGCCAGCGCACCTGGGATATCTGGACCCACAGCTATCTGATCATCGGTTTGCTGGAGGTGCACCGCCACTTCCACGAGCCGCGCTACCTCGACGCCGCCTGCCGTATCTGCGACCTGTGCCTGCAGGCGCTGACGCAGGGCGGCGTCGACATCACCGACTTGGGCAACCACCACGGCATGTCCGCGACCATCCTGCTCGACCCGGCGGCGGAGCTCTACCTGCGCACCGGCCAGGCGCGCTACCTGCAATTGGCGGAGCTGATCGTGGCGCAGGCCGATGCGCGTCCGGAACTGAACCTGTTGACGCAAGCGCTGCAAGGCACCGACGCGGCCGAGATTGCGACCGGCAAGGCTTACCAGTTGTGCTGGAATATGGTCGGCCTGGCCAAGCTGCACCGCGCCACCGGCAAGCCGGAATACCTGGCAGCGGTGGGCAAGGTCTGGCACAGCGTGCGCGAACATCACCTGAGCCTGGGCGGCGGCCCGTGGGGCGGGGTGGCGCACCGTTCGCGCGAAGTGTTCAACCACCACGGCGCTTTCTCGCCCTATGGCTATATCGAAACCTGTTCGACGCTGGCGTGGCTGCAGATGAACCGCGAACTGTTGGCGATCACGGGCGAGGCACGCTATGCCGAGGAAATCGAACGCACAGCGTACAACGATTTGCTGGGTGCGCAGGCCCCCAATGGCGAAGACTGGTGCTACTACATTTTCCCCAATGGGAAGCGGGTGTACACCACGTACTGGCGCTGCTGCAAATCGAGCGGCGCGATGGCGCTGGAGGAATTGCCGGCTGTGGCTTACGCCTTGCGCGGCGCCGACGAGATTGCAGTCAACCTGTATGGTCCCGGCGCGGCGCAATTCGACCTGGCCGGCACCGGGCCTGTGCGCTTGGAGCAGCAGACGGCATACCCGGCGGACGGCGCGGTGCGTATTGCCGTGCACCCCGGGCGGCCGGCGCATTTTGCGCTGTCGCTGCGCATTCCCGCCTGGGCCTCGGGCGCCACGCTGCGCGTGAACGGCGCAGCCGCCGGGGCCGGGGAGGCGGTGCCGGGCAGCTACCTGTGCCTCGAACGCGAATGGCGCGCCGGCGATGTGGTGGAGCTGTACCTGCCGATGCAACCGCAGCTGCACCGCAAGCTGAGCCAGAACACGCAGGAGTCGCGCGCGCCGGACGGCTCGCCGGTGGCGCAGCAGGTGATGCGCTACGAATACGCGGCCATCACGCGCGGCCCCCTGGTGTACGCCACCGGCCTGATCGATGGCTTCAAAACGGAAGAGACCGTGATCCTGGCCGACGCCGGCGTGCTGTCGATGGCGCCGGAAGCGCTGCCGCCCGGCGCGCAAGGGCCCGCCGTGCGCCTGAAGCTGGCATCACGGCCGGACTTGGTCTTCGTGCCCTACTACGAGGCAGGCGGCCGCCACGATGGCAGCTGGCGCCTGACCTGGCTCCAGCTCGCCCCGCCGCGCACCGGCTGAACCCCGGCAAGCACAGCCAGGCCCGCCAGCAGCATCAGCCACGATGCAGGCTCCGGCACCGGGAGCGACAATTCGAAGCCGGAGCGCATGGTCCACCATGCCCGCTGGCTTGTCTCCGTATCGTTACGTACGGAGAGGGTCACAAGCTGGTCGAAGGTCTGGGCGACCGGGCTGGGGAACAGCGTGAGCTCGGCAATTTGCGGCTCGACTTCTCCCCCCGACAGGCTGCTCCACGCAAACAGCATGCCACGGTAGGGGAATTCGGGATCGATCGCGCTGAGCCTGCCATGCAGGCGGGCGCTGAAGCTGGCCACGGTGTTCGGCAATACGTCGAACATGGGAACCATGAATTCCGCGCTCGCCAGGCCGCTGTTCTGCCTGACGCCCTCGGTGAATTCGATGTGGGTGGCGATGGAAGTCATGCCGGGCGCAACGTCGCCAGAGACGGAACTGCCGAAGAATGCAAGCTCCGTGTGCAGCGGCATTGGCGTGCTGCCCGGACGGTAGGACGCATCGTAGACATAGACCCGCTCGCAGTAAGCCGGCTTGAAGCACAGCTCGTTGACCAGGTGGCCAAACGGCCCGATGGTCTGGATCAGGCCAGGCGTGGGGCCATCGGGGGCGATGGCCGTGGTCGTCATCCGCATCCCGGAAAACGACACCGCGCCTTCCAGGAAGCGCGGTGCGGCCCATACGGGCAAGGTGGCGGCGGCGAAAAACGTCGCCACTATTGCGGTTGCAAGCCGGTGCGAAGTCTGCATGATCGTCCTCCCTGACCGGCCAAGCGTAGCGCAAGACGGACCGTCAGCGCGCCACCGTGGCGCCGCCAGTCAGGGACGCGTGAAGCTCCATTGCTGGTTGCTGCCGTTGTTCACCGGCCACTGGATGATTTGCGCGCCTTCCGCAAGGCTCTTGTTTTGCACGTCCATCACGTAGCCGCTCAGCAGGTTCTTCACCGTATACCAGCCGGACGCCGGGCTGGCGAAACTCCAGTGCTGGCCATTGCCGGCCCAGTACGACCATTGCGCGATATTGGTGCCGGCCGTGGTGGAGTTTTCCCAGTTGTCCAGGCTGAGCAGGCTGCCGGCATTGATGATGCTGTACTGCCCGTCGCCGTGGCCCACCACATACCATTGCTGGTGCTTGCCGCCGTTGTAGGTTTGCTGCTGCACCATGGCGCCGTTGCTGGTCGAGGCGTTGGCCACCGTCAGTGCCTTGCCGCTCAGGCGCGACTTGATCACATAAGGGCCGTCGCTCATGCCGCCGCAGCCGGCAAAGTTGCTGAAGTTGCGCGTCAGGGTCGGCCAGCCGCCGCTGTAGCTCATGCGCAGGATGTCGAGCTTGGCATTGCCGCCGTCGTTCAAGTCGTAGTAGTGGACCGAGGTGAAGTTGCAGCCATCCTGTTTCAGCACGCCGATGTGGCCCGGGCCTTTGTATTTGCCGTCGACGTTCGGCAGCACGGTGCGGGTGCCGGAATAGGGGCCGGTGATGCTGGTGGCGCGCTGCACTTCGACGTAATAGGTGCTGTCCGAACCTTTGCAGCAGGCGCCGCGGTTGACGAACAGGTAGTAATAGCCGCCGTCGCGCGTGATGTAGGGCGCTTCGATATCCTGCCCGTTGCCGCCCCAGATCTTCGTGACATTGCCGGCCAGTTTGCCGGTCGATTGGTTGATTTCCGCCACGCCGATGCCGCCGAAGAAGGAACCGTAGCTCATGTACACCTTGCCGTCATGGTCGCGGTACAGGGCTGGGTCGATGGCATTGATTTCGCTGCTGCCGCCGAACGATTCGACCACGATGCCCAGGTCGGTCCAGGCCGGGTTCTTCAGCGAGGCCGAACGGGCCACGCCGATCGCCGAGCTGGAAGTGCCGAAGGTCGACACCGAGTAGTAGATGTAGTAATACCCGTTCATGTGGATCACGTCGGGGGCCCAGAACGAGCCGCTGAAGTTGGGGATCTTGTTGGCGATCCAGCTCGGGTAGGTGGTGAACACCGGTCCCGGACCGCCTTGCCATGTGATCAAGTCTTTCGAGGTGGAATACCAGATGCCCGTCCCGGTGGTGAAGTTGAAGTAGGTATCGCCATCCTTGGTGATGGTGCCGGGGTCGTGGGCGTTCTGCAGTCCGGCCAGATTGATCGCCTGCGCCGCCAGGGCATGCCAGCACAGGCAGAATACTGCCAGCAGTTTCTTCATTGGGTCTCCTTTTATTGTCTGTTGAGGGCGCACTAGCCCTACACCAGCTTAGGAGTCGTTGCTATTGAGCACCAATGACATTTTCATGCGCGCCGATATCGCTTCCGGCATGTCACGCACAGGGCCAAGCCGGCACCGAGCATGCTCCAGGCGGCCGGTTCGGGCACCGCGGGGGGCATGGCGTTGACCAGCAGGTCGGTGGACCAGATCACTTGTTGCGGGCTGCCGGTATGGTTGGACCAGGTCGCCGAAACCGTTTCGGCAAAGCCGCCCGGTTCGGTGCTTAGCATGCTGCTGCGGAAGTAACCGAGGGAGCAGGCGCCGGGCACCGGGCCCAGGCAGATGTGGCCCATCATGGTGCTGAGGGCATCCCCTGTGGTGCTGTCCTGGAATTGCAGCCGCACATGGGCGCTGAAACTCAGGCTGGCGCCGGGCGCCAGCTCGAACACGGTGTTGGACGAGAGGGCGGTCTCACCGTAGCGCCACGGCCCATCGGCATCACTCATGGCGATCGACAGGCTGGCGTTGCCGCGCAGCGGATCCCACCAGCCTTGCCCGTGCGCGCCGTTGTGGCTGAGCGAGGTGGCCAGCGCGGCGCCGAAAGCGTCGCTGCCATGGCCGTCAGTGATGTCGAGGTCGTTGTCGACATTGATCACGCGGGAGCGCAGCGCCGAACTGCTGTAGCGAAGCGTGTAGTCGCCGCTGGGCTGGAATGTCAGCTGGTCCAGCGTCAGGGTGGCGCCGACGGTGCCGGCGCGGGCGGGGGAAGCGGCCAGCAGCGTGGCCAGGACAGCGGAAATTGCCATTCGGACCATGGGAACCTCCTAGTGCTCAGGCCGCAATCTTAGCTGGAGGTTGAGCGGCGGCGGCGCGCGCTTGTCGCGCCCGGAGTCAGCTCCAGGTCCAGTAGTCGGGCGTGCCGCGGCGTATGCTGTCGTGGTCGACGAAGGGCCGCATCAGGTAATGGCGCACCATCGCGCAGCCGCCGATGGCAATGGCGTTCTGGCCGAAGCGCGGGGTGCGGATGAGCGGCGCCGGCAGCAGGGTGGCGCTGGCATAGTCTTGCAGGACGCGCCGGCCTGGCTGCAGGAAACGCTCGCCGAGGCGCAAGGCCGCGCCACCGATCACGATGCACATGGGGTCGAAGGCCACCCACAGGTTATTCAACAGTACGCCCAGGTTGCGGCCGGCCGCTTCGACCGCCCTGCCGGCCGCCGGCTCGCCCGCGTCCGCCTGCGCGAACAGGCGTTCCAGCTGCGCCTGGCCGATGGCGGCCGGCTTGCCGTACACCTCGTCCATCAGCGCTTGCAGGCCGATCAGGGCATCGGCGCAGCCGCGCCGCCCGCAGGAGCAGGGCGGGCCACCCTGCTGCAGGATGGTGTGGCCGACCTCGCCGGCAAAGCCGTACAGGCCGGTCATCAGGCGGCCATTGACGATGATGCCGGCGCCGACGCCATAGCCTATGCTCAGGTAGATCAGTGGGTCGGCATCGACCTGGTCCGAAAATTCCAGTTCCGCCAGCGCCGCCACGTTCGCTTCGTTCTGGACCAGCACGGGCTGGTCGGTCAGCGGCGTGCCGGCCAGCTGGGCGCGCAGGATGGTCGCCACGTCGATATTGCGCCAGCCGAGGTGGGGCGCGTATTGCAGGATGCCGGTGGCGTCGTCGACCACGCCTTGCACGCCGACCCCGATGCCCAGCACGGCGCGCCCCGCGAGTTCGCCGCCGCCGGCCAGCTCCACCAGGGCCGCCGCCACGGCGGCGATGCAGGCGGCGGGATCGGCCGGGTTGGCATGAGGAAGTTCGCGTTCCGCCAGCACTTCGCCCAGCAGGTTGCTGGCCACCAGGCGCGCGGTGCCGATGCCCAGGTCGGCGCCCAGCAGGGCCAGGCGGCTGCCGTCCAGCTGGAGCGGGGTGGCGCGCCGTCCCAGCGCCCCCGTCGCGCGCAATTCGCTTTCCGTCAGCCAGCCCTCGTCCAGCAGTTCGCGCACCAGCATGCTGACCGTCGACTTGGTCAAGCCGACCGCTTCCGCCAGCGCGGCACGCGACAGCCCCGGCTGGCGGCACAATTGGCGCACCAGGGCCATGCGGTTGATTTGCTTGAGCAACTGCTGGTCGCCAGCAACGATCATCGGTCTTGACTCCGCTTCGGAATGTGCGGCGATCATACACGAAGCCCCCTGCGGCTGGTGCATTCCCGCAACACTACAACACCGCGTTACGTTAATTTGTTCGATCGATTGACGAATTTAGTGTTTTTCCGTATTCTGACTGGGCCTTATGAATTTGTCATTCGAATGAACTAATTCAGGAGGCCTCCGCGACGATGCCTGACGGCGCCGCGCGGGTACGCGTCAATCGGCTTTGTTACGCCAGTTCCGGCATTACTCCAGCAGTTAATAACAGCAGTGTTTGACCTCAGTGAGGATAAGGAGACTAGTAGTGCGCCAACATTTGAAAACGTTTTCAAGAACCCGCCCTGGCCGCCAGCGGCTGGTCAGCCTGGCCGTGGCCAGTGCCTGCGCCAGCTTCCTGCCGGCCTATGCGCAAGAGACTGCAGTGGCCGCCGCGCAAGCGGTGGCCACCGACGCGGTCGAAGCGCCGCGGGTGATCGTGACCGGCATTCGTGCCAGTATGCAATCCACCCTGAACCTGAAGCGCAATTCGGACGGTATCGTCGACGGCATCGTGGCCGACGACATCGGTAAATTCCCCGACACCAACCTGGCCGAATCGATCCAGCGCATTTCCGGCGTCTCGATCGACCGTACCAACGGCGAGGGCGCCAAGGTCACCGTGCGCGGCGTAGGCCCGGACCTCAACATGATCCTGTTGAACGGCCGCCAGATGCCAACCTCGGGCTCGGGCACCGGCGACCTCAACGGTCGTGCCTTCGACTTCGCCAACCTGGCGTCGGATGCAATTTCGCAAATCCAGGTCTACAAGACCAGCCGCGCCGACACGCCGCCGGGCGGCATCGGTGCCACCGTCAACATCATGACCGCGCGCCCGTTCGACAATCCGGGCTTGCATTCGAGCGTCGGCGTCAAGGCCGTGTACGACGGCTCCAACGACCACTTGCCGGAAATCGACAAGCTGGGCAAATCGCTGACCCCGGAAATCTCGGGCATTTACAGCAATACCTTCGCCGACGGCATGTTCGGCATCGCCATCAGCGGCAGCTACCAGGAACGCCACCTGGGTATCCGCACCGCCAGCATCCCCAACGGCTGGCGCGGCCCGTTCCGGGCCGACGAAAACAACTGGGGCACCATCCCGCAGCCGGGCACCCCAGGGTCGGAAAACATCACCAACCGTCCATCGGGCAGCGACATCTACTCCGTGCCGCAAAACGTGTCGTACTACATGCGCGGCTCGGAGCGCAAACGCACCAACGGCCAGTTGACACTGCAATTCAAGCCGGTCAAGGAACTGGTGACCACGCTGGACTACACCTATTCCCAGAACCGCATCCACTCCAAGTCGCATGAATTGAGCGCCTGGTTCAATATGGGCCCGTCGGTCAGCTCCTGGACCAAGGGGCCGGTCGCGGCGCCGCTGTTCTACCAGGAAAACGTGGTGGCGCAGGATATCGCGATGAACGGCGGCGACTACGCCACCGTGGCGGAAAACAACTCGCTCGGCTTCAATGCCGCGTGGAAGCCGACCCCCGGCCTCAAGCTGGTGTTCGACGTCCACCATTCGACTGCCGAGACCAAGTCCGACAGCCCGTTCGGCACGGTCAACAACCTGGCCACGGTCAGCTTCAGCCGCGGCAATACGCGCGTCGACTTCACGCACGACATGCCGGTCATGAGCATCCAGGGCGCGGACTTCATCAAGGCGCCGATGCAGGTGTCGGGTTCCTGGTTCCAGGATGGCATCCAGAAGATGGAGATCGACCAGGCACAGTTCAGCGGCAGCATGAAGGTGATGGAATCGTCCAACCTGAACTTCGGCCTGGCCGCGACGGAAGTGAAGAACCGCTCGGTGTTCCAGCAAGTGCAAAGCGACACCTGGGGCGGCGCATCGAAAGCGTCGGACTACCCGCAGTCGCTGTTCAAGGCTGACGACCTGCGCAACTACTTCCGCGATTTCGACGGCGTGGACGATCCCGCCCTGTTCAACCAGATCCACACCTTCGACTTTGCCGCCATGCGCCAGGTAGCGTCGGACGCCACCGGCAAGCCGCATCTGTACATGCCGAGCCTGGCCAACCCGGATTACGACCGCCGCACCCGGGAGAAATCCAAATCGGCCTATGTGCAGCTGGTCACGGACTGGGACCTGGCGGTGCCGATGCACACCGGTATCGGCCTGCGCTTCGAGAAGACCGACGTGCTGTCCACCGCGCTGTCGGCCACCCCGACCGAAGTGCGCTGGGTGTCGCAGAACGAATTCCCGATCACCTTCGGCAACCGCGCCTTCACGTCCCAGACCGGCTCCTACACCCACGTGCTGCCTAGCGTGGACTGGGATGCCGACCTGCGCCAGGACTTCAAGGTACGCGCCAGCTACGGAGAAACCATCGGCCGGCCGCGCTATGACCAGATCCAGGGCGGCCGCACCGTCGGCGCCACCGCTTCGGTCAATGGCGACACGGCATCGACCGGCAATGCGGCACTGAAGCCGGTCAAGTCCAGGAACCTGGACCTGTCGGCCGAATGGTATTACAACCAGCGCAGCGTGGTTTCGCTCGGCCTGTTCAACAAGAAGCTGAGCAACTACGCCGGCCAGTCGGTCACCAACATCCCCGAGGCGGGCTTGCACACCCCGGTCGGCGGCAAGTACTGGAATGCGGCGCTGGCTGCCGGCTGTATCGTCACCGACACGGCTTGCATCCGCAACTACATTTTCAAGAACTTCAACGGCCAGCCGGGCGTGGTGCGCGGTCCGGACAACGAGAAGGGGGAGATCACCGGCACCATCACCGGCCAGCCGTTCGACCCGATCATCAATTTCCAGACCACCAGCTACGTCAACTCCAAGGGCGACAAGCTGCATGGGGCGGAAATCAACTGGCAGCACATGTTCGGCGACAGCGGCTTCGGCATCCAGGCCAACTACACCTACGTGAAGTCGGGCCTGACGTTCAACAATGCGAGCGTGGGCGACCAGTTCGCGCTGGTGGGCCTGGGCGACTCGGCCAACCTGGTCGGTATCTACGAAGACAACAAATGGAGCATCCGTGCCGCCTACAACTGGCGCGACAAGTTCCTGTCCTCGACCACCGACCTGGCCGGGCCGAACCCGCAATACACCGAACCTTACGGTCAGCTGGACGTGAGTATCGGTTACGCCTACAGCAAGAACTTGAGCTTCCAGCTGGAAGCGATTAATCTCACCGATGAGATGCAGCGGGTCCATGGCCGCACCAAGTCGATGGTGCTCAGCCTGGCGCAGTCGGGCCCGCGCTACATGCTGGCGGCACGCTACAAGTTCTGACCTCTCTCTCCGCGGTAAGTCAGGGCAGATGGTTGTGCCCCGCCGCTTCAACAGGCCGCGCCGTCCCGGCGGCCTGTTTTTTTGAAAGAGCGAATGGACGAGCAAGCAATGCAACACATCGTGATCGTGGGCGGCGGTTCGGCCGGCTGGTTGACCGCTGGCGTGATCGCGGCCGAACACGCGGCGACGCCGGGCGCCCAGTGGCGCGTCACCGTGCTCGAATCGCCCGACGTGGCGCCGATCGGCGTGGGCGAGGGCACCTGGCCCAGCATGCGCGATACCTTGGCGCGCATCGGCGTGTCCGAGTCCGACTTCGTGCGCGAGTGCGACGCCTCGTTCAAGCAAGGCTCGCGCTTCAACCGCTGGGTGGACGGCGGCGACCAAGATGTCTATTTCCATCCCTTCGTCGTACCGCAAGGCTACGGCGACACCAACCTGGCGGCACGCTGGCGCAATGTGCGGCCCGAGGCGGCATTTGCCGACCTGGTCAGCTTCCAGCCGCAACTGTGCCTGCACGGCCGCGCTCCCAAGCAAATGGCCACGCCGGAATTCGCGGCCGTGTCCAACTACGGCTACCACCTGGATGCGGGCAAGTTCGGCACCTTCCTGCGCCGCCATTGCACCGACCGCTTGAACGTGCAGCACGTGGTCGACCATGTCACGGCCGTCATCCCGCACGCCAACGGCGACATCGCCGCCCTGCAGACGCGCCAGCATGGCGCCATCGCCGCCGACCTGTTCGTCGACTGCACCGGCTCGCAAGCGCTGTTGCTGGGCAAGCATTATGGCGTGCCGCTGCTGTCGCAGCAGCACATCCTGTTCAACGACAGCGCGATGGCGGTACAGCTGCCGTATCCCGCCGACGACAGCCCGATCGCCTCGCCCACCATCTCGACCGCCCAGGCCCACGGCTGGATCTGGGATATCGGCCTGCCGACGCGGCGCGGCATCGGCTATGTGTATTCGAGCGCCCACGGCAGCGATGCCCAGGCCGAACAAGCCTTGCAGGCTTACGTGCGCCAGACCGGCGGCGGGCAGGAGATGCCGCCGCCGCGCAAGCTCAGTTTCCAGCCCGGCTACCGCGAGCACATCTGGCACCGCAATTGCGTGGCGATCGGCCAGTCGGCCGGCTTCCTGGAGCCGCTGGAGGCATCGGCGCTGGCCATGGTCGAATTGTCGGCGGCCATGCTGGCCGACACCATGCCGGCCAACCGCGCCGCGATGGAGCTGGCGGCCACGCGCTTCAACGAAGCCTTCCGCTACCGCTGGGAGCGCGTGATCGACTTCCTCAAGCTGCACTATGTGCTGAGCAAGCGCCGCGACGACGGCTATTGGCGCGACAACCGTGCCGGCGCCAGCGTGCCGC
>CAMLRG010000047.1 GCA_946482335.1 uncultured Duganella sp. | reverse complement strand
CAGTTCCGACGACAGGCCGCGCACGCTGACGTTCTTGCCCTCGCCGCCGCTGCGGTTGACCACCACACCCGGTACGCGCTGCAGCGCATCGGCCACGTTCTTGTCGGGGAATTTTCCGATATCTTCGGCGGTGATCACTTCGACGATCGAGTTGGCGTCGCGCTTCTGGTCGAGGCTTTTCTCGATCGCGTAGCGGTAGCCGGTCACGACGACGGTATTCGATGGGTCCTTGTCGGTGCTTGCGGCCGGGGTCTGGGCCTGGGCGGTCGCAAGGGTCATCATTGCGGCGCTGACCGCCAGGGCGATGGGCGTGGCTCGGCAGCGTCGCTGCCGGGTAGCGAGGTGGGTCCTGAACGTCATGTAAGGTCTCCTGGTTATGCCCGGTCTCGGGCTTGTATGGCGGATGCAGGGCATCGCATTGCTCGTTTCCCTGACGATTTACTAAACGGCCCTGAAGCCGCTTGTAATGTCGATGTCTTGCATTCCACTTAGGAGAACTTATACAAATTACGCAACAGTACTTCAACAAACTTTCAAAGTTCTGACGAAGTTTAGCTTTGATTAGTAAACAAGAGTGCGTCGGATTTGCGACATCCGCCTAGTCCGAAAACCGCAGGTAACCCCAGCGTTCCGGCACGTGCATGTCGATTTCGCCTTGCGGCGACCAGACCCAGTTGTCTTCCCTGGCTTTGCCGGCGGTCCACTGCACGCGGCTGAAGTTGATGCGCCAAACTGTGCCAGCCTTGGGCCGCGGCACGGCCTGGCGCGATGAGAAGGCACTCAAGGGATACGCCATTTCCACGGTCCACCCGCGGTCCTTGTCACCGGCCTGGTTCAGCGTGCCCTGCACCGCGATGGCCGTCTTCAAGCCTTCGATGTCCCAACTGTTGTCGGGTTGGCCGTCTTCCTTGTACGGCTTGGGCAGGAACAGGTCCCAGCCCGTGTTCAGGGCATTGATCTCGAACTCGTAATAGCTCTTCGTCTCCGGCAGCGGCTTGATGAAGACTTCGAAGTCGTTGTCCTTGAAGATCACGGAATCGCGCTGCGTCAGCGTGGCCTTGACCTCGGGCTCTTCGAGTTCCGCCGCGATGTAGAGATATTGGTCGTCCCACAGCATTTTCACGCGGGTACGGAACCAGGGGCGTGGCTTGCTGTCACCCTCGATGTCGACGAAGTCGGAAGTCCAGGGCGCCGCGCGCCAGGCCGCATCGTCCAGCTTCCCATCGATCCGGATCGGGCCTGCGGTCTTCAGGCATTGGTAAGAAAGCGGTGCTGGAACCCCGGCGGCAACAGGAATACCGGTGCCCAGGCCCATGCCGAGCGCCAAAACGAATGCCTTCATGCTGAAATCCTTACTGATGTCTCCCGCAAAACTTATATCAGCCCGGCATGCACATTCAACAGGCATTCCAGTTTGTGGCATTATTTTAGCGAACCTTACTAAACAGCTGCGCGGGCCTCTTCGTGACAATCCTTCAGCCATCCGCCATCGAGATCGACATCCGCAGTTACGGCGCGACGTGGGCGGCCGACCGGCATGCGTTTGCCCAGCTGGTTTTGCCGGTGTCGGGGGAAGTGCAGCTCGAGATCGAAGGCAGGCGTGACCGGCTGAATCCTCTCAAAGGCGCGGTGGTCGTCGCCGATGCGTGGCACAGCCAAGGCAGCCTGGTTGAGAACCGGTCCCTGATTGTTGATGTCGACCAGTCGGCGATCAGCCATCCGATCTGGGAGCGCGTCACCGACAGCCCATTCGCGGAGATTGGGCCGGCCGCGCGCAAGCTGGTCGAATTCATGCATCTCTCCCTGGCTGGCAGCATGGCGCAGCGAACGCTGCTGCGTGGCTGGCTGCCCTTGCTGCTCGATACCCTGGCGCTGGAGCCGCCGCGCCCGCATTCGCGCCTGACGGCACTGCTGGCCCATGCCGAAGCGAATCCGGCCCTGCCCTGGACCACGGAGTCGATGGCGCAATTCGCCTGCATGAGCATAAGCCGGCTGCACGCGCTGTTCCAGGATGAACTGGCGACCAGTCCGCGCGCCTGGCTCGCTGCGGCCAGGGTCCGGCGCGCCTGCGAACTGTTGCGGCACACCAGCCGGCCCATTGCCGCCATCGCCATCGACACCGGCTTCGCGGACCAGGCCAGCCTGACCCGTGCCATGCGCAACCAGCTCGATACGACACCCGCCGCCTATCGCCGTCTCGCACAGGAGACGGCGTCAAAACAACAGTAGCCGGCGCCAAGACCCGTCGCGGCAAAGCGGCCACCATTTCCTTATTTCGGAGATGGCTTTGGACGCAGCAAAAATTTCACTTGGTATCGCCGCCAGCATTGCCGCCGGCGCCCTTTGGGGACTGGTGTTCCTGGCCCCCGAGCTGACGCGCGGCTTCAGCGCCTTGCAGCTTTCCGCCGGCCGTTACCTTGCCTATGGCGCGATCGCCGCCGTACTCATGATCCGCTCGTGGCGCCGTTTGCTGCCGCACCTGGGCCGGCGCGAGTGGCAAGCCCTGTGCTGGTTGAGCCTTGCGGGCAATATCGTCTACTACCTGTTCCTCGCACGCGCCGTGCAGGCTGGCGGGATTGCCACGGCTTCCGTCGTGATCGGCCTGCTGCCGGTGGCGGTCACCCTGGCCGGCAGCCGCGACGCCGGCGCCGTGCCTGTGCGGCAGCTGCTGCCCTCGATTGTCCTCAGCATTGCGGGGCTGGCCTGCATCAGTTGGCAGCCGTTGCTCGCGCAAGGGCAGCATACCTCGCCGGCCGGGCTGCTGTACGCGGTGGGCGCCCTCGCATGCTGGACCATCTACGCGGTTGGCAATAGCCGCTGGCTGTCCAGGCTCACGGCCATCACTCCGCACGAGTGGAGCCTGCTGACCGGCCTGGTCACCGGCGCCGAAGCGCTGCTGCTGGGGCTGGCCGCCTTGGCGTCATCCGCGCAGCCTCATGCCGCATCGGACTGGATGCGCTTCACCGCGGTCGTCACGGGCGTTGCCCTGCTCTGCTCCATCATCGGCAACGGACTGTGGAACTATGCCAGCCGCGCCCTCCCCTTGTCCCTGATGGGGCAGATGATCGTATTCGAGACCCTGTTTGCCGCGCTTTACGGCTTTGTGTGGGAAGCGCGCTGGCCGACTATGATGGAAGCGTCGGCCATGGTCCTGCTGGCCGCCGGGGTGGCATCGTGTGCGCGGGCCCATGGCGAACCAGGCAAGGCGCACAATGGCGAGGGACGCCAGGGGCGCGATCTGTGCTGACCTTTCGGTAGTTGATTGCGGCAAGGCGTGCATTTTCGGTAAGATTCGCTGCATCGCCCCTGACTATTCGACTTTGTGCCCAAACTCCGCCAACAAATATCCATGATCGCGGCCACCATGGTGATGTTCAGCGCAGCCTTGCTGATCAACGAAATGCTGTTCAGGCAGCTGGAATTCGCGCAAGGCGTCAACTGGATTTACCTGCCGGCCGGCGTGCGCCTGCTGGCCACCCTGCTGTTCGCGGAAGCCGGGGCCATCGGCCTGCTGCTGGTCTCGTGGCTGTACTGCTTCTTCATCCTGTTCCCGCATGAACCGGTGCGCGCCTTTGCCGGCGGCATCCTGGCCAGTGCGGCGCCCTACCTGGTCTATCTCGGCGCCAGGCGCTGGCTGGACCTGCAGGGCTCGCTGGCCAACCTGAAGGCCTGGCAAGTGCTGGTATGCGCCGTCGCCTATTCGCTGGCCAGCCCCTTGCTGCACCACCTCTGGTTCGCCTGGTACGAAGGGCGCGGCGGCTTGCTGCACAGTTTTGCCGCGATGGCCGTCGGCGACCTGGCCGGCACCGTGCTGCTGCTGTTCTTCACCAAATGGGTAATGCGGCTGTCGCAACCGCGCGCCGCTTAAAAGAGCGCCTGCTGCGCCGTCGTCAGGGCGGCGAAGCTGTCGTGTAGCGGCAGCAGGATGGCATCGGCAATCGGCTGCAATTGCTTGTCCAGGTAGTGCTGGTAATCGATCGGCGAAGTCCGCACTTCCAGCGGCTCCGGGCCGCTGGTGGTGATCACATAGCTGATACGGCCGCCGCTCTGGTAGCGCAGCGGGCGGCCCCGGGCCTTGTTGAAATCGTCGGCCAGGCGGGCGGCGCGCACCTGCGGCGGCACGTTGACCTGGTATTCGTCGAGCCGGTGGCGCAAGCGTTTGCGGTACACCAGCAGTTCGTCATGTTCGCCGGCGAGCGTCTTGCGCGCATAGTCGCGCACGTAATCCTGGTAAGGCTCATTGCGGAAGATGCGGGCGAACAGGCCTTGCTGGAATTGCTGCGCCAGCGGCGTCCAGTCGCTGCGCGCCACTTCCAGGCCGCGGTAGATGATGTCGCCGTCGCTGGTCAGGCCGGCGTATCGCTTCTTGCTGCCCATGTCCGTGCCACGGATGGTCGGCATGAAGAACTTCCGGTAGTAGGTATCGAATTCGATCTCCAGGTAGCTCTCCAGCTTGTACTTGCGGCGCAGGCGCTCCTTCCACCATTGATTGATTTTTTCGACCAGGCCGCGGGCGATGGCCAGCGCGTCCTCCGTTTCGTGCGGACGCTTGAGCCAGATGAAGATGGAGTCGGTGTCGCCATAGATAGCTTCATAGCCTTCCTTTTCCACCAGCTCGCGCGTGAGCTTGAGCAATTCGTGGCCGCGCAGGGTTACCGAAGAAATCAGCTGCGGATGATAGAAGCGGCAATCGGTCGAACCCAGCACGCCGACAAAGGAATTCATCAGCAGTTTCAGGGCGGTGGACAAGGCATCGTTCCTGGCGCGCTTGGCGGCATCGCGGCCTTGCCACAGCTGGGTGGTGACGGCCGGCAGGCAGTGGTGGGTGCGCGAGAACCGGGCGCCGCGCATGCCAGGCACCGGGTCGGCCTCCGTCTCGCCTTCGACCATCCCCACCGGATCGACCAGGAAGGTGCGGATGATGGAAGGATACAGGCTCTTGAAGTCGAGCACGACCACCGAGTCGTACAGCCCGGGGCGCGAATCCATGACGAAGCCGCCCGGCGACGCCACGGCGGGAATCTCGCCGACGTTTGGCGCCACATAGCCTTCGCGGTGCATGCGCGGCAGGTATTGGTGGCTGAACGCCGCAATCGACCCGCCCATATGGTCCGGCACCAGGCCGGTCACGTGGGAACGCTCCAGGATGAAGTCCATCACGCGCGTCTTTTCGAAGATGCGCGTCACCAGCTCGCAATCCTTCAGGTTGTAGGTGGCCAGCGCCGGCTTGTCTTCGCGGAAGCGGCGCTCGATTTCGGCCATCTTGTCGTAATCGCTGCCGATCTCCTTGCCTTCGCCCAGCAGCGCCTGC
Source organism: uncultured Duganella sp. (assembly GCA_946482335.1). The sequence continues at coordinate 25,956 of CAMLRG010000047.1, read as the reverse complement.
GATACGCTCTCCAGGCTGAACGACGGGAAGCTCCACGACGCGGCGCGCAAGGCTTCGATGCCGTCGATGGCGATGCGGCCGGGGACCGAGGCGAACACATAGCCGTCGCGTGCCTGGTGGGTGCGCCAGTCGACCGGGCGCCCTTCGCGCCCGAGCAGCAGCGGCACCTTGTATTTTTCGGCGTTCTTTTGCAGGGTTTGCAGGTCGAACTGCACCACGCTCCAGCCAATGATGGCGTCCGGGTCATGCACGCGGAACCATTCGTTGAGCTTCTCGATCACCCGGCGCGGCGTGGGGCAGTATTCCAGGTCGAAGCCGACGTCCGGCGGCACGGCCGGCGCCTCCCCCAGCATGTACACCTGGCGCTGGCCGCAGCCTTCCAGCGCGATCGAATACAGGTCGCCGAAGGCGCTGGTTTCGATGTCGAGCGACACCATGCGCAGGCGCGGGCGGTAATCGGGCGCCGGACGCAGCTTCCCTCCTTCGAACTCGACGCCGGCAGTGATGAAGCGCTCCATCAGGTAGCGCTCCGGCGGCTTGATGTCCGCCTCGTACAGGCGGATGCCGCGTTCGCCCAGCTTGCGTTCCAGCGCCAGCAGCTGCTTGTAATGGCTGGCGTAAATGCCCACCACCGGCTCGCGCTGGAAGGTCTTGAGCGCCACCTCGCGCACGTCGATGCCGGGCATGTCGGCCACCAGGGTCGCAACCGTATCGCGCAGCGAGGCTTCGGCGAAAGCCACCGAAGCCTGGGCCGTCAGCAGGATCTTGCGCGGGCCGTCGTCGGTGGCGAGCCAGAACTCGATTTCGGTGCCGTCGCGCGCGTCGCGCCAGGCGCGTGTGAGGATAAAACCAGGCATGCCCGCATTATACTGTACAAAAATACAGTTACCTGGGCGCCAGTTGCGCCAGTGCCGCTTCCAGCACCTCGTCGCGCCCCGCGCGCAACCCTTCCACGGTCTGCTTGACGATGTGCTGCGGCTGCACGCCGACACCGACGAAGGTGCGGCCGTCCGGATAGCTATCCTGCTTGGTGCAGATGCGCGCGCTGCCGCCGCCCGGCAGCTTGATGAGCAGGGGCTGGCCGGTGCTGCCGCCGGTCGCCTCGCCCACCAGGGTGCCGCGCTGCATGCTGTCGAATGCCACCGCAAAATCCTCGGCCGCGGAGAAGGTGGCGGCACCGGTCAGCACCACGACCGGGTTCTTGTACTGGCGCTGCGGGTCGGGCTGCACTGCGCGCGGCGCTTCGGCATACATCGGCATCGCTTTGTCCCAGGCGCGCCAGGCAGGCTTGTAATCGCGCGTGGCCCAGCGGCTGGTCAGGAATGCCTTGTTGTCCAGCGTGGACAGGATTTTGTAGCCGACGCTGGAATTGCCGCCGCCGTTGCGGCGCACGTCGATGACCAGCGCCGCCGACTTGGCGATTTCATCGAAGGCCGCCAGCCAGGCGTCGGCAGCGCTGTCGTCGTCAAAGCTGTTCAGGGCAATATAGGCCACGTCGCCGGGCAGCATGCTGAATTCGAACGATGGCGCATTGCCCGTAGCCGCCTTGCGCGCTTCGAGGCCGACGCGCGGCACCTGCTCCTCGAACTGCTTGCCGGCCGCATCGCGGAAGGTGACGCGCGGCGCCGTGCCTGCCGCACCGCGCAGCAGGAAGTAGCCGAACGTGCGCAATGCTTCGTCCTGGGGCGTGGACGCGCTCACATATGGCGCCACCTCGCGCGCCGCATAGGCCTTGACGTCGCTTCCCTCGACCGCCACCACTTCCAGGCCCGGCATGATGCCCTTGGCACGCAGGCCGGGATCGAGCACTTCGGTGACGATGACGCGGCCTTCGATCGGGAGCGTCTTCAATAGCGGGAAGCCCCACACGCGGTCGTTCAGTTCCTTCGGCGGGAAGACATTGGTGTGGCCGTCCTTCAGCTTGCCCACCATTTCCGTCAGCACGCGGTAGTACTCCTCGGTGTTGCGCGTGGCGCGCACGCGCGGCAGCGTATCCAGGTAGACCTTGTCCCAGTCGAGCTTTTCCAGCATCGCGACGTCGAAGAAGTTGTATTTCACTTCCGACCACAATTTCGACAGGCCGGCGATCTTTTCATCCTCGCCGATGTTTTCCTTGAATGCCCCGGCCAGGGCAGCGGTTTCCCACCGCATCGCCGGCTGCTCCTGTGCCAGCGCTGCGGTTGCCGGCAGCAAGGCCGCCAGCGCCAGGACCAGCGCCGGGACGTGGCTCTTAGCCATCTTGTCTCCTGAATAAGTCAAATGTGCGACATTCTAGAGGGCCCCGGCCTCCTGTTACAAGCCTGATACTTTCCGCGCGGGGGCCGGCTGTTAGAATCCATGCTCGAAATTTTCCATTTCCCCTTCGAGACTATGCGCCGACTTGCCCTTCCTACGCTGGCAGCACTGCTGGCGGCCCCCGCCTTTGCTTACACCCCTATCACCCTCGACCAGGCCATGGCCCACCCCGACTGGATCGGCACGCCCGTGGAAACCGCGTGGTGGAGCTGGGACGGCAAGCAGATCTTCTACAAACAAAAGCGCATCGGCTCTTCGCTGCGCGACACCTTCCAGGCCGGCGACAAACCGCGCCTGGTGGCCGATGCCGAACTGTCCAACCAGGACAGCCCGGACATGGTGTTCAACCGCGAGCGCACCCGCGCCATCGTGCTGCGCAATGGCGACCTGTTCGAACGCGACCTGAAGACCGGTGCCCTGGTGCAGATCAGCCGCGGCACCGCCAACGCGTCGGCGCCGCAGTACTCGGCCGACGGCCGCAGCGTGCAATTCAAGGTCGGCAACGACTGGTTCAGCTGGAGCCGCAGCGATCGCCTGGTGTCGCCGCTCGCCCTGCCGCGTGCCGCCAAGGATCCGGCCGCGGCACCGGACGAAGACTACCTGCGCGACATGCAGCTGCGCCTGATCGCCACCCTGAAGCGCCAGAAGGACGAGCGTGACGAAACCCGCGCCCGCGCCAAGGCCGAGCGCCAGGCCGACCCGACCCGCGCGCCGGCGCCGATCTATTTTGGCGACAAGGTATCGATCGACGCCTCCTCGCTGTCGCCCGATGGCCGCTGGCTGGTGGTGGCCACTTCGCCCAAGGGCGGCGACAACGGCCGCGTCGGCAAGCTGCCGCGCTACGTGACCGAATCGGGCTACGAGGAATTCGACGACCAGCGCACGCGCGTCGGACGCAACCTGCCGCTGGCGCAAGCGCTGAAACTGGTGGACCTGCGCACCGGCACCGTCAAGGACCTGCCATTCGACACCCTGCCGGGCATCGCCACCGACCCGCTGGCCGGCCTGCGCGAAGCGGCAAAGCAGCCGGCCCTGAAAGGCAACCGCGCCACCCGCCTGACCGACGACGACGCCATCGTCTGGAGCGCCAATGGCGGCAAGGCTGCCGTCATGCTGCGCACCGTGGACAACAAGGACCGCTGGCTGGCCGCCATCGACCTGGAGGGCGCCAAGCTGAATTCCCTGCACCGCCTGAGCGACAAGGCCTGGATCAACTACGCCTACAACGACTTCGGGTGGCTGCCCGACAACAGCACCCTGTGGTTCATGTCCGAGGAAAGCGGCTACTCCCACCTGTACACCCTGGGCGCGGACGGCAAGCAGCGCGCCCTGACCGGCGGCAAGTGGGAAGCGAGCAACGTCAAGTGGAATGCCGACGGCACCCTGGCCTACATGCTGTGCAACCGCCGCACGCCCGGCGAGTACGAAGTCTGCGCGGCTTCCGCCAGGGATGCGGCAGTGCGCGAAGTGACCCAGCTGGCCGGCGGCGTCGAAAAATTCGAACTGTCGCCCGACCAGCGCAAGCTGCTGGTGCATTATTCGAGCGCCTACATGCCTTCACAACTGGCCACCGTGCCGGCCGCCGGCGGCGCAGCGACGAAACTCACCGACACCCGCAGCCCGGAATTCAAGGCCCGCGAATGGATCGAGCCGCAGATGGTGGCCGTGCCTTCGACCCACGGCGCCGGCCAGCCGATCTGGTCCAAACTCTACCGCCCCGCCAAGCTGGAGCCGGGCAGGAAGTACCCGATCGTGCTGTTCGTGCATGGCGCGGGCTACCTGCAGAACACCCACAACCGCTATCCGCAGTACTTCCGCGAGCAGATGTTCCACAACCTGCTGGTGGAAAAAGGCTACATCGTGCTGGACATGGATTACCGCGCATCCAAGGGCTATGGGCGCGACTGGCGCACCGCGATCTACCGCCAGATGGGCCACCCCGAACTCGAAGACTATGTCGACGGCGCCAAATGGCTGGCGGCCAACCACCAGGGCAACATCGACAGGGTCGGCATCTATGGCGGCAGCTACGGCGGCTTCATGACCTTCATGGCGCTGCTGCGCGAGCCGGAACTGTTCAAGGCCGGCGCGGCGCTGCGGCCGGTGACCGACTGGACTTCCTATAACCACGGCTACACCGCCAACATCCTGAACACGCCGGACATCGATCCGGATGCCTACCGCAAGTCCTCGCCCATCGAATACGCCGACAAGCTGAAAGGCCACCTGCTGATCGCCCACGGCATGGTGGACGACAACGTGTTCTTCCAGGACTCGGTGCGCATGGCGCAGCGCTTCATCGAGCTGAAAAAGGACCACTGGGAACTGGCGGCCTATCCGCTGGAACGCCACGCCTACGTGCAGCCGGAAAGCTGGTACGACCAGTACCGCCGCATCTACCAGCTTTTCGAGCGCACTTTGAAGTAAGCCCGAAAAACCGGCACACCGGTGTCTGACCCAGAGGGTCAGACACCCGCCTTACCGGTTCAAGGCTTCACTACACTGCTCGGCAACGTCTGGAAATCGTCCGTCTGGTACAGCGAATGCCAGGCAGCCAGCAAGGCCGGCGGCGGCGTGACCAGTTTGCGCGCCGTCAGGTCCAGCCAGCCGCCCGAGCTGTTGATGCGGGCGGCCAGCTTGCCGTCGCTGCGATAGACGTCGCTGCGCAGCATCCAGCGGCTGCCGTCCTGCGACAGCCCGGCCAGCGCCAGCGTCACGGTGATCTGGTCCAGCAGCAGCACTTCCTTGAAATAGGCGATTTCGTCCTTCATCACCACCGGACCGATGTTCAAGCGCTTGAACTCCGCCATCGGGAACCCATACTCGGACAGGAACAGCATGCGGATATCGCCAGCCTTGTTCAGGTAAGCCGTGTTGGCCATATGGCTGTTGAAATCCATATCGCCCCACCCGGCCATCATCTTCCGCTCAAACATTGCCTCACCTCTTCATTCGGCCGCAAGGAAATCCAGCAAAGTCATCGCCACGATCTTGGTCGCTTTGCGCAAATCTTCCAGCAGCAGTTTTTCATCCGCCTTCTTGGCATTCGATTCGGGCACGCTGCGCGGCCCAGCGCCATATAGTACTGCGGGAATACCATGCTCGCCATACAGGCGGGCGTCGGCATACAGCGGCGTCCCGACTGCCGGGATATCTTCACCCAACACGTCGCGGGCATTGCCCTGCAGGCTGGCCACCAGCTTGGCCCCTGCCGGCAGCGGACGCAGCGCGTGCGACAGCAGAAGGCGCTTGATCTCGAGGCGAATACCGGGCACGCCCTGCACCGCGTCTTCGATCAGCTGGCGCACCTGGGCTTCGACGGCCACCGGGTCTTCTTCCGGGATCATGCGGCGGTCCATCTTCATCACCACCTTGCCCGGCACCACATTGGTGTTGGTGCCGCCATCGATGCGGCCCACCAGCATGGTCGGGGAATCGATGCCCGGCACCTGGGATTTGATCTTCTTCAGTTCCGGCAGTTGGCCGTAGATCGCGTTCAGGATCCTGGTCGCGGCCTGCAGCGCATCGTGACCGGTCTCGGGCATGGCGCCGTGGCCGGACTTGCCGTGCACGGTGATCTCCAGCTGCAGGCAGGCGTTGTGGGCGGTGACGATGTTGTAGCTGAAACCTGCGGCGATGACGTAGTCCGGCTTGGTCAGCTGTTCGCGCAGCAGGAAGCCGGGTCCGAGCAGGCCGCCGAATTCCTCGTCATAGGTGAAATGCAGCTCGACGCCGCCTTTCAGCTTCACCCCCAACGCTTCCAGTGCGCGCACCGCGAAGATGTAGGTGGCGAAATCGCATTTCGAGACGGCGGCGGCACGGCCGTAGATATAACCATTGTCGATCACGCCGCCGTATGGCGGGTACGTCCAGCCCTCGCCCGGCGGCACCACGTCGCCGTGCGCGTTCAGTGCGATGGTCGGGCCGCCGGCAGCGTAAGGACGGCGGATGATCAGGTTGGTGATCGACTCCATGCCATAGTCGCGCACTTCCCGCTCCGGCACGGCGTGCTTCTCGGCGTGCCAGCCGTATGCCTCGACCAGGCTCGCGACGGTCTCCGCATGGGGCGCGTTGTTGCCGGGCGGCGTATCGGTCGGTACGCGCAGCACTTGCTGCAGCAGCGCCACTTCCTCGTCGAAGTGGGCGTCAATCCATTGCGTCAGCTTCTCTTTCATTACTTTGCTCCTGCGGCGAACCAGGCGCCCAGTTCGGCGCGTTCGGCGTCGGTCATATTGGTCAGGTTGGCGATCGGCATGTCCTTCAATTCCACCGCGCGCTTGTGGATCTGGGCGGCGCGCTGGCGCACCTGCTCCGGCGTGTCGAGCAGCACCCCGGCCGGCGCGGTGGCGAAGCCGGGCTGGCTTGGCGCGGCCGAATGGCATGCCACGCAGCGCGCATCGACAATGGCTTTCACGCGCGCGAATTGCGCGGCGGGGTCGGCGGCGGGTTTCACGGCGGCCGGCCTGGGCGGCGCAATGGCGACGGCAACCGCCGCCAGCAATGCCACGCCGATGGCCGGGTAGCGCCACTCGATGCGGCCCTTGTGGCGCAGGTTGAAGAAGTGGCGGATGAACACGCCCGCCGCCATGATGAAGGCCAGCACCAGCCAGGCGTGCCGGTGCTGGTACGTCATCGCATAATGGTTGCTGATCATGATGAACAGCACCGGCAGGGTGAAGTAGTTGTTGTGCACGCTGCGCTGCTTGGCCTTGATGCCATGGACCGGATCGGGCAGGCTGCCGGCCTGCATCGCTTGCACCATCTTGCGCTGGCCGGGGATGATCAGCATCGCCACATTGGCGACCATGATGGTGCCGATCATGGCACCGATGTGGATGAAGGCTGCACGGCCGCTCAGCGAATGGGTCAGCGCATAGGCTGCGACAACCAGCAGCAGGAACACCACCAGGCCAAGCCATTTTTCGTTCTTGCCCAGCGGGGAGCGGCACAAGCCGTCATACACCACCCAGCCGGCGACCAGGAAGCCGACACCGATGCCGACCGCCTGCAGGCTGGTGAGGTCGGCCACCTGCTTGTCCACCATCATCGCCTGGGCGTTGAAGTAGTATGCGATCGTCAGCAAGGCGATACCCGACAGCCAGGTACTGTAAGCCTCCCATTTGAACCAGTGCAGCTCCTTCGGCAATTCGGCCGGCGCCACCAGGTATTTCTGCGGGTTGTAGAAGCCGCCGCCGTGCACCGCCCACAATTCGCCGGAGACGCCCTTTTTCGCCAGTTCCGAGCCCGGTGCGGGCGGGCGGATCGAATTATCCAGCCAGACGAAGTAGAAGGAAGCGCCGATCCACGCGATGCCGGTGATGATGTGCAGCCAGCGTACCAGCAGGTTCGCCCATTCCAGGCCATAGGGCAGCAGGTATTCCATGTAATTCCTTGAGTTAGAAGAGTGGCAATCTATCGAAGATACGCGCTTTCAGGTTCCGGTAACATGAAATATGTCGTATATTCAAGATATTCGATTTCATATACGTAAGCAAGATGTCCGGCCTGCCGCAACACCTCGATATTCACTTGATCCGCATCCTCTACCTGCTGCTGGTGGAGAAAAACGTGTCGCGCGTGGCGCTCAAGCTGAACCAGCCGCAGCCCTCGATTTCCGCCTCGCTGCGCAAACTGCGCGAGCTGACCGGCGATCCGCTGCTGGTGCGCGGCGCGCGCGGCATGGTGCCGACCCAGCATGGCGAAAGCTTGCTCAAGCCGGCCAAGCGCATCCTCGACGAGACCGAATCGCTGTTCGTCAAGAAGACGCCTTTCGTGCCGCAGGAAGAAGCGCGCACCTTCAATATCGCCGCGCCGGACTACCTGGACAGCCAGTTCCTGCCCAATGTGGTGGCCATGCTCAGGCGCGGTTCGCCCCGCAGCCGCGTGGTGATCCACTCGATCGGGCCCGGCACCGACTACCTGCGCATGCTGTCGGACGGCGACATGGACCTGGTGATCGCCAATTGGGACGAGCCGCCGCAGCACCTGCACATTTCCAAGCTGTTCGAAGACCCGATCATTTGCGCCATGCATGCCGGCAGCCCTTACGCCAAGCGCACCGCCGGCGATGCGATGACGCTGGACGATTACCTCACCCTGCCGCACGTCGCGCCATCGCAGATGGTGCCAGGCTACGGCGGCGTGATCGACGCCTTCCTAGAGCGCCAGGGAATGCGGCGCAACGTCGCGGTGGAGTCGGCCTATTTCAGCCTGATCCCATACATGCTGGCGCAGACCGACCTGGTGCTGACCACCGGCCGCCAATTCCTGCGCTTTTACGAAAATTCCCTGCCGCTGAAAGTATTCACCCCGCCCGTCAAGTTTCCAGCCATGCGCTTTTACCAGTTGTGGCACGAGCGCGTGCACCAGGCTCCCGAGCACAAATGGCTGCGCGACCAGGTCACCGCCGCAGCCCGCGCACTTTGATGGTCGGTATATAGTGTCGCTTATGGCGCGCCGCGCCGGGCGGGATATGATCGACGTTCCAATATGGGATACCTGCGATGACGACGACTCTCTCCGAACTGAATTCCTGCGACCTGCCAGCATTTGTTGACCGCTTGCGCGGCATTTATGAACATTCGCCCTGGATTCCGGAGCGCGCGGCGGCGCAGCGGCCATTTGCATCGCCGGCGGCACTGAAACAAGCCTTGCAGGGCGTCGTCAGCAGCGCGACCGAAGCCGAGCAGCTTGGCCTGATCCGTGCCCACCCCGAACTGGCTGGCAAGGCCGCCATCGCCGGCGAACTGACGGCCGAATCGACCAGCGAACAGGCGAAATCCGGCTTGAACCTGTGCAGCCCGGAGCAATTTGCGACCCTGCACAAACTGAACGCGGATTACAACGCGAAATTCGGCTTCCCTTTCATCCTGGCCGTGAAAGGACCGACCGGACAAGGCCTCACGCGCGAAGCCGTGATCGCCACCTTCGCGCGGCGCCTGAAAAACCAGCGCGCCGACGAAATGGCGGAATGCCTGCGCCAGATCCACCGTATCGCCGAAATCCGCCTGAACGACCTGCTTGGCGTGCAGCTGGCATTCGGCCCTCAGCTCATGCAGTGGTCGGAAGAACTGGCGCAATGGAGCGACGAGGAAGGCGCCCTCACCTGCGCCTACATGACCGAGGCCCACCGCGCCACCGCCGCACAGCTGGCGGACTGGATGCGCCAAGCCGGCATGCAGGTGGAAATCGATGCTGTTGGCAACGTGGTCGGCCGCTACCTGTCCGATGTCCCCGGCGCGAAGACGATACTCACCGGCTCGCACTACGACACGGTGCGCAACGGCGGCAAGTACGACGGCCGCCTCGGCATCCTGCTACCTATCGCCATCGTGCAGCACTTGCATTCGCGCGGCGAAAAGCTGCCCTTCCATTTCGAGGTGATCGGCTTTGCGGAAGAGGAAGGCGTGCGCTTCCGCAGCACCTTCCTGGGCAGTAATGCCGTCACCGGCAACTTCGACATGTCCCTGCTCGATGCCGTCGATGCCGAAGGCACCACGATGCGCGGCGCGCTGACCGAGGCCGGCCATGATCCCGCCGCCATCCCCGCCATCGCGCGCCGGCGCCAGGACGTTGCAGCCTACGTCGAAGTCCACATCGAACAAGGACCCGTGCTGCTGGAGCGCGGCCTGCCCGTTGGCGTGGTGACCGCCATCGCAGGCAGCTCGCGCTTCCTGGTCGATTTGCAGGGCGTTGCGAGCCATGCCGGCACCACGCCGATGCATATGCGCAAGGATGCGGCGGCGGCGGCGGCGGAACTCGTGCTGCTGGTCGAGCAGCGCTGCGCGCAAGGCGAGGCGCTGGTTGGCACCGTCGGCCAACTCCAGGTACCGGGCGGCTCGGTCAACGTGGTGCCCGGCGCATGCAAGCTGTCGCTCGACATCCGCGCCGCCGACGATGCGGTGCGCGAGGCGGCCGTGCGCGACGTGCTCGATGGCCTGGCTGCGATCTGCGCACGCCGCGCCATCGAATTCAAGGTCGAGAGAATCGTCGAGGCCAAGGCCGCCCCCTGCGCACCTTGGCTGATGCAGCAGCTGGGCGACGCGGTCGAACGTACCGGACTGCCGCGCTTCCACCTGCTGTCCGGCGCCGGCCACGACGCGATGGCGATCGCCGCCCTGACCGATGTGGCAATGCTGTTCACCCGCTGCGGCAACGGTGGCATCAGCCACAACCCGCTGGAAACGATGACGGCGGACGATGCCGACATCGCGGCGCGCATCTTGCTCGACTTCCTGCGCAATTTCAAGCCACAGGGCTAAGCTCCCGCCTCGGCGCCGCCGTGGCGCCCCAGCATCGCCAGGATCTCCTGGCTGTGCTGCCCCACGGCAGGGATCGCGTTAGGCACCGCCGGCGCCGGCGTGGCGCCGAAGCGTGGCGCGGGGTTCGCCTGCAACAAGCCGCCATCGCGGGCATATGTCCCGCGCGCCTGCAGATGCGGGTGCTGCGCAGCCTCGGACGGCGTCAGCACCGGCGCGAAGCAGGCATCCGAGCCCTCCAGCAGCCCGCACCATTCATCGCGCGTACGCTGCGCAAACAATTCCGCGAACGCCTCCCGCTGCAGCGGCCACTGGCCGGCGGCATGCTGGGCGGCGAACCGGCGGTCCGACGCAAGGCCGAGCTTTTCCAGCAGCAGCTTGTAGAACTTGCCTTCCAGCGCGCCGACAGTGATGTCGCGGCCATCCTTGCAGCGATAGGTGTTGAACCAGTGCGGCCCATCCAGCACCGAAGTGCCGCGCTGCTCGCGCATCAGGCCAGCGCCGGCCAGGTCGAGCAGGAGGTTCATCATGTGCGCAGAGCCATCGACGATGGCGGCATCGATCACCTGCCCCTTGCCGCCACCGCGCGCATGCAGGATGGCGGAGACGATGCCCAGCGCAAGATAAAGCGCGCCGCCGCCAAGGTCGCCGACCAGCGTTGGCGGCGATACCGGCGGCACGTCCCCCGCCCCAGCGTAATGCAGTGCGCCGGACAGGGCGATGTAATTGTTGTCGTGACCGGCCGCCTGCGCCAGCGGGCCGTCCTGGCCCCAGCCGGTCATGCGGCCGTAGGCGAGGCGCGGGTTGCGCGCCAGGCAGACGTCGGGGCCGAGGCCCAGGCGTTCCATGGCGCCAGGCCGCATGCCTTCGATCAAACCATCGGCATCCGCGACCAGGTCCAGCACGGTATCGACCGCGCCGGGCGCCTTGAGATCCAGCGCCAGCGAGCGCTTGCCCCGGCGCAGGATGCCTGCGGTCGGGATCTCGGCCGGGCCGGGACGCTCGACCACGATCACGTCGGCGCCGAGGTCCGCCAGCAGCATGCCGCAGAACGGTCCCGGACCAATACCCGCAATCTCGATGATCCTGACGCCGGACAGCACGCCCATCTCAACGCTCCTTGTAATACGTTGCCCCCGCAGCCGCCATCGCCTTCAATTGCGCGGGCGGCGCGAAGCGATCGCCGTGTGCCGCCGCCAGGCGTTCGCATTGCGCCACGAACGCCGCGGTACCGGTATTGTCGATCATGCTCAGCGGGCCGCCACGGAATGGCGGGAAGCCCCATGCGAGGATAGCACCGACATCGGCATCGCGTGCGGAGCGCAGCACGCCTTCATCCATGCAGCGTGCGGTCTCCACCGCCTGCACCACGGTCAGACGTTCGACAACAGTTGCCACGTCAGGCTGGGCGGCAGCGCGCGGGAACAGTTCGGCCAGGCCGGCCCACAGCTGCTTTTTCGCGTCGGCGGGGTAATCATAGAAGCCTTTTCCCGCCTTCTTGCCGATGCGGCCCAGCTCCACCATGCGCGCGGCAACCTCATGGCCGGGCCGGGATTGGTAGGCCTCGCCCAGGTCGAGGCGGGTCTGGCGGTCGATCTTCCAGATCAGCTCCGACGAAACTTCATCGGTAAGCGCCAACGGACCAACCGGCATCCCGGCTTGCAGGCCGGCGTTCTCGATCAAGGCCGGCGCCACGCCTTCCGCCAGCAGGGCCATGCCTTCCAGCACATAGGTCGAGAACACGCGGCTGGTGTAGAAACCGCGCGAATCGTTGACCACGATCGGCGTCATGCCCAGTGCCCGCACCAGGTCCATCGAGCGCGCCAGCGTGGCGTCGGAAGTCTGCTTGCCGACGATGATCTCCACGATGGCCATGCGGTCCACCGGCGAGAAGAAGTGCAGGCCGATGAAGTTGGCCGGCCGCGCGCTGGCTTGCGCCAGGCCGGTGATCGGCAGCGTCGACGTATTCGAGGCGAAGATCGCGTCCGCGCCGATCACGGATTCGGCGCGGCGCGTCACGTCCGCCTTGATGGCGCGGTCCTCGAAGACCGCCTCCACTACCAGCTCCGCACCGGCCAGCAACGCATATTCCGTGGTTGGCGTAATTCGCGCCAGCAGCGCCTCCGCCTTCTCGGCCGTGACCTGGCCGCGCTGCTGCTGTTTCGCCAGCAGGCCTGCCGAATACTGCTTGCCGCGTTCGGCCGCCTCCTGCGCGGTATCGATCAGCACGACCTCGATGCCGGCCTTGGCAGCGACGTAGGCGATGCCGGCGCCCATCATGCCAGCGCCCAGCACGCCGATCTTGCTGTATTTCTGCGCCGGCACACCTTGCGGCCGCGCGGCCAGCTTGTTCGCTTCGTTCATGCTGAAGAACAGCGTGCGGATCATGTTCTTGGCTTCCGGCGAAAGCACGGTCTGCACGAAATAGCGCGCTTCCGTCATCAGGCCGGTGTCGAGGTCCGTGATCAGCCCTTCGTAGACGCAGGACAGGATGTTGCGCGGAGCGGGATAGTTGCCATAGGTCTTGGCGCGCAGCATCGCGTTGGCGGCCATGAAGACTTGCTGCACGGATGGCGAAGAAACCGCCCCGCCCGGGATCTTGAACCCCTTCACGTCCCACGGCTGTTGCGCGCCGCCGGCGGCAATGGCCGCGAGCAGCCAGGCGTGGGCGGCGGCGGCCTCGGTGCCGGCCGGTACGACCTCGTTCAGGATGCCCAGCTCGCGCGCGGCGGCAGCGGTCAGGCGTTTGCCTTCCAACAGCAGCGGCAGCGATTTCTGGATACCGACCAGGCGCGGCAAACGCTGCGTGCCGCCACCGCCCGGCAGCAGGCCCAGCGTCACTTCCGGCAGGCCGAAGCGCGCCTTGGGATTATCCGCAGCCACGCGATAATGCCCGCACAGCGCCACTTCCAGGCCGCCGCCCAGCGTTGTTCCCGACAGAGCCATCGCAACCGGCTTGCCGCAGGTCTCCAGTTTGCGCAGCGCGCGGTCGAGCCGCACTACGCGCTCGAACAGTACGTCCGCCGCGCGCGCGGAAAGCAGCCATTCCAGGTCGCCACCGGCGATGAAGTCCGGCTTGGCGGACGTCATCAGCACGCCATTGACCGCCGCATCGCCAACCACGCGTTCCACCAGCTCGCACAGGGCGCCGCAGCTTTCCTCGTTCAACACGTTCTGGTTGCGCCCCGGCATATTCCAGCTCAGGGTCGCAACGCCATGGGAATCCAGGCTGTAATCAATCATTGTCTGTCTCCCTTAAATACGCTCAATGATGGTGGCAGTGCCCATGCCGGCGCCGACGCACAGCGTGGCAAGGCCGGTTTGCAGGTTGCGGCGCTCCAGCTCGTCAAGCAAGGTGCCAAGGATCATGGCGCCGGTGGCGCCCAGCGGATGGCCCATGGCGATGGCGCCGCCGTTGACGTTCATCTTCTCGTGCGGGACGTTCATCACTTCCATGAAGCGCAGCACGACCGAGGCGAAGGCTTCATTCAATTCGTACAGGTCGATATCGGACGCCTTCATGCCGGCGCGTTGCAGCGCCTTCTCGGCGGCATAGCTCGGGCCGGTGAGCATGATGGACGGCTCGCTGCCGATCGAAGCGAAAGACCGGATGCGGGCACGCGGCTTCAGGCCGGCGCGTTCACCCGCCTCGAGGGTACCGATCAGTACCGCCGCGGCACCGTCCACGATGCCAGAGCTGTTGCCGGCATGGTGCACGTGCCGCATCTGCTCGATCTGCGGATAGCGCTGCGTGATCACGGCATCGAAGCCGAAATTGGCGCCCATGTCGGCAAACGACGGTTTCAGCGCACCAAGCGATTCGACCGTGGTTTCAGGCCGCACAATCTCGTCGCGCGCCAGGATCGTCAAGCCGTTACGGTCCAGCACCGGCACCACGGAGCGCGCAAAACGTCCTTCCTGCCACGCGCGGTGGGCGCGCTGCTGCGATTCGACCGCGTAGGCATCCACGTCGCGCCGGCTATAGCCCCAGATGGTGGCGATGGCGTCCGCCGAAATCCCCTGCGGCACGAAATACGAGTCGAAAGCGCTTTGCGGGTCGACCGGCCAGGCGCCGCCCGAAGAACCCATCGGCACACGCGACATGGATTCGACGCCGCCGCCCACCACCATATCGGACTGGCCGGACATCACCTGCGCAGCCGCCATATTGCAGGCTTCCAGTCCCGAGGCACAGAAGCGGTTGATCTGCACGCCCGCCACCGATTCCGCGTAGCCGGCTGCCAGCGCGGCCACGCGCCCAATGCAGGCGCCCTGCTCGCCGACCGGCTCGACGCAACCGAGCACCACGTCGTCGATCAGCGCGCTGTCGAAACGATTGCGGCCGACCAGCGCGCGCAGCGCAGTCTCCGCCAGGCGCAGCGGCGTTACGCCGTGCAGCGCGCCATCCTTCTTGCCCTTGCCGCGCGGCGTGCGCACGGCGTCGAAGATATATGCATCCAAGCTGGTCTCCTTACAGCGAACGGCTGATCAGTTCTTTCATGATTTCGTTGGTGCCGCCATACACGCGCTGCACGCGCGCATCGGCCCAGGCGCGGGTGATCGGGTACTCCCACATATAGCCATAACCGCCGTGCAGCTGCACGCACTTGTCCAGCACGCGGAACTGCATTTCCGTGGTCCAGTACTTGGCCATCGAAGCGGTGGCAGCGTCCAGCTTATCCTCGAGCAGCAGCTCCATGCAGCGGTCCACGAACACGCGGCAGACTTCCACCTCGGTCTTGATTTCCGCCAGCGCATGGGCCACGGTCTGGAATTCGCCGATCGGACGCTTGAATGCCCTGCGGTCACGCGAGTATTGCAGCGTCCACTCCAGGCCCGACTCGGCCGCCTGCACTGCCATGATCGCGATCTGCATGCGTTCCCACGGCAGTTCCTGCATCAGGTATTTGAAACCGGCCCCCTCTTCGCCCAGCAAGTTTTGCGCCGGCACGCGCACGTTCTCGAAGAATAGTTCGGAGGTATCCTGCGCTTTCATGCCAGCCTTCTTCAGGCGCTTGCCTTTGCTGAAACCGGCCATCGAGGTGTCGACCACGAACAGGCTGATGCCCTTGGCGCCGGCGCTCGGGTCGGTCTTGGCCACCACGACCACGCAGTCCGCGTGCCAGCCATTGGTGATGAAGGTCTTGGAACCGTTCAGGATGTAATGGTCGCCATCGCGGATCGCGGTGGTGCCGACGCCTTGCAGGTCGGAGCCGGCGCCAGGTTCGGTCATCGCGATGGCGCCGATCATTTCTCCGGTGGCCAGCTTGGGCAGGTAGTGCGACTTCAGGTACTCGTTCCCGTAGTGCAGGATGTACGGTGCCACGATTTCCGAATGCAGCATGAAGCCGGGACCGGAAGCGCCGATGCGGGCCTGCTCCTCGATCAGCACCATGCTGTAGCGGCGGTCGACGCCGGCGCCGCCATATTGTTCCGGCATGGTTGGGCACAGGAAGCCGGCGGCGCCGGCTTTCAGCCACGCCTCGCGGTCCACATAGCCCTGCTCTTCCCAGCGCTCATGGTGCGGGGCGATCTCGGTTTCCATGAAGCGGCGCGCAGATTCGCGCAGCATGTCGTGTTCTTCGTTGAATAAGGTACGGGGGATCATCTGGCAAAGTCTCCGGATCATGTTATAGGTCAGATGACCGAAATACTATCGGTCGATTGACCTATTTGTCAATCGACGCGATAATCCTTGCTGTATGAGGAAAAAGACAGATACGCCGCTGCAGGCGAAGGATTCCAACACCACCACCAAGGGCTATGAGCGCGCCAGCGCCATCCTGGAGGCGGCGCGGCTGTTGCTGGCGCGCGACGGCTATGCCGCGCTGGCCATGCGCAGCGTGGCGCAGCAGGTCGGGGTGAGCTTATCGACGGTCCAGCATTACTACCCAAGCCGCGACGCGCTGATCGAGGCGCTGCTGGAACAGACCTTTGCGCGCTACCAGGCCGGCATCGACGAGCGCGTCGCCGCCGCCGGCACCGGCCCGCGCGTGGAGCTGTTCGAGTCGATCATCGATTACTTCCTGGCCGACTTGCGCGACCAGGTTTCCAGCGGGCTGTTTTTCGAGATCGCCGCGCTGGCCAACCGCCATCCCGTCGCCACCAAGCTGTTCGACACCATGATGACGCGCGCCCGCCGCACGCTGCGCAACCTGATCCACGAGATCGATCCCGAACTGCCGATGCAGCAATGCGAAGTGCGCGGCACGCTGATCGTCGCGCAAATGCTGGGTACCATGTTGTTCATCTCCGAAACCCGCCCGCAACACAAGGAACTCGCCGACCTGGCCCACGAAGCCACCGTCGCCATCACCCGCATCGCCTTCGGGCGCTGACGGCGGCTCGGCGCTGACCTTGCGCACGGCGGCTTACACCACTCCGGCGCGCTCCAGCATGGCGTGCAGCAGGACGTTGCAGCCGGCTTCCAGGTGCTCCTTCTTGGCGTCCTCGATTTCGTTGTGGCTGATGCCGTCCTTGCAGGGGACGAAGATCATGCCGGCCGGGGCGACGCGGGCGGCATAGATGGCGTCGTGGCCGGCGCCGGATACCACGTCCATCGTGGAGTAGCCGAGTTCCCTGGTGGCCTTGCGCACGGCGCCGACGCAGTCGGGATGGAAGGGGCACGGCGGGTAATACGATACGCGCTCGATCTTGATCTCCAGGCCGGTGTCGGCGGACGTCTTGTCGATGAAGGCCAGCATGTCCTCGTGCATCTTGTTCAGCAGTTCGTCGTTCACGTTGCGCAGGTCGATGCTGAATTTGACCTGGCCGGGAATGACGTTGCGGCTGTTGGGGAAGACTTGCATCATGCCGACAGTGCCACGGCCATACGGCGGATAGCGGTTGGCGATGGCGACCACCTCGGGGATGATCCGGGCGGCGACCTGCATGGCGTCCTTGCGCAAGTGCATGGGCGTGGGGCCGGCGTGGGCTTCCATGCCGGTTACGGTGCAGTCGTACCAGGACAGGCCCATGACGGCGGGCACGACGCCGATCACCTTGTCGGCGTCTTCCAGCACGGGGCCTTGTTCGATATGGGTTTCGAAATAGGCGCCGATCGGGTGCTGCCCGGGGACCTGGTCGCCCTTGTAGCCGATGCGTTCAAGCTCCTCGCCGACCGTTTTGCCTTCGGTGTCCTTGGCGGCGTAGGCGTGTTCCAGCGTGAAGGCGCCGCAGAAGACACCGGAACCCATCATCACGGGCACGAAGCGCGAGCCTTCTTCGTTGGTCCAGAAGGCGACTTCGATCGGGGCCTTGGTGCGGATGCCTTTGTCGTTCAGCGTGCGCACCACTTCCAGGCCGGCCAGGACGCCGTAGTTGCCGTCGAACTTGCCGCCGGTCGGCTGGGTGTCGATGTGGCTGCCGGTCATGATCGGTGGCAGCGTGTTGTCTTCGCCGTCGCGGCGCATGAAGACGTTGCCGATCTGGTCGATGGTGATCGACAGGCCGGCATCGCGTGCCCAGCCGGTGACCAGGTCGCGGCCTTGCTTGTCCAGGTCGGTCAGGGTAAGGCGTTTGACGCCGCCTTTCGGGGTGGCCCCGATTTTGGCCAGTTCCATCAGCGAGTCCCAGAGGCGGTCGCTGTTGATGCTTAGCTTGTTCATTGTATGCTCCTTCTTTTTGCCTGGGAAACCGGTAGACCGGGGTCAGGCCCTAGGGCCTGACCCCGCCTTGCCGGTTTAAGGCCAACGTACCCGTTGGCAGCCAAACCAGCCAGTTTCAGGGCGCGACCGGCGCAAAAGCCGGCCGGTCAATGTGACGGCCGGCCCCCTCCACCGCCCGCAATTCGCCACGGTGGAAGACAACCTTCCCAGCAGCGACCGTGGTGCTCGGAACACCTTTGACGGTGCGTCCTTCAAAAACGTTGAAGCCGCCTTTGGCAAACTGGGTCCTGGCCGAAATCGTGCGGCTGCCTTCCGGATCCCACACGACAATGTCCGCATCGGAACCAGCCGCGATCAAACCCTTGCGCGGATAGATATTGAATATCTGCGCCGCATTGGCCGACGTCACCCGCACGAACTCGGATGGCGTCAGCTTGCCGCTGTTGACGCCCGCATCCCAGATCACGGCCATGCGGTCTTCCACCCCGCCGCAGCCGTTCGGGATTTTGGTGAAGTCGCTGCGCCCCGCGGCCTTCTGCTCGGCGCAGAAGGTGCAGTGGTCGGTGGCGGTGGTGTGAAGATTGCCGCCCTGCAGTCCTTGCCACAACGCTTTCTGGTGCTCGCGGCTGCGGAACGGTGGGCTCATCACGTGGCCCGCCGCGAAATCGAAATCGGGGTGCTCGTACACGCTGTCGTCCACGATCAGGTGCCCCGCCAGCGCTTCGCCGTAAACGCGCTGGCCGGCGGCACGGGCGCGTGTGATCGCGTCCAGCGATTCCTTGCAGGAGACGTGCACGATGTACAACGGCGTATTCAGCACATTGGCAATCGCGATGGCGCGGTTGGCCGCCTCCGCCTCCACTGCGGGAGGCCGCGACAGCGGGTGCGCGCGTGGACCGGTGATACCCTGCTTCAGCAAATCCTGCTGCAGCTGGTACACCAGCTCGCCATTCTCCGCGTGCACGGTCGGGATGGCGCCCAGCTCCAGCGCGCGGCGGAAGCTTTTCACCAGCGTTTCGTCGTCGGCCATGATGGCGTTCTTGTACGCCATGAAGTGCTTGAAACTGTTCACGCCATGGTTGCGCACCAGCGTGCCCATCTCCTCATGCACCTTATCCGACCACCAGGTGATGGCAACATGGAAGGTGTAGTCGCCCGCCGCCTTTTCAGCCCAGCCGCGCCACTGGTGGTAGGCCTCCAGCAACGGCTGCTGCGGATTGGGGATGACGAAATCGATGATGGTGGTATTGCCCCCGGCCAGCCCGGCCGCCGTGCCGGTGAAGAAATCGTCCTGCGTCACCGTGCCCATGAAGGGCAGGTTCATATGGGTGTGCGGGTCGATCCCGCCCGGCATCACGTACTGGCCGCCGGCGTCGACGATTTCCGCACCGGGCGGCGCGGCCAGGCCCGGCCCCACCGCGACGATCTTGTCGCCCTCGCACAGCACGTCGGCGCGGAAAGCACGGTCCGCGTTCACTACAGTCCCGCCACGAATCAAGGTTGCCATGTTCACGCTTTCTCCGGAATGGGTGGCTGCACGGCCTTGGCCGCCCTGCCCTTCATCATGATCCCGTACACCACCGCCGCAATGGCGATGCCGACGAACCACGCATAGGTGTAAATCAGCTTGAAGCCCTCGCCGACATCGCCGAACGATGCGGGGAAGGCCGCGTTCAGGAAGCCAGGCACATTTGGCGCCACACCCAGCGCAAACGCCAGCAGGGCGGCCGTATTCCAGCCGTTGGTGTAGCTGTACTCGCCGTTGTCGGCGTACAGCGCGCCGACGTTCAGCTCCGTCTTGCGGATCAGGTAGTAGTCGACGATCAGCACGCCCGCGATCGGCCCGAGCAACGCCGAATAGCCGATCAGCCAGGTGAAGATATAGCCTTGGGTGGTTTCCAGCAGCTTCCAGGGCATCATCGCCAGCGCGATGCCGGCCGTGATGTAGCCGCCGGTGCGGTAGGAAATGTGCTTGGGCGCCAGCGCGGAGAAATCGTAGGCCGGTCCGACCAGGTTCGCAGCCAGGTTGACCGAGATGGTGTCGATCAGCAGGACCAACAGCGCCACCAGCACCGCTACGCCGGTCATGCGGCTGGCCAGGTCGACCGGATCCCAGATCGCCTTGCCGTACAGGACCACCGTGGCGGAGGTGACGATCACTGCCAATGCCGCCAGCAATCCCATGGGCACCGGCAAGCCGATGGACTGGCCCAGCACCTGGTCGCGCTGGGTCTTGGCGAAACGGGTGAAGTCCGGGATGTTCAGCGCCAGCGTGGCCCAGAAGCCGATCATGGCGGTCAGCGAAGGCCAGAACGTCGGCCAGAACTGGCCGGCCTTCTTGCCGCCTTCGACGAATTGCGATGGCTGGTCGATCAGGGGTCCGAAGCCGCCGGCTTTCTGGTATACCCAGCCGAGCAGCACGAAGCAGATGATGATCTTCAGTGGCGCGGTGTAGGTTTCCAGTTTGCGGATGGCGTCCATGCCGTGCACGATGTACCAGAACTGGATGGCCCAGAATGCGAGGAAGCAAAGCAGTTGGGCGCCATTGATGCCCAGGGCGGCGATTTTTTCGCCGCCGATCTCGCCGCCCATCATTACGCCGAGCAGGGTGTAGATCATCTGGCCGCCGAACCAGGTCTGGATGCCGTACCAGCCGCACGCCACGATGGCGCGCATCAGGGCCGGCAAGCGCGCGCCGCGCGTGCCGAAGGAGGCGCGTGCGAGGACGGCGTAGGGAATGCCGTATTTGGTGCCGGCGTGGCCGATCAGGAGCATCGGCAGCAGGACGATGGTGTTGGCGAGGAATACGGTGAGGACGGCCTGGCCGGCCGACATGCCGCCTTCGATCAGGCTGGCGGCCAGGGTGTAGGCGGGGATGCACATGACCATGCCGACCCAGAGTGCGGCGAAGTGGTACCAGCGCCAGGTGCGCTGGGATTCATTGGTGGGGGCCAGGTCTTCGTTCCACAGGTGTGGGTTGTCGCTCATTCGGGTTCCTTTTTTTTAAACCGGTAAACCGGGGTCAGACCCATAGGGTCAGACCCCTACCGGCTTTTCGGCGCGCGGATTGCGTGGATCCTGGGTCCAGTTCATATAGGGCTTGCCCGTCGGGACTGCGACCATCGTAATACATCCCTGCACCGGACAGGTGATTTCGCACAGGTTGCAGCCGACGCATTCATCCTCATTGACCTTGTAGGTCCGGGTACCGGTAGCCTCGTCGACCAGCTGGAAGATCGATTGGTGCGAGGTATCCTCGCAGGCCACGTAACAGCGGCCGCATTTGATGCAATCCTCCTGGCTGATATGGGCGATGGACTTGTAATTCATGTTGAGGAATTTCCAGTCCGTAGTATTCGCTACAGCCTTGCCCATGAAATCGTCGAGCGTCTTATAACCCTTGGAGTCCATCCAGCGTTCCAGGCCATCCTTCATCTCCTGCACGATGCGGAAGCCGTGCAGCATGGCCGCCGTGCACACCTGCACGCATCCCGCGCCCAGTGCGATGAATTCCGCCGCATCCTTCCAGTTGCCGATGCCGCCGATGCCGGAAATCGGCAAGCCCCGCGTTTCCGGATCGCGCGCAATCTCGGCCACCATGTTCAGCGCGATCGGTTTGACCGCCGGACCGCAATAGCCGCCGTGGGTGCTGGCGCCGCCCACGTTGGGGAAGGCAACCATCTGGTCCAGGTCGAGCGAAGTGATGGAATTGATGGTGTTGATCAGCGACACCGCATCCGCGCCGCCCGCCTTGGCCGCGCGTGCCGGCCGGCGGATGTCGGTGATGTTCGGCGTCAGCTTGACGATCACCGGCAGTTTGCTGTGCTTCTTGCACCAGGCGGTCACCTGCTCCACATACTCCGGCACCTGGCCCACTGCGGACCCCATGCCCCGCTCCGGCATGCCGTGCGGGCAGCCGAAATTCAGCTCGATGCCGTCCGCCCCGGTCGCCTCCACTTTCGGCAGGATGGCGGCCCAGGCCTGCTCTTCGCAAGGCAGCATCAGCGACACCACGATGGCGCGGTCCGGCCAGGCCTTCTTGACTTCCGTGATTTCCTGCAGGTTCAGTTCCAGCGAACGGTCGGTGATCAGCTCGATATTGTTGAAGCCAATGACTTCGCGGTTCTTGCCGTAGATCGCGGAATAGCGGGAGGAGACGTTGACGGGCGGCGGATCTTCGCCCAGCGTTTTCCAGACCACGCCGCCCCACCCTGCTTCGAAAGCGCGGATCACGTTGTATGCCTTGTCGGTAGGCGGTGCGGAGGCGAGCCAGAATGGGTTCGGCGCCTTGATGCCGCAGAAGTTGACGCTCAGGTCGGCCATTATGCTGCCCCCTTCTTCG
Organism: uncultured Duganella sp.; assembly: GCA_946482335.1. Next base: position 3,454 of record CAMLRG010000047.1, on the reverse strand, counting down.
ATTGGATGTCGGAATGGATTGCCATGGCGGCGCGCTTGCCGTGCTCCACGGCCTGCACCGTCAAGTCCTGGCCAGGCGCCACGCAATCGCCGCCGGCATAGATACCGGGCAGGATGGTGCGGAAGCTGTCGTCCACATGGATCTTGTCGCCGTCGCGCTTCAGCATGGCGGCCAGCGGATCGGCCAGCGCGGCCGGCGCCATCGCCTGGCCGATCGCCTTGAAGATGGCGTCGGCCGGCAGCTCGAACGTGATGCCGGTGCCGATCATGCGTGTGCCGTCCATCGCCGTGCGTTCGAAGCGCATGCCGCGCACGCGGCCCGCCTCGTCCAGCAGCACTTGCTTCGGCTGGGACCAGGTCACCATGCGTACCTGGTTGGCTTTCGCGATGTCCTGTTCATGGTGGGTGGCGCTCATGGCATCGAAGCCGCGGCGGTACACCATCGTCACTTCTTCCGCGCCCAGGCGCTGGATCTGCACCGCCATGTCGATCGCCGTATTGCCCGCGCCGATGACGATGGCGCGGCGCGGGACCGGCAGCTTGCTCAAGTCGTCAGCCTGACGCAGCTCGGCAATGTAGTCCACCGCCGCCATCAGGCCCGGCGCCTCTTCGCCGGTCAGCCCCAGCGCGCGGCTGGCGCCCAGGCCCAGGCCGAGGAACACCGCATCGTAATGCGCGTGCAATTCCTTCAGGTTCAGGTTGTCGCCGAGCTTCTGGCCATGGCGCACCTCAATGCCGCCGATCCCCAACAGGAAGTCCACTTCCTTTTGCGCGAAATTGTCGGTCAACTTGTATTTGGCGATGCCGTATTCGTTCAAGCCGCCGGATTTCTCATGCGCCTCATAGATCACGACGTCGTTGCCCAGCATGGCCAGGCGGTGCGCGCAGGACAGGCCGGCAGGGCCGGCGCCGACCACGGCGACCTTCTTGCCTGTGGAAGGCGCGCGCTTGAACGGGTGGCCGTCCAGCGTGGCATTGTCCAGTGCGAAGCGCTGCAACAGGCCGATCTTGACTGGCTGCCCTTCCGCATCGTGGTTGCGCACGCAGGCATCCTCGCACAGGATTTCGGTCGGGCAGACGCGCGCGCAGCTGCCGCCCAGGATGTTCTGTTGCAGGATGGTGACCGCGGCGCCGTTTACGTTCTTTTCATGGATGTTGCGGATGAAGCTGGCCACGTCGATGCCGGTGGGGCAGATGCGCGTGCACGGCGCGTCGTAGCAGTACAGGCAGCGCGAACTTTCGATCGCGGCCTGGCGCGCGTTGAGCGGCGGCGCCAGGTCGGTGAAATGACCGGACAGTTCTTCGTTCGTGGCTTTGGGCTGCGGTATGAATTTGAGTGACTCGATCATTTGGTTCCATCCTCACTTCATCTGTGGGAAAGCAAACTGCGCGCCAGCGCTGGCGGTATTTGGCCAACGCTCCATCACGGCCTTGTGGCGGGTGTAGAAACGCACGCCTTCCGGGCCATAGGCATGGTGGTCGCCGAACAGGCTGCGCTTCCACCCGCCAAAACTGTTAAAGGCCATCGGCACCGGCAGCGGCACGTTGACGCCAACCATGCCGACCTGGATCTGGCGCACGAATTCGCGCGCCACGCCGCCGTCGCGCGTGAACACCGCGACGCCGTTGCCGTACTCGTTGTTGTTGATCAGCTCTACCGCCGTCGCCACGTCCGGCAGGCGCACCATGCACAGCACCGGGCCGAAGATCTCTTCCTTGTAGATGCTCATGTCCGGCGTCACGTGGTCGAACAGCGTGCCGCCGATGAAGAAGCCGTTCGGACGGTCGGCCACGCGGTAATTGCGGCCATCCACCACCAGCGTGGCGCCCTGCTCCACGCCTTCGCCGATCAGGCGTTCGATGCGCTGCTTGGCCGCCGAAGTCACCACCGGTCCCATTTCCGCGTCGGATGCCATGCCGTCGCGCACTTTCAGTGCGGCCGTGCGCTCTTTCAGTGCGCCCAGCAGCTTGTCGCCCGCATCGCCCACCGCCGCCACCACGGAAATGGCCATGCAGCGCTCGCCGGCCGAACCGAAGGCGGCGCCCATCAACGCGTCGACCGCCATTTCCATGTCGGCGTCGGGCATCACCACCATATGGTTCTTGGCGCCGCCCAGCGCCTGCACGCGCTTGCCGTGCTGCGAGCCGCGCGAGTATATGTATTCCGCGATCGGCGTCGAGCCGACGAAGCTGACCGCCTGCACCACGGGATGGTCTAGCAGCGCATCGACCACCACCTTGTCGCCCTGTATGACGTTGAACACGCCGTCCGGCAAGCCGGCCTCCTTCAGCAGCCGCGCATGCAGCAGCGAGGGCGAAGGGTCGCGCTCGGACGGCTTGAGCACAAAGGTATTGCCGCAAGCGATAGCGATGGGGAACATCCACATCGGCACCATCACCGGGAAGTTGAATGGCGTGATGCCGGCCACCACGCCCAGCGGCATGCGCATCGACCAGGCATCGATGCCGCGCGCGATCTGGTCGGTGTATTCGCCCTTCATCATCTGCGGGATGCCGACGGCAAATTCCACCATCTCGATACCACGCGCCACTTCGCCCTTGGCATCGGCGAACGTCTTGCCGTGTTCGCGGGTCAGCATGGCCGCGAATTCGTCCGTGTGCCGGTGGCACAGCTCAAGGTACTTGAACAGCACGCGTGCACGGGTCAGCGGCGGTGTGTTGGACCAGGACGGAAATGCCGCTTCGGCGGCGCGCACCGCAGCATCGGCCTCCTCCGCCGTGCCGAGCGCCACGCGCGCGACCGGTTCGCCCAGTGCGGGGTTGAAGACGTCGCCATAGCGCCCGCTGGCCGTATCGGCTTTGACGCCATTGATGAAATGGGTGATGGTATCGAGATTGCTCATATCAGGCTCTGAGGTTCAGGCCAGCAGCGATTCCGCCGGCACATAGGTATAGCCAAGGTCGCTCGCCACCGCTTCATAGGTGACCTGGCCCTGGCAGACGTTAAGTCCATTGCGCAGGTGCGGGTTGGCCTTCATGGCCTTGGCCCAGCCCTTGTCCGCCAGCGCAACGGCGTGGCCGATGGTGGCGTTGTTCAGCGCAAAGGTGGAAGTGCGCGCCACCGCGCCCGGCATATTGGCGACGCAGTAGTGCACCACGCCGTCCACCACGAAGGTCGGGTTTTCGTGGGTGGTGGCGTGCGAGGTTTCGAAACAGCCGCCCTGGTCGATGGCAACGTCGACCACCACCGAGCCGGGCTTCATGCGCGACACCATGGCCTTGGTGACCAGCTTGGGTGCGGCTGCGCCCGGGATCAGCACGCCGCCGATCACCAGGTCGGCATCCATCACGGCGTCGTCGATGGTGTAGGCATTCGAGTAGATGGTCTGGATGCGGTTGCCGTATACCAGGTCGAGCTGGCGCAGGCGGTCCACGTTTTGGTCCAGCACCGTGACGCGGGCGCCCATGCCGACGGCGATCTGCATCGCGTTGGT
>CAMLRG010000046.1 GCA_946482335.1 uncultured Duganella sp. | reverse complement strand
TCGTCAACCTGTTCGGCGCGATCCCGCTGATCGGCCCTGACCTGTCGCTGTGGATCCGCGGCGACTACGTGGTGTCCGACGCGACCCTGAACCGCTTCTTCGCCTTCCACGTGATCGCCATCCCGCTGGTCCTGCTGGGCCTGGTGGCGGCGCACCTGATCGCACTGCACGAAGTCGGTTCCTCCAACCCGGACGGCATTGAAGTGAAGGAAAACCTGGGCCCGGACGGCCACCCGGTGGATTCCATCCCGTCCCACCCGTACTACACCGTGCACGACCTGTTCGGCGTTTCCGTGTTCCTGACCATCTTCTCGGCCGTGGTGTTCTTCGCGCCGGAAATGGGCGGTTACTTCCTGGAATACAACAACTTCCTGCCGGGTGACTCGCTGAAGACCCCGCCGCACATCGCGCCGACCTGGTACTTCACCCCGTTCTACTCGGTGCTGCGCGCCACGACCGCCGACTTCATGTGGGTGCTGATGGCTGCCACCGCGGCCTACGTCTCCTTCGTGTGGCTGAAGTCCAAGCTGTCCTTCGCGGTCAAGTCCGCGATTGCCGCGATCGCCCTGGTGGCCATCATCGGCATGTTCCCATGGGCGCTGGATGCGAAATTCTGGGGCGTGGTGTTCTTCGGCGGTTCCGTGGTCATCCTGGCCTTCCTGCCATGGCTGGACCACTCGCCGGTGAAGTCGATCCGCTACCGTCCGCAAGGCCACAAGTATGCCTACCTGGGCCTGGCGGTTGCGTTCGTGACCCTGGGTTACCTGGGCGTACAGGCGCCTAGCCCGGTCGGCACCGTCGTGTCGCAAGTCGCCACCCTGTACTACTTCGCCTTCTTCCTGCTGATGCCATGGTGGAGCACCATGGGTACGTTCAAGAAAGTGCCGGACCGCGTCACTTTCCATCCGCACTGATTGAACGAGCAGAACGCAAAGCAAAGGACTAAACAATGATCTTTTCCAAGAAACTGCTGGCCATGCTGGCCCTGGTACCTGCGCTGGCCTTCGCCAGCGGTGGCGGCCATCCACTGGACAAAGCACCGGACCGCTCGCACAACATGGCTGCCCTGCAAAATGGCGCCAAGCTGTTCGTGAACTACTGCCTGAACTGCCACAATGCGTCGAGCATGCGCTACAACCGCCTGCGCGACCTGGGCCTGACTGAAGAGCAGATCAAGAACAACCTGCTGTTCACCGGCGAGAAAGTGGGCGAGCTGATGACCACTGCCATGCCGGCCAAGGATGCCAAGGCCTGGTTCGGTACCGTGCCGCCAGACCTGTCCGTGATCGCCCGCGCCAAAGCGGGTCCGGACGGTTCGGGTGCCGACTACCTGTACACCTACCTGCGCACCTTCTACAAGGACGACAACCGTCCGACCGGCTTCAACAACCTGGTGCTGCCGAACGCTGCCATGCCTCACGTGCTGTGGGACTTGCAGGGCGTGCAGGAAGCCAAGTTCGTCGAAGTGGCTGACCCGCATGACGCAAGCAAGAAGATCCACAAGTTTGACGGCTTCAAGCTCGTCAAGCCTGGCAGCATGACCAAGCTGGAATACGACACCGCCGTGGCCGACATCGTCGGCTACATGGAGTGGATGGCCGAGCCAGCCGCACAGAAGCGCAAGCAGCTGGGCGTATGGGTGCTGATCTTCATGAGCATTTTCGCTCTGCTGGCATGGCGCCTGAACGCGTCGTACTGGAAAGAAGTCAAGTAATGGCGTGCGCCGGCGAGCCGGCGCGTGTGTGCGCTGCCTGTTTTCGTGCGGGCAGCCCAACTGGGGTGAACCGTTCGCGGTCTCGCCCCCTTTGTTTCTAAGGAACTACAAAACATGATGGTTCTCTATTCGGGCACTACCTGCCCATTTTCCCAGCGCTGCCGCCTGGTCCTGTTCGAAAAAGGCATGGACTTTGAAGTGCGCGATGTTGACCTGTTCAACAAGCCGGAAGATATTTCGACCATGAACCCGTATGGCCAGGTCCCGATCCTGGTCGAGCGCGAACTGATCCTGTACGAATCGAACATCATCAATGAGTACATCGACGAGCGCTTCCCGCATCCGCAACTGATGCCGGCCGACCCGCTGATGCGCGCGCGTGCCCGCCTGATGCTGTTCAACTTCGAGAAGGAACTGTTCGTCCACGTGCACACGCTGGAAAGCGAGCGCAACAAGACGAACGACAAGAGCCACGACAAGGCCCGCGCCGAAATCCGCGACCGCCTGACCACGCTGGCGCCACTGTTCCTGAAGAACAAGTACATGCTGGGCGACGAGTTCTCCATGCTGGACGTGGCCGTGGCACCGCTGCTGTGGCGCCTCGACCATTACGGTATCGAACTGTCGAAGACCGCGGCCCCGCTGATGAAATACGCCGAGCGCATCTTCTCGCGCCCGGCCTACATCGAAGCGCTGACCCCGTCCGAGAAAGTAATGCGCCGCTGATGCGGCCCCCCTGCGGCGCGCCAGCATGGCGCGCCGCAACTTATAGTCTGAACATGGCAGAAATCTCCACCAAGCCCTACATGCTGCGCGCCATCTATGAATGGTGCACCGATTGCGGCTATACGCCTTACCTGGCCGTCAAGGTCGACGCCGCGACCCAGGTACCGATGGAATACGTCAAGAAGGGCGAAATCGTCCTCAACATCAGTTTCGGCGCCACCTCCGGCCTGAAGATGGACAACGATGCGATCCACTTCCACGCCCGCTTCGGCGGCGTGTCGCGCGAGATCTACGTGCCGGTCAATAATGTGATGGCGATATACGCCAACGAGAATGGCCAGGGCATGGCGTTCGAACCGCTGCTGGGCCAGCCACCCGCACCGAAAGCACCGGCCCCGGCCGAAGAAGCGGCGCCGGCACCGGCCCTGTCTTCCGTCCCGACAGCCACCGCGTCGCGCAGCGAAGACGACAACGGCCCGGACGATGGCGGCGAACCGCCAAAGAAAGGCGGCCGCCCCACACTCACACGCATTAAATAGCGTATAATCGCGGCGAAAGTTTTACAGCCGGCTTAGCTCATCAGGTAGAGCAGTTGATTTGTAATCATCAGGTGGCGGGTTCGAGTCCTGCAGCCGGCACCAGCAACACCCAAGCCCAGCCCTTACCGGCTGGGCTTTTCATTTGCGCGTGATGAATTGGTCGAGCGAGAATTTGCCGCCGCCTTGCGCGATCAGCGGCAGCAGCAGGGCGGCCCAGCTCAGGTGGGTCGGCCAGGCTTGCGGATAGACGAAGATTTCGATGACGGCGGTCATGCCCAGCAAGCCGAGGGCGGCGGTGCGGGTAAACAGGCCGGCGACCAGCAGCAAGGGCAGCGCGTGTTCGGCGAGTGTGGCCATCGGCGCGGCGATCTCCGGCGGGATCAGCGGCAGCATGTATTCGTGGCGGAACAGGTCGACTGTCGAATCCTTCAGGGTGAACCAGCCTTCGACCTTGGTGCGGCCGGAGAGGAAGAAAATCGCTGCGACGGCGAGGCGGGCCGCCAATAGCTGCAGGCTTGGCGGCAGCAGGCGCGCGGCGAGGGCGGGCAGGGCGGCGAAGGCGCTGCGCTCGGCATGCGCTGTCTGGCTTGCGTTGGCGGGGGCGATGTTGGTGTTCATGTTGGTCTCCTTGATGTGTGGTGTCAGGTGCGCCATTTGCCCTGGCGGACCAGCGTGGCGGTGGCGTCGGCTATTTCCTGTGGTGTGGCGTTTGCGGACAGCCGTATCGTTGGCGGGACGGCGGCCGCGCTGGCAGCGGCTGGTGTGGCGCTGCCATCTGCCAGGACCAGGCCGACGATGCGCGAGCGGCGCACGTTGGCAGCAGCGCGCGCGGCGTTGGCGCCCCGGGCGTTGCCGATGAAGACTGCTTCGGGGATGTGCAGGCTGTCGAGAAAGCCGATCAGGTCTTGGCCCAGCGTGGCGGGTTCGGCGTCCCGCAATGCGGGCAACAGCACCTTGAAACCCTGTGCGGCGAGCAGGGATGCGGTTTCGGCGTAGCGGTCGACGGGCTCGCCTTGGGCGCGGACCAGCACGATGGGGCGACCGCTTTCGGGGCCGGCCGTGTGGTAGCTGAGCGCGGGCTGGGCGGCGGCCACGGCGCGCAAGGCGTCGGCGGCACTGCCGGTTGGCAGCAGTGCGCTCGCAAGGGCGGGCGCGAAGGCGAGGCTTGCGGTACCTGCCAGACCGGTGAGCGCCGACAGCAGGAAGAGGCGACGTGCGTCATTCATTGGAGGCTCCTGTGATCAACTCACTGCCAAGCCAGTCGGCCAGCATAGCGCCGGCGCTGGCAATGCCTTGCTCTTCACCCAGGCGGTCTACCAGCATGGCGCATAAACCGACGAAGCTGCCGTCGCGCTGCAGATGCGTCAGCGCGGCAAATTCAACGGCGTCCAGCGCACGCAGGCAGGACGTGAAGCCGCGGCGCCAGACCAGCAAGCCGCCAGGCGCGAGCAGCATCTCGCTTTCGGGCACCACGTGGGCCGCGCTGCCGCTTGCTTCGGCGCCGGCATCGCGCAGCGCGAACCACAGGTCGGCGGAGTTGGTGACCGCGGTGCGCAGGTGGAGCGTGGGAGTAAGCTGCAGGCGGGCATGATCCCAGTCGATGGCGGCGAGCGTATCGGCGGCAACGGGCGCGGCGTCCGGGCCGACGAATGCCTGGCCGAGTGCCAGTTCGATCCACGCCAGCTCCTGCAGGTCCGGGTTGTCGGGGAAGAGGGCTTGCAGTGTGTCGCCGAAATCGTCGGCGTAGGCGTCCAGCGTCCACGCATGTGGCGGGCGGCGGCGGATATGGACTGCGGCTGCGTGCAGGAAGGCTTCCTCGCCGATGAAGGTGCGCAGCAACGGATAGCTTTCTTCGAGACAGCCGACCAGCTGCGCGCGGTAGTTGTTCTGGTAGACGGCGCGGCCGGAGCCGGATGGCACGCCCGATGCGGGCAACGGGGCGGCGCCGCTGGCCAGCATGGCGTGGAAACCGCCCTGGATATTGGCGAGGTTCATGCTGCCTCCCTGTGCGTTGCGAGACCGCGCGCGACATCCAGCTCGGTGAGCAGGTCGGCCAGCGGCGGAATATCGCCATCGCGTTCGATCATGGTGGCGACCGGGCCGCAACGCGCGATCGTTTGCGCGTACAGCGACCAGACCGCGTCGTTGACCGCGCTGTCGTGGGTATCGATCAGCAGGCCGTCGCCCTGGCTATGGCCGGCGAGGTGGATCTGTTGTACGCGCTCCATCGGCACGCCGCGCAGGAAGTCCTGCGGGTCGAAGCCGTGGTTGCTGGCGCTGACGAAGACGTTGTTCACGTCGAGCAGCAGCCCGCAGCCGGTGCGCTTCGCCATGGCGGAAATGAATTCCCATTCCGTCATGGTCGATTCGGCGTAGGTCAGGTAGCTGGAGGGATTCTCGACCAGCATGGTGCGGCCCAGCGCCTGCTGCGCCTGGTCGATGTTGTTGCAGATGATGTCGAGTGCTTCTTCCGTATACGGCAGCGGCAGCAGGTCGTGCGAATTGAAGCGGCCGGTGCGCGACCAGCTCAAATGGTCGGACACGAACATCGGCTGCACCTCATCGGCCAGGGCGCGCAAGCGGGCCAGGTAGTCCGCCCGCAAGCCGTCGGCCGAGCCGAGCGACATCGACACGCCATGCAGCACCACCGGATACCGTTCGCGCACGCGGCGCAGGATATCGCGCGGCTGGCCGCCCGCGACCATGAAGTTCTCCGAGATCACTTCGACGAAATCCACGTCGACCGCGCCTTCGAGGAAATCGCGGTAATGTTCCCGGCGCAGGCCGAGACCGAAGCGATGTGCATGCATGGCGTGCCTCCGTCAGGTGCTTACTTCTTCTCGGTCAGCGTGCCGCCCAGTGCCTTGCACTCGGACGGGGTCTTCACCAGTACGCCATGGCCCTTGCATTCGTTCAGGCCCTTGCAGTCGTTCTTGGCAGTGGCGCACAGGCTGGTGCCTTTGCAGGTATTGATGCCGTAGCAGCGGCCTGGCTCCTCTTTCGCTTTTTCGGCGGCGAAGGCAGGGGTGGACAGGCTGGCGCTGGCCAGGGCGATCAGGGCGGCGGCGCCTGCCAGGCTGGCGCGGGATTTGGTTGCGATGGACATGATGGTCTCCTTGGATGGGACGGGGTTTAAAGGACGCCGGTTGCGGCGTCTTCGATGACTTTCACAACCGCTTCCGGCTGCGAAACCTGTACTGCATGGCTTGCTGCGATTTCGGTCACCCTGGCGCCTGCACGCTGGTACATCCAGCGTTGCAGTTCGGGGCTGACCAGCCGGTCCTGGGTGGCGACGATGCCGAAGCTCGGCTTCTGGTGCCACATGGCGAACCAGCTCGGGGTACCCATCAGCACATTGCTGACGGGGACTTGCGAGGCCGCCATGAAGCCGACGCGGTTCGGCGTCAGGTCGGCCGCCAGGTCGGCGTGGAAGCGCGCCCGGTCGTAGAACTGGAAACCGGCGCGGTCGGCCCGTGCACCGTCGCCTGCGGCGGGCATCGACGACAGCAATTGCTGCGCAGTCTCGCCGACCTCCGGCATCAGGGCGGCCACATAGACCAGCGCCTTCACCTTGTCGCCGGTGGCGGCATTGGAGATCACCACGCCGCCGATGCCGCTGGCGACCACCACCACATTGCCGACCTGCTGGAAAATGGCTTTGCGGGCGATGGCGATATCGTCGTCCAGCGACGTGTGCGGCAGTTGGGCCACCGTGACGTGGAAACCCTTCAGGCTCAGGGTGTCGTGTACCACGCGCCAGCTCGAGGCATCGACGAAGGCGCCAGGGACGATGACCACGTTCTTCACGCCTTGCGCCGGGCCGGCGGGGGCGGCGTGTGCCGCGCCTGCCCAGCCCAGGGCCAGTCCGATTGCGAGGGAGGCGGCGCGCTTCATTTCTTCGCCGTCAGCGAGCCGTAGCCCTTGGGAGTCTTGATCGTGGTGCAGGTGCCTTTTTCGACCAGCGTCCAGGCATCGCCCTGGTAATCGGTCTTGGAAGTGCCTGCGCACGAAGTGCCGGGACCGGCTGCACAGTCGTTATGGCCGGCTTTCGCCACGCCATAGCACTTCTCGGTTTCCTTCTTGGGTTCTGCCTGCGCGGCGGATGCTGCGCACAATGCGATGGCGAGGGTTGCTGCCAGTCCTGCGTAAGTGGTTTTCATAATCGTGGTCTCCTTGGTTAAGGTGTGACCAGATTACGGGGGCAGTGTGTATCGCTTGTGTCGGCGGCGTGGGCGGTAATGCCAGCTTATGTATCCGGCATCGCGCCAGATACACTGGGATACAAAAATGTCTAGCCGCGCTCTTTGACGGATTTCAGCAGGTTGTCGCGCATGCGGGCGATGGTTTCCTGCAAGGGGCCGATTTCGTCGTCGGCCAGGCCCATTTCCATGAACAGGTTCTTATCGAAGGCGCTTTCGCGCAACTGGTGGCCGGCGGGCGTGAGGCTGATGCGCACCTGGCGCTCGTCGGCCGGGTCGCGCTGGCGCGTCACATAGCCCATGGCTTCCAGCTTCTTCAGGATCGGCGTCAGCGTATTCGATTCGAGAAACAGCTTTTCGCCCAGGCTGCTGACCGTCTGGTTGTTCTCTTCCCACAGCGCAATGATGGTGATGTATTGGGTGTAGGTCAGCCCCAGGCTGTCGAGCAGGGGCTTGTACGCCTTGCCGAGCGCCAAGTTGGCCGAATACACGGTGAAGCACAGGTATTGGGAGAGTTTCAGGTTGCTGATGTCCATCGGGACATTATATATCGGATGCGATTAGTTCAGAATCGGGCCTATCGCCCGGCGTAGAATGGGCGGCATGACGCCCAACCTGACGCCGGACCAGCAATGGAAGCTGCTGCTGGGGAGCTTCATCCATGAATTCTCCCGGCTGGAAGCCCACGTCTTCATACTGTGCGCGCGCCAGATCGGCACCGACGACACGCGCAAACTCACCTTCGGCAAACGCCTTGACCGCATCAAGGCCGGCCTGAAACAGCAGGCGCCTTCGGCCAGCGAGCATGTGCTGGCGCTGCTGCGCGAGGCCCGCAAGTTGGCGGAATTCCGCAACGCGCTGCTGCATGACACGGCATTCCACGGCATGGGCGGCCGCGCGCCGCAACGGGAGGAACTGGAAGCCCGCCTGGGGCAGCTCGAGCACTTGCTCGATGCGCTGGCGCTGGCGTAGGGGCGCTTGGCGGCGTTAGCCGCGCGGCTGGGCAAGGGCTTGCTGCAAGCGCGTGCTGTCCAGCCGCCGCGCCAGCTTGCGGCCTTGCGCGCGCAAGCGTTCGAACGCTTCATCCAGTTCCGCCGGGCGCGGTTGCAGCGGCGCCAGCGAACGCACCAGCTTCGGCAACAGCTCGCGCTGCAGGAAGCGTTCGCCCATCTGGCTCAACTGCCAGGCCACTGCGCCCAGGCCGAGGAAAAAGGCAATGACAAAGCCGGTATCCATGTTTTCCGGCGCCTGCTGGCGCAGGGCGGCAAGCACCACGGCGCAGAAGGCGAACGCGCCGCCGATCGACCACCACACTTCCCGGTCCAGGTGTGTCGCCGCCTCGTATTCGTCCAGCGCGTCGGCCTGCAGGCGCAAGGCGGCATCGATCTGGCGGCGGCGCTCCGATTCGTCGAGCAGCAAAGGCGCCTCGCGGATGCGGGCGGCGGCGGCCAGTGCGTCGGCGTGGCGGATCGACAAATGCGGATTGGTGGTCTGTTCCAGCTGCACCAGCGGCAGCTGTTCGGCGCTCAGCCGCGTGTAATGTCCCGCCTCCATCGGCAGCACCGTACCGCAATCGCAGCAGGTGCGCTGGTATCCCGCCAGCTCCCCTTTCGACACGGTGATGTACCACAGGTGCCAGGCCATCCCGATGCGCTGCACAGCGAACGCGCGCGTCGCACGGCACACGGGGCAGTAGTCGGCGACGTAGCCGGCGTGGGTGTAGACCGGCTTCTTGCCCCATACAAATATCATCGTTTTTGCCTGTTCCTCGTTCGCGATTGTGGTACCCCTGCGATGGATTGTACGAGGAAAACTACGCCGCCGCCTTTTCCTCCCGCAATTCGCGGCGCAGGATCTTGCCGACGTTGGACTTGGGCAGCGCATCGCGGAATTCGATGTGCTTCGGCTTCTTGTAAGCAGTCAGCTGCTGTTTGCAGAAGTCCATCAGCTGTTCGCTGGTCAGCGACGGGTCCTTGCGCACGACGAACAGCTTGACGGCTTCGCCGGAGCCGGCATCCGGTACGCCGACGCAGGCGCATTCGAGCACTTTCGGATGGGCTGCCACCACACATTCGACTTCGGTCGGGTAGACGTTGAAGCCGGAGACCAGGATCATGTCCTTCTTGCGGTCGACGATGCGCACATAGCCTTGTTCATCCATGATGCCGATATCGCCCGACTTGAAGTAGCCGGACGGTGTCATGACGCTGGCCGTCTCGCTTGGCCGCCGCCAGTAGCCGGCCATCACCTGCGGGCCGCGGATGGCGATCTCGCCGGGCTGGCCAAACGGCAGCGGCTCGCCATGGTCGTCGAGGATCGCCACCTCGGTGGAAGGAACCGGCAAGCCGATGGTGCCGCTGAAGCCTTGCTGGTCAGGACGGCACAAGGTGGCCGTCGGCGACGTCTCCGACAAGCCGTAACCTTCCAGGATCGGGCTGCCGGTCAAGGCCATCCAGCGCTCGCTGACCGACTGCTGCACGGCCATGCCGCCGCCGAGCGTGATGCGCAGCCCGGAAAAGTCCACCCGCTCCAGGCCCGGCTGGTTCAGCAGGGCGTTGAACAAGGTGTTCACGCCGGGGAAGAAGTTGACGCGGTACTTCGCCAGCTCCTTGACGAAGCCCGCCATATCGCGCGGATTCGGCACCAGCAGGTTCATGGCGCCCCAGCGTGCGCCCATCAGCATGCAGGCATTCAGCGCCAGGATGTGGTACAGCGGCAGCGCGCACACCGTCACCACTTGCCTGCCGTCGCCCGCCTGGAACAGTGCCGGCCCGGCCCACGCGTCGTTCTGCAGCATGTTGGCGATGACGTTGCGGTGGGTCAGGGCGGCGCCTTTCGACAGGCCGGTGGTGCCGCCGGTGTACTGCAGGAAGGCGATATCGTCATGGCCGACGTCCGGCTGATGCAGCGGCGCACGCGCGCCGGCGCGCAACGCGGCGCGGAACGGCACCGCATCGGGCAGGCTGAACGCCGGCACCAGCTTCCTGACCTTGCGTACCACGTAATTGACCAGCGGTCCCTTGGCGAAGCCCAGCATGTCGCCGATGCCGGCAACGACGATGTGCTTGATGCGCGTGCGCGGCAGCACTTTCTCCAGCGTGGTGGCGAAGTTCTCCAGGATGAAGATGGTCTCGGCGCCGGAATCGCTCAACTGGTGTTCCAGTTCGCGCGCAGTGTAGAGCGGATTGACGTTGATCACCGTGCCGCCCGCGCGCAGCACGGCCGCCACCACGATCGGATATTGCAGCACATTGGGCATCATCACCGCCACGTGCGAACCTTTGCCCAGGCCGCGCGATTGCAGCCAGGCCGCCAGGTCGCGCGAATGATGGTCCCATTCGCGGTAGCGCATGGTGCTGCCCATGCAGGCGTAAGCCTTGCGTTCGGCAAAGCGGGAGAACGACTCTTCCAGCAGCTTGGGCAGGGAACTGTACAGGTCTGGATCGATGGTGGCGGGGACGCCATTCGGGTAGGATTTGAGCCAGACTTTTTCAGGGTTCATGCGGTCTCCTCTCTGGTGCGCACCAGTTCGTGCGTCTTGTCATCGGCGCCGGGGCCGGCCACCGTATCGATTTGTTCGGGTTCGAGCGGGCGCCCATCGGCGGCCAGGATGGCGACACCCGCCACCGGCTGCCCGGTGGCCTTTTCCACCAGCGTGAGGCGCGGGCCAGCCGGGTGGGGCGCCCACTGTTCGCCCCAAAGCGTCATCGCGGCCAGGATCGGGTAGAGCGAACGGCCCTTGGCCGTCAGCCGGTAGTGCACGATGCGCGCATCGTCCGTGGATGGCTGGCGCAGCAGGATGCCGTTCTCCACCAGCTTTTCCAGGCGCCGCGCCAGGATGCTGGTGCTGATGCCCAGGTGGCGCTGGAAGTCCTGGAAGCGGCTCATGCCGCAAAACGCATTGCGCAGGATGACGAAGGTCCACCACTCGCCGACCTGTTCCAGGGTCTGGGCGATGGGGCAGTTCTTTTCAGCGAAGGAGTGCTTGGTCATGCAATGACTTTATTGCAATCACTTCGGTAACGCAAGCGATTTGTCGCGAAAAAAGGGGCGCCCGCGGGCGCCCCGTGCCGGAAATCATTCCTGCTTGAAGACCTTGCCGGCCGCCATCACGAACGGCACTTGCTTGAGGACTTTCACATCCTTCAGCGGATCGCCGCTGACGGCGATGATGTCGGCCGCCTTGCCCGCTTCCAGCGTGCCGGCCACCGCCGAGACGCCCAGCAGATCGGCAGCGTTGACGGTGGCCGCCTTGATGGCCTCGGCCGGGGTCATGCCGAACTCGACCATGTATTCGAATTCATCGGCATTGCGGCCATGCTTGGACACGCCCGCATCGGTGCCAAAGGCAATCTTCACGCCGCTCTTGTGCGCCAGCCGGAACGATTTGCCGGTGATGCCGATGCGCCATTTGATCTTTTCCAGCACGGCCGGCTCGTAGGCGTTGGGATTGCCGGCCAGGCGTTCCTTGTACCCGTTCACGGTCGACATGGTGGACACGTAGTAAGCGCCCGACTTCAGGAACAGCTTGACGCTGCCTTCATCGAGCAGGGTGCCGTGTTCGATCGAATCGGCCCCCATCGCCAGCGCCAGGTCCACGCCATCCTTGCCGTGCGCGTGCACGGCCACCTTCTTCCCGTACAGGTGGGCGGTTTCGATCAGGGCCTTGGCTTCATCGTCGAACATCTGCTTGCCCACGCCGGCGCCGATCTTGCTGTTGACGCCGCCGGTGGTGGCGATCTTGATCACGTCCACGCCGCGGCCCACTTGCAGGCGCACCGCCTTGCGGCACTCTTCCGGACCGTCGCACACATTCTCGGTGTGGATGCCTTCGTGCACCCAGTCGGCATAACCGAGGCGGCCATCCATATGGCCGGAGGTGGCGGAAATCGAGGTGCCGGCATCGATGATGCGCGGCCCCTTGACCCAGCCCTTGTTGATCGCGTCGCGCAACGCCAGCGTGATGCCGTCGCGGCTGTCGCCCAGGTTGCGCACCGTGGTGAAGCCGGCATTCAGTGTCTTGCCCGCATTCTGCTCCGCTTCGAAGGCCCAGGCCGCTGGGCTGGTGGTCACGTTGGCCAGGGCGCCCTCGGTGCCGGCGCGGTCGGACACCAGGTGCACGTGGCTGTCGATCAGTCCCGGCAGCACGAAGCGCTGGCGCAGGTCAATGATTTTGGCGCCCGGATAGCGCTCGGCGCCGACGAAGCCATCCAGCACGGCCTGGATCTTGCCGTCTTCCACCACCACGGTCGAATTGCCGCGCGGCGCCTGGCCCGGTTTGTCCAGCAGGGTGCCGGCCTGGATCAGGGTCGGGGCGGCGGCGGCAGCGCCGCAGGCAAGGCTGAAGGCGGCCGCAACGGTGGCGCGCAGGGTGAAGGAGGGCAGCATAACATTCCTATCAGGGTGAAAGTTCAGCAATGTAACACGCTGGCGGCGCCATGTGTTCCGCAGTGCAACACAGCGCACCGTTGTCAAATCCGCCATTTATCGCTAGTCTGTTTGCATAATTACTAACTGTCCATGGAGGTAAGGATGCAAAAACTGGGTGCGGAATTCTTTGGCACGTTCTGGCTGGTGCTGGGTGGCTGCGGTAGCGCGGTGCTGGCGGCCGCCTTTCCCGGCGTGGGGATCGGCTTGCACGGGGTGTCGCTGGCCTTCGGCCTGACGGTGCTGACCATGGCCTACGCCATCGGCCATATTTCGGGTTGCCACCTGAACCCGGCGGTGTCGGTCGGGCTGTGGCTGGGTGGGCGCTTCCCGGCCAAGGATTTGCCCGGTTATATCGTGGCGCAAGTACTGGGCGGCCTGGCTGCGGGCGCCGTGCTGTACCTGATCGCCAGCGGCAAGGCCGGTTTCGATGTGGCGGCCGGCTTCGCCTCCAATGGTTACGGCGAGCATTCGCCGGGCGGCTACAGCCTGGTCGCCGCCCTGGTGACGGAAGTGGTGATGACGGCCGTGTTCCTGGTGGTCATCCTGGGCGCCACCGACCAGCGCGCGCCGGCCGGCTTCGCCCCGCTTGCCATCGGCCTGTGCCTGACCCTGATCCACCTGATTTCGATTCCGGTCACCAATACTTCCGTCAACCCGGCACGCAGCACCGGTGTCGCGCTCTACGTGGGCGGCTGGGCGGTGGCGCAGCTGTGGCTGTTCTGGGTAGCGCCGATCGTTGGCGCCGCGCTGGGCGCCGGCATCTACCGTTTCATCGGCAGCGCGCAACGGTGACGCGGGGCGCCTGCTGCTATCATGGGAACCATCCAGGGAGGGCATATGGCGCTACCACACGCATCGTCCGGGCAAGTGGTCCGGGTCGGCCGCGAGGCCGGTGAAAGCTTGTCGCAGTTTTCTTCCATCGCACTGGCGAAATCGGAGCAGCTGGAGCTGATCCGCATGACGGTGCCGGCCGGGCGCGCGCTGCCGGAACATGCGGTGCGCGGCCAGATCACGCTGCAATGCCTGGAGGGCGAGGTGGCCTTCGACGCGCATGGCCGCACCGCCATCCTGCGCGGCGGCGAACTGCTGCAGCTGGAAGGCGGCGCGCCGCATGCCCTGCGCGCCAACGCCGATTCGCTATTGCTTCTGACGATCGTGCTGGCAGGGTAGCCGCCAGCCGCGGCTACTTGCCCGTCGCCTGCTCGGCACGCGGGTCGCGCGCCATCAAGCCTTGCACCAGTTCCGCCGGCTGCACGCCATCGAACAGCACGCTGGCGACGGCATTGGTGATCGGCATGTCCACGCCCAGGCGGCGCGACAGCTCGCGCACGGCCTTGGCGCAAGGCACGCCTTCGGCCACATGGCCCAGTTCCCTGACCACGGCCTCCAGCGACTTGCCTTGTGCCAGGCCGAGGCCGACGCGGCGGTTGCGCGACAGGTCGCCGGTGCAAGTCAGGATCAGGTCGCCGATCCCGGTCAAGCCCATGAAGGTTTCGATATTGCCGCCGAGCGCCGTGCCCAGGCGGGTAATCTCGGCCAGGCCGCGCGTGATCAGGGCCGCGCGCGCATTCATGCCCAGGCCCATGCCGTCGGCGATGCCGGTGGCGATGGCCAGCACATTCTTCACCGCGCCCCCCACTTCCACGCCGACCACGTCGTCGCTGGAATAGACGCGCACCGAACCGCCGTGCAGCACGCCCACCACCAGCTCGCACAGCGCGGCATCGGTGGCGGCGATGGTCAGCGCGCACGGCAAGCCCTTCGCCACTTCCTGCGCGAACGAGGGGCCCGACAGGGCGCCGCCGGGCACGCCGTCGCCCAGCACTTCGCGCACGATCTGGTGCGGCAGCATGCCGGTTTCGTATTCAAAACCCTTGCACAGCCAGACGATGTTGGGGATCGCCTTGCCTTTCAGCGCCTGCAGCAGCGGCCGCAGGCCGGCCACCGGGCAGGCGGCGATCAGCAAGCCATCCTGGCCGGCGTGCGCCACGGCAGCGTCGAAGTCGGCGCTCACCTGCAGGGCGGGCGGGAAAGGGTGGCCTTTCAGGTAATGGATATTGTCGCGGGCGGCAGCCAGGTCGGCCATGGCGGCGGCATTGCGGCCCCACAGCACCACGTCATGGCGGGCCGCCAGGGCGATGGCGACAGCCGTGCCCCAAGCGCCGGCGCCCAGCACGCTGATCTTACGATTCGTCATCAGAAGCCCCAAACTTCGCTGCTGCGCACATAGCCCACCAGGCCGTCGCGGTGCTTGACCTTGGTCCAGCCATTGGTGGTCGGCTCGGCCAGTTCCAGCAGCACGCCCTTGTCGGCAATGAAGACCACCGGCGAGGTGTCGTCGGCCGCGCCGCGCACCTTGGTATTGGCGGCGCGCACGATCACATTGCGCTGCTTGCTGCTCAAGCCCTTCGCTTCGGTCCAGGCCAGGTCGCCGCTCATATCGCGCACCTTCACCCATTCACCATAAGTCAGCACGATCTCCAGCGGGGCGCCGGGGGGGACGATGTACTGCTTGGCGGCGCGCGTCGACGGGGCGCCGTACAGCACGGCAGGATTGGCGCCGACCGTCCGGAAGTCGAGCGCCTGGGCGCTGGCGCAGGCCAGCAGCGGCAAGGCGAGCACGACAAGGCGGCGTAAATTCATGGATTGGTTTCTTCAAAATGCGCAAAGGCCCACCGGGGCCTTTGCATGGCGGGGAACCGTGTCCCCCGATAGTAACGCAGAAGTATTACTGCACGGTTGCCGAGCCTTCGACCGGGGTCGAGGCGCCCGCTTCAGCCGCTTGGGCTTGCTGTTGGGCGATAGCGGCCAGACGCTGCTGGTAGAACACTTCGAAATTGATTTCGGCCAGGTGGATCGGCGGGAAGCCGGCGCGGGTGATCATGTCGGCGATGTTCGAACGCAGGTACGGGTACACGATGTTCGGGCAACCGATGCCCAGCAGCGGGTCCAGCTGTTCAGCCGGGATGTTGCGGGCTTCGAAGATACCGGCTTGCTTGCCTTCCACCAGGAAAGCGACCTTGTCCTTGACCTTGGCGGTCACGGTCACGGTCACGGTGGATTCGAAGATGCCTTCGGACAGCGGCTCGGCGCCCACGTCCAGCGCCACTTCGATCGAAGGGGCTTCCTGTTCCAGGAAAATGGCTGGCGAGTTCGGCTGTTCCAGCGACATGTCTTTCAGGTAGACGCGTTGGATTTGGAATACAGGTTGCAGGTTTTCTTCAGACATGGAACGCTTTCGTATCGGTTATATAGTTAATGCTTGTCCAGGCCACGGGTTAAGACCAAGTCAAACGCGACGGCAATTGTAGCAAAACTGGTTTATTTTCAAATGTTTCAACAGCCGTTCCGTTGTATTTGGGGGCGTTTAACCTTTTAACAAGGGGTCGAGGCCCCCGGCCTGGTCCAGCGCATACAAGTCGTCGAAACCGCCCACGTGCGTGTCGCCGATATAGATTTGCGGCACGGTGCGGCGGCCAGTCTTTTCCATCATCAGCTGGCGCTGGGCCGGGTCGAGGTCGACGCGGATCTTGTTGATGGCGGTGACACCCTTGCTCTCGAGCAAACGTTCGGCGCGCACGCAATACGGGCACACCAGGGTGCTGTACATGGTCACGTTGGCGGTCATGGCAACTCCTTTACTTGGTCAGCGGCAAGTTTTGTGCCTTCCAGGCATCAATCCCGCCTTCCATCACGACAACGTCGGAGAAACCGGACTTTTCCAGCATGCGGGCAGCGCTGAAGGCACTGATCCCTTTGTCGCATACCACCACCAGGGTCTTGTTCTTGAATTTCTCCAGCTCACCCATGCGGTTGCCCAGTTCGGCCAGCGGGATATGTTTGGAATCGATGATACGGCTATCCGCCTTGTCCTTGGCGCGCACATCGAGGACGCCGGCTTTGCCGCGGTTGATCAGCAGCGTCACCTCGGACGGGGACGCCTTTTTGCCGCGTTGGGTCAGGGCCGGGAACAGGAGGGCGCCACCCGACAGCAGGACGATGGCGATCAGAAAAATATTGTCGAGAATGAATTTCACGGTATTCCAATGGTTGAACTCAATCCGCGCATTATAAAATAGATGCTTGTTCGTGGCTTCGGCGGCGATTTTCACCTCTTTCCAACCCTTTAGATATAGCTCTATGTACAAAATCGTATTCATGCGGCACGGCGAGTCCACCTGGAACCTGGAAAATCGCTTCACCGGCTGGACCGACGTCGACCTGACCGAAAAAGGCGTCAACGAAGCCAAAATCGCTGGCAAAGTCTTGAAAGATGCCGGCTTCTCCTTCGACCTGTGCTACACCTCGGTGCTCAAGCGCGCCATCCGCACCCTGTGGCTGACCTTGGACGAGATGGATGAAATGTACGTGCCGATCAAGCATGACTGGCGCCTGAACGAGCGCCATTACGGCGCCCTGCAAGGCCTGGACAAGGCTGAAACCGCCGCCAAGTTCGGCGACCAGCAAGTGCTGGTCTGGCGCCGCAGCTACGACATCCCGCCGCCAGCCCTGGAAGCAGGCGACGACCGCACCTCCTACAACGACCCGCGCTACGCCGGCCTGCCGAAGGATTCCATCCCGCTGACCGAATGCCTGAAAGACACCGTGGCGCGCGTGATGCCGGCCTGGGACGATGAAATCGCCCCGGCCATCAAGTCCGGCAAGCAAATCCTGATTTCGGCCCACGGCAACAGCCTGCGCGCCCTGATCAAGATGCTGGACGGCATCAGCGATGAAGCCATCGTCGGCCTCAACATCCCGAACGGCCAGCCGCTGGTGTACGAACTGGATGCCGACCTGAAGCCGATCAAGCACTATTACCTGGGCGACCCGGCCGCCATCGCTGCCGCGCAAGCCGCCGTGGCCAACCAGGGCAAGGCCAAGTAATCCCCGATGGTGTGGACTCCGATGCGCCGCGCCGCCGCTGGCGGCCGGGCCTGGCGTGCGGTCTCGTCGGCCGCGCTGGCGCTGCTGCTGGCGCTGGCTGCCGGCACGGCGCCGGCCGCGCCCAAACCGACCGAGCGCAGCAAGCAAAAAGCTGCCGCCGAGACGGAACGGGCGGCGCTGGCGCGCAAGCTGGCCAACCTGAAGGCGGAAATCGGCAAGACCGAGAGCGCGCGGGAAGACGCCGCCGATACGCTGGCCGAGTCGGAGGAAGCGATTTCCGACGCCAACCGCAGCCTGCGCGACCTGGCATCGGAGCAAGCCCAGATCAATGGCAAGGTGGCCGAACTCGCCGCCGAGCAGCTGCGCCTGTCCGCCACCGTGGCGGCGCAGAAGCAGCAGCTGGCCAAGCTGCTGCGCGAGCAGTACGTGGCCGGCAACGAAGACCGCATCAAGCTGCTGCTCTCGGGCGATAATCCCAACCGCATCAACCGCGAACTGCAATTGCT
The DNA here is from genome assembly GCA_946482335.1 of uncultured Duganella sp. The sequence continues at coordinate 13,947 of CAMLRG010000046.1, read as the reverse complement.
GGCCTATGTGTCGCAGTCGCAGGCGCGCCTGCTGGAATCGCTGCGCGCCAATCTCAGGAAGGTCGAGGAAAACCAGGCCGAGGCGCAGAACGCCAAGCAGGAACTGGACGAGATCGCCGAGGAAGAACGCCAGCAGAAAGCCCGGCTGGAGCAGGAAAAGGCGCGCCGCGCCGCGACCCTGGCCAGCCTGTCGAAGAAGCTGGTCACCCAGCGCAAGGAAGCCGGCCGCATGGAGCAGGATGCCCAGCGCCTGGATGCCCTGGTTGACCGCCTGAACAAGCTGATCGAAGAACAGGCGCGCATCGCCGCCGCCGAAAAGGCGCGCCAGGAAAGGCTGGCGGCGGAACGGGCCGCCAGGGCCAAGGCGGAGGCGGAAGCCCGTGCCCTGGCCCGCGCCAAGGCGCAGGCCGAGCGCGAGCGGCTGGCGCAGGAAGCGAAAAAAGCCGGCAAGCCGGCACCCAAACCGCTGCCGGTGGAGGAGGAGCCGAAGGTTGCCGCCAAGCCGGAAGCGGCGGAGCAGCGCGACGAAAAGTCGCCGCGCCCGTCCGAAGTCGCGCTGGCGCCGGTGGTGCCGGATGGCGTGTTCGCCAAACTGAAAGGGACGTTGGCGGCGCCGGTATTGGGCAAGGTGGAGAAGCGCTTCGGCAGCAAGAATGCCGATGGCGTGGCCTGGAAAGGCATGGTGTTGAAAGTGGCGTCGGGCGCCGAAGTGCGCGCCGTGGCGGCGGGCCGCGTGGTGCACGCAACCTGGCTGCGCGGCTACGGCAATTTCATTATCATCGACCACGGCGGCCAGTACTGGAGCGGCTATGGCTACAATGAGTCGCTGCTGAAACGGGCCGGCGACGTGGTCAAGGCCGGCGAGGTGATCGCCACCGTTGGAAATACCGGTGGTTACGAAGAATCGGGTTTATACTTTGAGATGCGCCACCAGGGCAAGCCGATCGATCCGGCCGGGTGGGTCAAGTTCTAGCGGCGGAAAGCAATCAATGGGCAATAAAACGAAGAGTCTTGGCCTGGTCGGCCTCGGAATGGTGGCTGGCATCGCCGTCTCGATGCAGTTTTCCGCCCTGGCGCAAAGGGCCGGTTCGCCGTTGCCGCTCGAGGAATTGCGCACCCTCTCCGAAGTATTCAGCCTGATCAAGTCCGACTACGTCGAACAGGTCGACGAAAAGAAGCTGCTGCAGGACGCCATTGCCGGCATGGTGTCTTCGCTCGATCCCCATTCCACCTACCTCGACAAGAGCGCCTTCAGGGAAATGCGCGAATCCATCCACGGCAAGTTCGTTGGCATCGGCATCGAAGTGGGCATGGAAGACGGCTACATCAAAGTGGTGGCGCCGATCGAGGATTCGCCGGCCTGGCGCGCCGGCATCAAGGCCGGCGACCTGATCACGCGCCTCGACAGCCAGCCCCTGAAAGGCTTGTCGCTGGACGAGGCCATCAAGAAAATGCGTGGCGAGCCGCGCAGCAAGGTGGTGTTGACGGTATCGCGCAAGAATGAAGACAAGCCGCTGCTGATCCCCATCGTGCGCGAAGAGATCCGCGTGCAGAGCGTGAAGGTGAAGATGGTGGAGCCTGGCTATGCCTGGCTGCGCATCTCGCAATTCCAGGAGCCGACGGTGGAAGACATGGCGAAGAAGCTGGCCGCCCTGTACGCCAAGGAACCGGACATCAAGGGCCTGGTGCTGGATTTGCGCAATGACCCGGGCGGCGTGGTGCAGGGCGCGGTCGGCGTTTCTGCCGCCTTCCTGCCGAAGGATGCGCTGGTGGTCTCCACCGACGGCCAGCTGGCCGATTCGAAGCAAGCCTTCCACGCCACAGCGGAAAATTATGCCACCCGCAGCGGCGCCGATCCGCTGGCCAGGCTGCCGGCGGCGCTGAAGACCGTGCCGATGGTGGTGCTGGTCAATGGCGGTTCCGCCTCCGCTTCCGAAATCGTGGCCGGCGCCCTGCAGGATTACAAGCGCGCGGTCATCATGGGCAGCCAAACCTTCGGCAAGGGTTCGGTGCAGACGCTGCGCCAGATTACCGCCGATTCGGCGGTCAAACTGACCACGGCGCGCTATTTCACGCCGAACGGCCGCGGCATCCAGGCCAAGGGCATCATGCCCGACGTGCTGGTCGACGAAACGGCGGAAGGCGACGCCATCAACAGCCTGCGCCTGCGCGAAGCCGACCTGCAGAAGCACCTGGCCAACGGCGACGGCGAAGAGGATGTGCAGGGCCGCATCCGCCGCGACGAACTGGAAGAAGAACAGCGCCTGCTGGCTGCCGCGAAAAAGCAGAAGCCATTCGAGTTCGGCGGCAAGGACGACTTCCAGCTGGAACAGGCGCTGCGCCATTTCAAGGGGCTGCCGGTGAAGACCGCCAAGCCCGAACTCGCAGCCAGGTAAATGAACGACCAGCAGCTGCTGCGTTACTCGCGCCACATCCTGCTCGATGAAATCGGCATCGAGGGGCAGCAGGCGATCCTGCGCGGCAGGGCCCTGGTGATCGGCGCCGGCGGCCTCGGTTCGCCGGCCGCCCTCTACCTGGCCTCGGCCGGCATCGGCCAGCTCACCATCGTCGACCATGACAGTGTCGACCTGACCAACCTGCAGCGCCAGATCGCCCACACCACCGAACGTGTCGGCCAGCCCAAGGCGCAATCGGCGCGCGCTACCCTGCACGCCATCAACCCGGAATGCCAGGTGACGGCGCTGGTGGAGCGGGTTGACGATGCGCGCCTGGCAGCGCTGGTGGCGCAGCACGACGTGGTGCTCGATTGCACCGACAACTTCAAGACCCGCCACGCCGTCAACCGGGCCTGCGTGGCGCACGGCGTGCCGCTGGTGTCGGGCGCCGTGATCCGTTTCGACGGCCAGGTGAGCGTGTTCGACAGCCGGCTGCCGGCTGCGGCCGACGGCGCCGGGGCAGGCGCTGCCGCGCGCGGCCCCTGCTACTCCTGCCTGTTTCCCCAGGACCAGCCCTTCGAAGACGTGGCCTGCTCCACCATGGGCGTGTTCGCCCCGCTGGTGGGCGTGGTGGGGGCCATGCAGGCCGCCGAAGCGCTCAAGCTGGTGATGGGCATCGGCGAATCCCTGGCAGGCCGCCTGCTGCTGCTGGACGGATTGCGCATGGAGTGGAACAGCATTAGCATCAGCCGCAACGAGGCATGCCCCGTCTGCGGCACCCAACATCCATAAAGAGGAGATCCCCAATGAAGCGAGTTTCAGCCGTCCTGGCGCTGGCCATCACGAGTGCCTTCGCCATGCAGGCCGCCAACGCGGCCGTGACCAGCACCACGCGCTACGTCATCATTTCCGAAAACAACGGCAAGCAGATGGGCGAGCAAGTGGTGGAAAACCACGACGACGGCTTGACCAAGGTCCGCTTCATTTACAAGGACAATGGCCGCGGCCCCGAGCTGACGGAAGAATTCCGCCTGGGCGCCGACCGCACCATGACCCAATACCACGTCAAGGGCAATTCGACCTTTGGCGCGGTGGTGGACGAGAAATTCGAACGCAACGGCAGCAAGGCCACCTGGGCCTCGACCACCGAAAAGGGCGGCAAGGAAGTCACCGGGCCCGCGATCTACGTGCCCCTGAACAGCAGCTTTGAAGTCGCGTCGCGTGCCGTGGCCGCACTGGCCGCCACGCCCGGCCGCAGCATGCCGCTGCTGCCGACCGGCACCCTGACCCACAAGGTGCTCGACGAGATGGAAGCCACCGGCCCCGCCGGCCAAAAGCAGACGGTCGAACTGATCGCCCAGACCGGCATCGGCCTGAGCCCGCAATTCATGTGGGTGACCAAGGGCGCCGCCCCGTCGCTGTTCGCCATCGTGGCGCCCGGTTATTTCGTCGCTGCCATGGAAGGCTGGCAGGGCAACGGCAAGGAACTGGGCGTGCGCCAGAAGGCCGCCGAAGCGAAGATGCTGAATGAGCTGGCGGCCAGGCTGCAGCACCCGCTGCAAGGCTTGACCGTGGTGAAGAATGCGCGCATTTTCGACAGCAACAAGGCCACCGTCGGCGCCCCATCCGACGTCTACGTGCTGCGCGGCCGCATCTCCGCCATCATGCCGGCGGGCACCGAAGTGCGCGGCGCCGTCAACGAGATCGATGCCGGCGGCCGCATCATGCTGCCGGGCCTGTTCGACATGCACGGGCACATTGGCCGTTGGGAAGGCGGGCTGCACGTCGCCGCCGGCGTGACCACACTGCGCGACCTGGGCAACGACAACGCCCAGTTGCAGATGATGATCGATGAGACCGCGGGCGGCAAGCTGCTGGCGCCGCAGATCGTGCCGACCGGCTTCCTGGAAGGCGAAAGCCCGTATTCCTCCAACAATGGCTTCGTGGTCAAGACGCTGGAGCAATCGAAGCGCGCCATCGACTGGTACGCCGAGCACGGCTACCCGCAGCTGAAGATCTACAACTCGTTCCCGAAAGAGATCCTGAAGGACACCGTGGCATACGCCCACTCGCGCGGCATGCGCGTCTCCGGCCACGTGCCTGCCGGGCTGCGCGCCCAGCAGGCGCTCGATGCCGGCTACGACGAACTGCAGCACATCAACCAGGTGATGCTGAACTTCCTGTTCAAGCCGGGCGTGGAAACGCGCAGCCTGGAACGCTTCTACCTGCCGGCCGACAAGGTCGCCGGGCTCGACTTCAATTCCAAGCCGGTCAAGGATTTCATCGCCACGCTGAAGAAGAAGCAGATCGTGGTCGACCCGACCCTGTCCACCTTCGCCTTCCTGAAGCAGAAGGATGGCGACGTCAACGAACCGTGGGCGGAAGTCGAGGGCAATATGCCGCCCGACGTGGCGCGCGGCTTCCACGTCGGCACCATGAAGATCCCGGATGCCGCCACCCAGGCGCGCTACGAGAAGTCCTTCGCCAAGATGGTGCAGTTCGTCGGCATCCTGCACAAGGCCGGCGTGCCGATCGTGGCCGGCACCGACGACCTGGCCGGCTTCACCCTGCATTCGGAACTGGCGATGCTGGTCAAGGCCGGCCTGACCCCGGCCGAGGCGCTGCAGGTGGCGACCCGCAACGGCGCGCGCTACACCCGCACCAGCGCCGACCGCGGCAGCATCGAAACCGGCAAGCTGGCCGACCTGGTGCTGGTCGACGGCGACCCGACCAGGGATATCCGCGACGTGCGCAAGGTGGCCGCCGTGATCACCCGCGGCCATATCATCTATCCTAAGGAAGTGGACGAAGCGCTGGGCATCAAGCCCTTCGTGACGGAAGTGCCGACCGTGAAGGCGTTGCAAGCCGTGCCGGCCAATATTGCCGGCTCCAACGACGGGGTGTTGCGCCAAATCGGCACAATTGGCCGCAGGCACGATTGAATCACTTATACTGCCAGTTTAATTTTTAGTGAATCTTATGCAAAAACCAAGCAAACGCCGCTCCGGCGGCTTTACGCTGATCGAGATCATGGTGGTCGTGGTGATCATGGGCGTGCTCGCGGCCCTGGTGCTGCCTAAGGTGCTGGACCGCGTCGGCCAGTCCAAGACTGCCGCCGCCAAGGTCGAAATCTCCACCATCATGCAGGCGCTCAAGATGTACAAGCTGGACAACCAGCGCTACCCGACCACGGAACAGGGCCTGCAAGCCCTGATGTCCAAGCCGACCGCCGGCCCGGCCGCCAATGGCTGGAAGGCGCCGTACCTGGAAAAAATGCCGAAGGACCCATGGGGCAACCAGTACCAGTTCCTGTCCCCGGGCGTGAAGGGTGAAGTCGATGTGTTCTCGTATGGCGCCGACGGCCAGCCAGGCGGCAGCGGCGACGATGCTGATATCGGTTCCTGGGAAATCTGAACGCGCCGCGGGCGGCTTCACGCTGATCGAGCTGCTGGTGGTGCTCGTCATCATCGGCCTCACGCTCGGCCTGACCGTGATGAATGCCGCGCCAACCCAGGCGCAAGCCATGCAGAAGGAAGCGCAGCGCATCGCGCTGCTGCTGCAGCTGGCGCGCGACGAAGCCATCGTGCGCAACCGGCCGATCGCCTTCGAAGCGGGGCCGGACAGTTACCGCTTCCTGGTGCGCAATGACCGCAGCTGGGAACCCCTGCCGCAGGACGACTTGCTGCGCGAGCGTCCTTTCCAGCTGGGCCCCGTGACCCTGTTGCTGGACCCGCCCATCAATATGCCGGGCACCATGCGCATCGTGTTCGGCCGCGAGCCGGTCGACCGGCCCTTCGCGCTGACCTTGGCCAGCGGCGAGCTGCGCGCCACCATCCGCGCCGACGGCGTCGGCCATTTCACCGTGGACTGAGTATGCGGCAACGAGGCTTTACCTTGCTGGAGGTGCTGGTGGCGCTGCTGATCGTCGGCACGGCGCTGGGCGCAGCGTTGCGCGCCATGGGCAGCCTGACGCAGAACAGCGAGGGCTTGCGCACCACCATGATGGCTACCTGGTCGGCCGAGAACCGGCTGGTGCAGGTGCGCCTGGCCAGGAACTGGCCGATGCCGGGCAAGAACACCTTCGAATGCCCGCAGGCCGACCTCAAGTTCATTTGCGAAGAAGAAGTGATCACCTCGCCCAACCCGCGCATGCGCCGGGTCGAGGTCAGCGTGTTCGAAGCCAGCGCGCCGGAGCGGCGCATCATCAAGCTGGTGCAACTGGTGCTGCAGGAATGAAGAACGCGCGCGGCTTTACCCTGGTCGAATTGCTGGTGGCGATCACCGTGCTGGCCATCGTCGCCGTGATGGGCTGGCGCGGGCTCGATGGCATCGTGCGTTCGCGCGAGCAGCTGACGCAGAACATGGAGCAGACGCGCGGCATCCAGCTCACCTTCGCCCAGCTGCAAAGCGACCTGGAACAGATCGCCGACAAGCCGCTGCTGCGCGAGCGCCAGAACCTGCTGGCCGATAACAGCCGCCTGGTGTTCGTCCGCACCGTGCTGTCCGAGAACGCGCCATCGCAGCTGCAGGTGGTCAGCTACACCATCCGCGACGGCGTGCTGTCGCGCAGCGAGTCGCCAGTCACGCGCGACCTGGTGCAGCTCGACGCCCTGTGGCAGGCCGCCATCGGCCAGTCGGGCGCCCAAGCCACCGTCGGCCTGCAGGCCGGCGTCGGCGCCATGGAGGTGCGCGTCTGGGAGGGCGGCGGCTGGAAAATGGCGCAGAATTCCTCGACCGCGTTCTCCAGCGCGGTGCCGGGCGGCGCCGGCGCGCCTTGCGTCGAGACCGAGCCGGGCTCCTGCCAGGGGCAGGGCGGCGGCGCCGCCGGCGGCGGCAGCGGCAGCGGCAGCGGCTCCGGCTCCGGCTCCGGCGGACCGACCGGCGGCGGCCCCATCATGCGCCAAGGGGCGGAAGGCCCGACAGGCCTCGAAATCACGCTGCAAATCCAGGGCCAGCCGGCGCCGCTGACCAAGGTTTTCCTGCTGGGGGCCGTATGAAAAGGCGACTTTTGGCCCGCCAGCGCGGCGTAGCTGTTGTTACGGCGCTACTGTTGACCACCCTGGCCGTCTCCATCGTGGCCAGCCTGTTCTGGCAGCAGCAGGTGCAGGTGCGCTCGATGGAAAACCAGCGCCTGCACTTCCAGACGCGCTGGATCCTGCGCGGCGGCCTTGATCTGGTGCGGCTTATCCTGCGCCAGGACTTGCAGGACCAGCGCAGCATCACGCGCGCCGACGGCATCTGGGCCACGCCGCTGGCCGAAACGCGGCTCGACCAGTTCGTCGAACGCGAGCGGGTGGAAGGCGAAAGCTTCGACGCCTCCATTTCCGGACAGACTTACGACGCACAGTCGCGCTACAATCTGGCGAATCTTGCCAGCACCACGGGCAACGGCGGCATCGACAGCAAGCAGTTGCTGGTCTTCCAGCGCCTGCTGCAAAACCTGCAGCTGAACCCCGCGCTGGCAAAGACGGTGGCAACCCAGGTGGCGCGCAGCCAGGGCGCCGGCCTGATGCCGGGCGCGCCGCCGCAGCCGGACGTGGAGCCAGTGCAAGCCGGCAGCGGCCAGCCGATGAAGATGCTGCGTGCGGAAGATTTGCTGTCGGTGGCCGGCTTCGACCAGAAAGCCATCGAAAAGCTGCGCGACTTCGTGGTGGTGCTGCCCGAGCGCACCGCGGTCAACGTCAACACCGCCTCGGCGGAATTGCTGTCGGCCCTGGTGGGCGGCATGTCGCTGACGGAAGGGCAGAACCTGGTGGTGGCGCGCAAGCGCACGCCATGGGAAGGCGCCCAGTTCAAGGCCTACCTGCAAGCGATGGGCAAAACGCCGATCCTGAAGGATGGCGATTACGAAGGCATCAGCTATTACTTCCTGGTGCTGAGCCGGGTGCGCCTGGACCGCGCGGAACTGATGTCCTGGTCGCTGATCCACCGCCAGCAGACCGGCACGCGCGTGGTATGGATACGGGAAATTTAAAGGAATAGGGAAGGCAAGCTTTGACAACACTCTACATTCGGTATCCAGCCCGCGCCGCAGCCGCCGATAATGGCGTGCCGTCCAGCTGCCAGTTCGCCCTGGTGGGCGATGGCGGCAACGTGATGCAGCAGGGCGCCGGCGCGCTGGGCAACCTCGGCGAGCTGGTATCGACCGCGCGCCGCGTGGTGCTGCTGCTGGCCGCTGCCGATGTCTCGCTGCTGAAGGTCAAGCTGCCACCCCTGTCGGGTGCAAAGCTGAAGGCCGCCCTGCCCAACCTGGTGGAAGAACAGATCCTGGGCGACCCGGCCGATTGCGTGCTGGCGCTGGCACCCGCCACTGGCGACTCCGGCGAGCGCGTGGTGGCCGTGGCCAACCGCGCCTGGCTGGAAGTGCTGGTCAAGGCGCTGGTGGCGCAAGGCGCGCACGGCGTGTCCGCACTGCCGGTGCAACTGAGCCTGCCGCTGGCGCCGGGCAGCGCATCCGCCGCCCTGGGCCTGGACGACGCCGGGCTCGAGCTGACGCTGCGCAGCGCCCCCTACGAAGGCTTGGGCCTGACCCTGCCGAACGATGCCCCAGCCGCGCTGCATACGCTGCGCGCCCTGGCCGGCGACGCGCCCGTGTCGCTGTACGTGGCGCCCGGTCAGCAGGCCGATTATGCCGCCGCGCTCGCCGCGGCGGGCGTGCCGGGCATCACGCTGGAAGAAGACAACTGGGCGCACCGCATCGCCGCCGCCAAAGCCGTGCCGATCGACCTGGCCGCCGGTCTCGGTGCCGTCAGCGGCGCCACCGCCCGCGCCTGGGCGCGCTGGAAATGGCCGCTGCGCATCGCCATTGCGGCCATCGTGGTCAACATCGTCGGCCTGAACTGGGAATGGCTGCGCCTCAAGCGCGAAGCCGACACCGTCAAGCAGAACATGGTGCAGGTATTCCGTTCCGCCTACCCGAACCAGCCGGTGACCGGCGACCCTGCCGCGCAGATGCGCCGCAATATCGCTGTGGCGCGCGCCAGCAATGGCGGCGGCACGGCCGACGAATTCACCAATATGAGCGCGGCGCTGGGCGAAGCGCTGGCCGTGCTGCCGAACCGCGAAGCGGTGGCCGGCATCGAGTACAAGGAACGCAGCATGACGGTCAAGTTCAAGCCCAACGCCATCGACGCCAACGCCCTGGCGCAAGTGCAGGCGGCACTGGCGCAGCGCAAGCTGGCTGCCAGCGAGAGCGGTCCCGGGGTGTGGGTCGTGAAAGCGGGAGGCAAATGATGGCCGGCTTCAACGACACCCTCAACGCTTACCGCGCCAATGCCGCCGCCTGGTGGGGTGCGCGCACCGAACAGGAACAGCGCATGCTCACCATCGGCGGCGCCGTGCTGGCGTTCGGCCTGGTCTACGGCCTGCTGATCGATCCGGCCCTGACGGGCCGCGACAAGCTGCAGAAAGAGCTGCCGCAGCTGAACCAGCAAGTGGCGGAATTGCAAGCCCTGGCCGGCGAGGCGGCCCAACTGGCGGCCCAGCCGCCGGTGCAGCCGCAGCCGCTGAGCAAGGACGGCGTGACGGCGCGCCTGCAGGCGAGCGGCCTGACGCCGCAAAACCTGGCGGTGACGGGCGACTACATCAAGGTGGAATTCAAGGGCGTGCCGTTTGCCGGCCTGGTGACCTGGCTCGACGCCATGCGCCGCGAGCAGCGCGTGGCGGTGCAGGAAGGCAGCGTGACGCAGCAAGGTCCGGCCGGCCAGGTCGACGCCAACCTGACGCTGCGCCAGGAGATGGTTGTCCAATGAAGCGCGCGGGCTTGTGGCTGCTGGCGATTGCGCTCAGTGCGGGCTTGACCGTGCTGGCTTTCCTGCCGGCCAGCTGGATGGGGCAGGTGGTGGAGCGCCAGAGCGGCGGCCGTTTGACCCTCGGCGACCCGCAAGGTACGCTGTGGCGCGGTTCCGCCTTCATCGGCGGCGCCGCCAGCCGCGATGGCGCGGTGACGCCGCTGCTGCCGGGCCGCTTCAGCTGGCGCCTGTCGCCGCTGGTGGTGTTCGGCAGCGTCGACGTGGAACTGGAAAACCCGGACGCGCTGACGCAGCCGGTGTCGCTGCGCGGCGGCTGGAGCAACTGGGAAGTCAGCCCGGCGGCATTGATGCTGCCGGCCGACGGCCTGGCCGGGCTGGGCGCGCCGCTCAACACGCTGGCGCCGAGCGGCCGCATGAAGCTGTCCTGGACTTCGCTGCAACTGGCGCGCGAAGGCCAGGCGGTATCGCTGCAGGGCCGCACCACGCTGGAAATGCAGGACATGTCGTCGCGCCTGACGCCGGTCAAGCCCCTGGGCAGCTACCAGCTGGCGTTCGACTGGCAGGGCCAGCAAGCCGCGCTGGCCTTGAGTTCCCAGCGCGGGCCGCTGCTGTTGAGCGGTACGGGGAGATTGGCGCAGGGCCGGCTGCAATTTTCCGGCCAGGCGGAAGCGGCAACAGGATTCGAAGACCAGCTGGCAGGCCTCTTGAACATGCTGGGCCAGCGCAAGCCGAACAGCGTTAAAAACGTCATTGCACTAGAGTTCCGATAATGAAAACACACACTGCAAGCCCAACCCCCTTCCCGGCGCTGCGCCGACTGAGCGCCGCCGCGCTGCTGTGCTGTGCGCTGGCGCCCGCCGCCGCTCCCGTCACGGCCTGGGCCCAGCCCAATGACGAAGCCGCGCTCAATTTCGTCGGCGCCGATATCGAATCGGTGATCAAGGCCGTCGGCCATTACACCAACATCACCTTCCTGATCGACCCGCGCGTCAAGGGCACGCTGACCCTGGTGTCGGAAAAGTCGATCACCAAGTCGCAAGCGTTCTCGCTGCTGGCCTCCGCCCTGCGCCTGCAAGGCTATGCCATCGTCAGCGGCGACGGCTATGCGAAAGTGGTGCCGGAAGCGGAAGCCAAGCTGCAGGCTTCGCCGACCGTGATCGGCGGCGCCAAGAGCCCCCAGGGCGACCAGGTGGTGACCCAGATCTTCCACCTGAACCATGAAAACTCGGCCAACCTGGTCACGGTGCTGCGCCCGCTGATCACGCCGAACAACACCATCAACGCCAACCCGGGCAACAACACCCTGGTGATCACCGATTACGCCGACAACCTGAAGCGCCTGGCCAAGATCATCGCCTCGCTGGACGCGCCGTCGGCCGCAGACCTGGACGTGATCCCGGTGCGCTACGCCATCGCCAGCGACCTGGCGGCCATGATCAACAAGCTGATGGAGCCGGGCGCCGGCGGCGATTCCGGCCGCGTGAACCTGGTGCCCGACCCGCGCACCAATTCGCTGGTGGTGCGTGCACCGTCGGCAGCGCGCGCCAACCTGGCCAAGTCGCTGATCGCCAAGCTGGACCAGCCGACCGCGCAGGCGGGCAATGTGCACGTGGTGTACCTGAAGAATGCGGAAGCCACCAAGCTGGCGGAAACCCTGCGCGCCGTGGTGTCGGGCGAGGGCGGCGGCAACGCAGGCCAGTCCGGCAGCGGCAGCCTGTCCTCGCTGGGCAGCAATACCGGCAATACCCAGATGGGCCAGTCCGGCATCGGCTCGTCCTCGCAGGCCGGCAGCAGCCAGACCGGCCCGACCAACCCGGCCTTGAGCAGCAGCGCCCGCACCGGCGCCCAGCAAGCACTGGGCGGCGGCCAGGCCGGCTTCATCCAGGCTGATGCCACCACCAATACCCTGATCATCACCGCGCCGGAAGCCGTCTACCGCAACCTGCGCGCCGTGATCGACCAGTTGGACGTGCGCCGCGCGCAGGTCTATATCGAGTCGATGATCGTGGAAGTCAACGCCGCCAAGCTGTCCGAGTTCGGCGTGCAGTGGGCGGGCTTGCAGGGCAGCGACCATACCTACCGTGTCGGCGGCGGTACCACCTTCAACAACGTGGGCGGCGCCAACAGCCTGATCAACCTGAATGCCTTTGCCAACGGCGTGGAGGGTGCCGCGGCGCCAGGCTCGGGCCTGACGCTGGGTATCTTCAAGCAGCTGGCCAACGGCAAGCTGGGGCTGGGTGCGGTGGCGCACGCGCTGGGCGCGGATGACGACAGCAATATCCTGTCGACCCCGAACATGCTGACGCTGGATAATGAAGTGGCGACCATCAAGGTTGGCCAGAACGTGCCGATCGTGACCGGTTCCTTCACCACCACTTCCGGCACCAACAACAATCCGTTCCAGACCGTCGACCGCAAGGATATCGGCATTACCTTGAAAGTGCGCCCGCAGATTTCCGAAGGCGGCACCATCAAGCTGGCGATCTACAACGAAAGCTCGAGCATCGACAGCAGCGTCACCACCAGCAGCGGCCTGGTGCTGAAGAACCGCACCATTGAAACCAACATCATCGCCGACGACGGCCAGATCCTGGTGCTGGGTGGCCTGATCCAGGACGACTCGAGCGACGGCGTCGAGAAAGTGCCGGGCCTGGGCGACCTGCCCTTGATCGGCAACCTGTTCAAGTACCAGAAGCGCAACCGCAAGAAGACCAACCTGATGGTGTTCCTGCGCCCGGTGGTGGTACGCAACCGCGAGCAGGGCATGAGCCTGACGGCGGACCGCTACGACTACATGCGCGCCACCCAGGAAGCGGCGGCGCCGGAACCGAGCATCGCCGTCCAGAACCTGGGCGCACCGCTGTTGCCGCAACTGCAGAACGGCCAGCCGACCGGCAGCGGCCAGCTGGCGCGTCCGATCGCGCCAGCCGCGCCTTCCGTGCCTGAACAGAAACAGCAACAGCAATGAGCAACCTCCTGCCCTACGCCTTCGCGCGCGACTTCCTGGTGCTGGCCCAGCCCAGCGCCGAAGCCGAGCACGCGGTCGATGTGATGATGTCGTCCGCCACGCCCGCCTCGGCGATCGCGGAAGTGTCGCGCCGCTTCGGCCGCATCAACCTCAAGCACCTGCCCCGCGCCGACCTGGAAGCAGCGATTGCCACGGCCTACGCCAGTGCCAGTGGCGATGCTTCCCAGGTGGCGGAAGAATTCGACGCCGACCTGGACCTGACCAAGCTGCTGCAGGACGTGCCGGCCATCGAAGACTTGCTGGAATCGTCCGACGACGCGCCGGTGATCCGCATGATCAACGCGCTGCTGACGCAAGCGCTGCGCGACGGCGCCTCCGACATCCATATCGAACCGTTCGAACAGACCTCGGTGGTGCGCTTCCGCGTCGACGGCGCGCTGCGCGACATCGTGCGCCCGCGCAAGGCGATCCACGGCTCGCTGATCTCGCGTATCAAGATCATGGCCCAGCTGGACATCGCCGAGAAGCGCCTGCCGCAGGACGGCCGCATCACGCTGCGCGTGGGCGGCAAGCCGGTGGACGTGCGCGTCTCGACCCTGCCGACCGGCCACGGCGAACGCGCCGTGCTGCGACTGCTGGACAAGGAAGCGGGCCGCCTCGACCTGTCCCACCTCGGCATGAGCGAGCAGATGATGGGGCAGTTCAACAACCTGATCAACCAGCCGCACGGCATCGTGCTGGTCACCGGGCCGACCGGCTCGGGCAAGACCACCACGCTGTACGCCGCGCTGTCGATGCTGAACAACACGTCCACCAACATCATGACGGTGGA
>CAMLRG010000045.1 GCA_946482335.1 uncultured Duganella sp. | reverse complement strand
AATCGGGATAGGGGGCAGCTAAGGTTAGCTGCACCCCTCCCACACCACCCGGCATGCGGGTCCGCACCGGGCGGTTCGAGTAGTTGAGGTCAGGACAGGCGTGGTACACCAAGACGGTCGAAGTATGAAATCGTGAGGACCGTTTTAAGAAGGCGGTCAGCGTTTCGCCACCAGCGGCGGCTATTCGCGGCCACCTTTCGTACCACCGAGGGTGATGCCCCAAGCTGAGTTAGTTCCCGATATATGGTTTTGCCTCGTTTCCAGTGCTTGAGCTGGATCGCTCGTAGCCTGTGGCGCAGCCATTCATCAAGTTCCCTCCAAACCTTTGGGGTCTGGGCCAGCTTGAAGTATCCCTTCCAGCCCAGCATGTAGGTACGCAGCTTGTCGACGACCTGAGGCATGCTGCGGCCGCCAGATCGTCTCGTCAGTTCACGGATGCGCTGCTTGAACGTTGCCAGCGGTTTCTCCGCGACCTTCAGTTTCACCACTTTCCCACGCGCTACCCAGAGGCTATAACCGAGAAACTTGCGGCCGAAGGCACTGCCGACCGCGCTCTTGTTTTCGTTGACCACAAGGTGCAACTTGTCATAGAGGCGACGCAGCAGCGCCATCACCCGCTCGCCAGCACGCTTGCTGCGAACGTACACATTCGCATCATCGGCATAGCGCGCGAAACAATGGCCGCGTCGTTCCAGTTCCTTGTCCACTTCATCGAGCAGGACATTGGCCAGCAGCGGCGAGAGCGGCCCGCCTTGCGGCGTACCCTCATGCCGTGACTGCACCACCCCATGGTCCATGATGCCGCTGTTCAGATAGGCCCGGATCAGCCGGATCACTCCTGCGTCGTCGATGCGTTTCCTTAGGCGGTCAATCAGAATGTCATGGTTGACCCGGTCAAAGAACTGCGCCAGGTCCACGTCCACCACGACTCGCCGACCCGACTGGACATACGCTCTCGCGGCAAGTACCGCGTCCTGCGCACGCCGGCCAGGACGAAAACCGTAGCTGTGCTCACTGAAGGTGGGATCAAGTATGGGTTGCAGCACCTGGAGCAGTGCCTGCTGGATCAGCCGATCCGTCACCGTCGGGATGCCGAGCTCGCGCTCCCCTCCGTCAGGTTTGGGGATCGTCACCCTGCGTACCGGGCTGGGCCGGTACGTCCCCGCCAGCAGTTGTTCGCGTATTTCCGGCCAAGCCACGGCCAGATAGCGCGAGGTTTCGTCGATGTCCCGACCATCCACCCCGGCTGCGCCCTTGTTGGCGCGCACACGCTTGAACGCCTGCAGCAGGTTTTCCCTTCTCAATGCTGCGCGTAGCAGCATTGATCCTGCGTCTCCTGACGCATGTCGCGGGCCACAGACTTCATCACTGGAGGTTGCGGTCAAGGCTTCACCTTGGCCTACGGCCTCCCGCTCCGCTTGCGCGGACATCTGATGCATTGACTGTCGCATCGACATGTCGGATGACACTCCTACTCGTTCGGTCCTTCGTCGGTGGGGTTGGGCCTTCCCGGCGCTACCACCAACTACTATGACCTCTGCTGAGACCCTGCTACGGCAGCGCCGCCGTCCTTTCAGACGTAAGGCAGGGCGTCCCCAGGTAAGGGCCGCACTCCTTCATCACACAACCGCCGCATTTACGCCACTTCGCATTGACCACAAGAGCTTCACGGTTATTGGCCCGCTCGCCCTGCTTGGCAGCGCCTTCTATGTGGTTCGTGTTCCTCGGCTCATGATTTACGATTCACGCTTCCTTTCCACGGTCGATTACTCTTCCGCAGTTGCGCTTCACTTCGCTCGCTGTGGTCAGCTTGCGGCGGGACTTTCACCCACAGGAGTGCGCCCATGCTGGGCGCACCCAAATAAAAAACCGCCGTGCTAGCACGGCGGTTTTTCGATGGGATGGGATGGTTAGGCCGAACGGCGGCGCATCGCACCCAGGCCCAGCAAGCCCAGGCCCAGCAAGCCCAGGGTGGCCGGTTCCGGCACTGGATTGCCCAGGAAGTCGGTGCCACCGATTTCCGAATTGACGGCGATCACATCCAGGTTGGGATCGTCAGCGTTGGCAGGGATACCGTCGACGCCGGCGCAATTGACCTGGGTCGGCGCTGCCACCGGACCGGTGCCGCATGCCACGCCCAGCGAAGTGTTGTTGAAGGCGCTGAAGGCCATCACGTAGAACGGGTTCGGGTCATAGAAGTAAGCCTCGCCCGCAGCGGACAGCAAGAAGTTGCTGTTGATGTTTTCGTAGGCGCCGCCCAGCACGTTGACACCGGCCACGCCACTGATGACACCATTCACGGTGGCCAGCAGCACGTCGACACCGTTCACGGTGACCGAGGCATTGCTGCCCAGGGTCGCTTCGTTGAAGTCGTTCTCACCGCCACCGGCGAACGGGTCGGCGTACAGCGAGAGGTTGATGCCGGTCACTGCGCACTCCACGCCAATCTTCAGGCTGCTCGGGCAGCTGAAGCTCTGGGTGAACGTCGCGTACAGGCCATACTCCAAGCCCAGACGGTCGGTGCTGTGCGACACGTTGCCGCCGCCCGGTTTCACGAAGTTACCGAACTGCAGGTAACCGGTGGCTTCATAATTGTTGCCTGCGGTGCGATAGATACGGGTCGACGAAGTGCCGCCCATGAACTTGGCATCGAAGGTCGAACCGCCCACGCCTGGCAGCGAGGTCGGGTCAACCGAGAACACTTCCCCTGCGCTGGCGCTGGTGCACAGCAGCAGGCTGGCTGCGACGGCAAGCAGTTTCTTCATAGTCTTTTGCATCATTCCTCCATTTTGTATGGTCGTTCGCGACATGCACGAGGTGAAACCCAACATCCAGAAAAGTTCGCCTGCATTTTTGATTGCCGCCAAGTTGTTGGATCGATAAACTTGGGTGCGTCCGGCTTGGCATGTCGCGATGCAGTTACGTCTCAGTAGTAGCAAGTGGCGTGCCAGTGCTATGTGTATGCAATAAAAACAATGACTTAGTTGGGAAAGGCGGGGCTGCCCCGCTGCTGGATGTAAGAATTTCCGACAGCATTTAGACAACATTCCCGGAGAAGATGATGCCGAGCATAGGTTTGATCAAAACTGTCCTGCGTGAGACTTTCACGCGCGAACGCAGCCCGCGGGTCCCGGAACCCGACCTGGTGATGGATAACCAGGACAATGTGGAGGCGTATGACGACGCCGGCGCGGACAACGCCCCCATGACGCCAGTCTACCTGTTCCATGCCGCCAATATCTGCGAAGTCATCAAGCCGGGCGATACCGTGGTGGATCTGGCCTGCGGCCCGGCCAACCAGCTGTGCCTGGTGGCCAGCATGAATCCGGATATCAATTTCATTGGCGTCGACTTGTCCGAACCCATGCTGGAGAAGGCGCGCGCGCACGTGGCCCGGCTGGGCTTGCACAATGTCACGTTCCAGCCCGGTAACATCACCCGGCTCGACATGTTCGCCGACAAGTCGGTCGACGCGGTGGTGTCGACCATGGCCCTGCATCACTTGCCGACCTTCGCCATGCTGTGCCAAACCTATGCCGAAGTGGCGCGCATCCTGAAGCCGGGCGGCGGCGTCTACATGGTGGATTTCGGCCACCTGAAATCGGAGCGCAGCATTGCCTATTTCGGCCACCAGTACGCGCACCGCCAGCACGAGCGGTTCACCCTCGATTACATCAATTCGCTGCGCGCGGCGTTTTCGCCCGAGGAATTCGAACAAGCCGTGGCGCCGCTGCAAGGGTACGCCCAGCTGTATAAGACTTGGGGCCTGCCCTTCATGCTGGCACTCAAGAGCCCGGTTCGCCGCCACAGTGCGCCGGCCGTGGCCAGCGCATTGGAGCAGCGCAAGCGCAACATGGAGACGACGTTCAAGAACGATCTCGGCGACCTGATCAGCCACTTTGGCAAAAAGGGCATGAACTGCGCCTTGCTGGGGCCGGCAGCCGCCAAGAACTAACGCTTCAGCAGCTGCGCCAGCGGCTTGCGCAGCGAGCGCGAACGCGCCGCGGCGCCGCCGCCGACGCGGGCAATGAACACCGGTTCGCCGTGCTCGCCGAAGAACAGGCGTACCGTCTGTTCGCGCAGGCGGCGTGCCGCCGCCTGCACCGCCTGCACGCGGGTAAATGCGACGCCGCGGCCCTTGGTGTAACGGGCAAAGATGAGCGGCGTCTGTTCCGGCTGCAACTGCAGCCCCAGGCTGGTCACGGTCAGCCAGAAGCGCTGCACGGCACGTCCTGCCGCCACGTAATCGTCGATGCCGGCCGGCGGCTGTGCCGCCACAATCGACACATGGGCCGAACAGGCCAGGCCGGGCAGCAAATCCATTTGCAGCCGGGGCGCCCAGGTGCCCATCAGGGCATTCATGCGCGCCAGGCGCTGCCAGCTCTGCATGGCCCAGTGCATCAGCTTGAGCGTCAGCGCATCCACCCCCAGTGCCTGGTCCGGCACCTTGTCTTCGCTGTACTGCCGGTTCCAGTCGATGATGCGGCGGTGCACCTCGTAGGCTTCCGGCATGGTCAGGCGCAGGCGCGCATTGCGGTACATCAGCAGCGCCGCCTGCCAGCGCGCGCCAAACGATTCCAGCCAGCGCAGGCTATAGCCGGGGCCGACCGCCGCGGCCAGCGCGGCTTTCTGCTGCGCGGTCAGCGGCGTGCTGTGCATCGGGCGCCGCTGCACGCTGCGCTGCGGGATGGCTGCCAGCAAGGGATCCGGCGCCACCGCGGCGTCGGCTTCGAAATGCACATCGAACACCGGCTGCGCCTCCTGCGCCGGGGGCAGCGCGCGGCGCGTGACCGTGGCGCGCCAGCCATGGGCGCTGGCGGCGATCGCCATGGTTTCCAGCAGCGCCCCGAAGGCCAGCTGGCTGGAGTGGCCATCCAGGTCATAGACGGTGTCGTGGCGCGTATCGTGGCAATGCACCGCGACGTGCTGCGGGCCGAGGAGTTCGAACTGCCAGGATTGCACATTGTCGCCGCTGGGGGCCCAGCGCGCGAGGTCGAGGATCGATTCGATGGTGGTCATGGATTTTGCAGCGCCTTGCCATAGACCCGTTTGCCGATGGCCAGCGCCAGTTGCTGGATGGGGTTGCGGTTGCCGCCCGGGCGCCAGGTGCGCACCAGCTTGTCGCGGTAAGCGTCGTACTGGAAGCCATGCGGCGCCGCCAGCACGTGGCCGCGCCCGAGCAGGATCTTCAAGGCCTGGGTGGCGGCGATGCCGGCGCACAGCTGGCAGGCCATGATGGTCGAAGGCCCGCGCCGCTCGCGCAGGTTGACCGCTTGCGGCCAGACCAGGTAGGGGCGGTGCAGGCCGGCCGGCGCCAGTCCGACCAGGAAGCGCAGCGCCTTCTCCAGCTCTGGCCGCTCGCCCCATTGGAAGTATTCCTCGAAGCTCATCTTGCCCGGCAAAAAATTCAGGCAGGCCGCCCCCATGCCCAGCGGCGCCACCGTGGTGGCGGGGATGCGGTGCGCGCGGCAATGCTCGAAAATGCGCTGGCGCGCTTCGAAGGCAAAGAAATCCAGGCCATCCACGTAAAGGTCGACGCCCTCCAGGAAGGCGGCCATATTGCCGGCATTGACGCCGGCCCCGAACACCTCGATATCGAGTTCGGGATTGATGTCGCGCGCCATGCGCGCCGCCACCTCGGCCTTGGGCAAGCCCAGGGTCGACATGAAGGCCGCGGCCTGGCGGTTGAAGTTGGCGAGATCGAAGGTATCGAAGTCGGCAATGCGGAAAGCCCCCACCCCGAGGCGCGCCAGGGTCAACAGGTGGACGCCGCCGACCCCGCCCACCCCGGCAATGGCAATGCGCTTACCCCGAAGCAATGCCTGTTCTTCAGGGGTAACCCAGCCGATATTGCGCGCGAAGGCCGCGTCGTAGGAGAACGCCGTGGTCATGGGCCTTTACTGGATATTCTTCAAGCGCTGCAAGATGCCGGCCTCCTCGCGCGGCGAATAGAACAGCGGATAGAAGGAACGCAGCGCGGCGACCTTGCCCATGCCTTGTCCGCCCAGCTCATTGATCTGGCGCGTGACATACTCCAGGTCGACGACCAGCAAATAGGCCGGCGCATTGACGCGCGGATTGTTGCGCATTTCCCCCAGGCGCTTGAAGCCCAGCATATGCTCATAAAAGCGGCGGTGGCGCGGGTTGACCTCAATGAATATATGCGTGCAATGATGCAAGTCGCGGGCGTACAGCACGGACAGGTGGAACAGCGAGGCCATCTGCTCCTTGGTGCCGTTCGAATCGAAGGCCAGCTTGGTGATTTCGCACACCCGGGCGCCGATGCGCCGGTAGGCATCAATTTCTTCACGGAAAATTTCATCGGCCATGATGCCGATCGGCGAATCGAGCCCCAGGGTCAGGGTCCCTACCACGACTTGGCCCTTGGTGCTGGCGGTGAGCGTGATCCGGTTGGGATCGTCGGAAATCTTGTGCGTGCCGGTATAGCCGCGCCATGCATACATCTTATTGATGAGCATACTGGCTTGGCTGCGGCCTTCAATCGTATCAATCATGCGTATACCGAATGATTTCTCGTCAGTGACCACATCTTCCATGTTGGAAGGCAGCTGGTCTTCGAGAGTGGCGCCCGCATGTTCTGAGCGAGAAGCAGGCCGTTCTGACATGCATTCCACGCTGGGAGCAGCATTTGCGTTCATGGCAAGGTTCTCCTGATGCGGACGGCTAGCGGCGCGGCGCCGAACTCATCAACAAAAATCATAGGTCATTCAAGATTTTTCAGCAATGCGCGCGCGTTATCGGACTCGGCAAAATTGTTACCATTTGCAAGCGCCAACTGTAACTCTTTCCGCGCTGCCAATTTCTCCCCCTGGCGCAGTAACGCTTGCGCCAAGTGATAACGGATATCGGCCGCATCCGGGTCCAAAGCGCTGGCTTGCTTGAGCAAGCCAAGCCCGCGCTTCAATTCTCCCTGTTCCACCAGGATCGTCCCCGCCGTATCCAGGAAGGCCGGCTGGTCCGGCCACATGGCCAGGGCCCGCTCGGCCGCCTTCAGGGCGTCCTTGTCTTTAAGTTTCTGAAGTGCAACTGCGAGGTTGTTCCAGGCCAGCGGATTGGCAGGATATTGCTTCAGCAAGCTTTCCCATTCCTGGCGGGCGGCCGCGTAATCGCGCCGCACCATGGCGCGCTCGGCGGCATACTGCTGCAGCACCGGATCGCGCGGGAATTGCTGGCGCCATTTCGCCGCGCGGGCGTCGGCTTCCGCATCCTTGCCCAGCCGGCGTTCGGCGCCCAGCAGTTTGAGCATGACGTAGGGATCGCTCTTCAGGGCCAGCGATTTCTCGAACAGCACGATGGCCTTGGCCCATTTGTCTTGCGCCACCAGCAAGTCGCCTTCCACCGTATACCCTTCGGCGCGCTTGGGCAGCTGTTGCTGCAATTGCTTGGCGGCGGTGAAGGCGGCCGCCGGCTCATTGCGGCGCACCGCCAGTTCCACCAGCGCCAGGTGGGCCGGCACAAAATTCGGCTCCAGGGCCAGCGCCTTTTGCAGCGCGCGCTGCGCCGCGTTCCAATCCTTGCGCCGGATTTCCAGCTGGCCGATGCGATACTGCGGCAAGGCGGCGCGCGGCACCAGGACGGCCAGTTTGCTGGCCGCTTCCAACGCTTGCGGCAACTGCCCGGTCGCCGCTTCCGCCTCGCTCAGCAAATCGAGCAGCAAGGGGTGTTCGGCATGGTTGGTATGCAGCTTGCGCAGCGCCGTCACGGCATCGCGCGGCTTGCCATGGGCCAGGTCGAAGCGGGCCAGGCGCAGGGCCAGCATCAGGTCGTCCGGGCTGGCAGCCGTGGCTTTTTGCAGCCAGGTGCGGGCCGTATCCCACTGCCCCTGGTCTTCCGCCAGCTGGGCCAAGGCTTGCATGGCGAGGGCTTCCTGCGGCACTTGCTTCAGATAGGCTTCCAGGCGGCGCTGCGCCGCATCGAGCTCGCGCTTGCGCATATCCAGCCGGGACAGGTTGAATACCGGGTCGAACGATTTGGGGTCGAGCGCCAGCGACTTCTCATAACTGGCACGCGCATTGGCGTCGTCGTGCCGCGCCAGGTGCACCAGGCCGCGCATATTGTGCAGCAGGGGGTTCTTGCCATGCACGGCATCGAGCGGCTGCAGTGCCGCCAGCGCCTTGTCGTATTCGCCCAGGCGGAAACGGGCGCGCGCCAGGCTGAAGGCTGCATGCAAGGATCCCGGCGCCAGCGCGGTGGCGCGCTCCAGTTCGCTGATGCCGGTGGCCCGTTCGCCCATCTGCAGGCGCGCTTCGCCCAGGGCGGTACGCAAGCGCGCATCTTTCGGCGACAGCGCAATGGCTTGCTCCAGGTAGCCGGCCATCTTGCCGAAGTCGCGCTGCAAGCCCATCGCTTCGCCGGCCATGGCCAGCGTGTTGGCGTCGACCCGGTCCGGCGCCAGCAGGGGGCCGAGCACGGCCAGCGCCTGTTCCGGCTGGCGCGCGCGCAAATGGCAGGCCGCCAGCAGCTGGCGGGCCAGCCGGTGCTGGGGGTTGGCTTCGACGAAGGTGCGCAAGTATTGCTCGGCCTGGGCGACATTGCCCGCTTCCAATTGCAGGCTCCCTGCGAGCAGCAGGCTCGGCATATGGCGCGGCGCCACCCGCAGCGCTTCCTGCGCGGCGTCGCGCGCTGCCTTGCCATCTTTGCGCAGCATGTACAGCAAGGCTTGCGTGTACGTGATGGCGACCGTGCGCGGGCCGGTCGCCAGCGCTTTTTTCAAGCCCGCCTCGGCGGCGTCGAGCTGGCCCGTCGATAAGTCCAAGGCGACTTGCTGCAACAGCACGTCGCGGTTGCCCGGGTCTTGCGCCAGTAATTCCTGGTACACCTTGCGCGCTTCTTCCGGTTGGTTCTGGAAGCGCAGCAATTCGGCGCGGAAACCGAGCGCGCTGGTATTGTGCGCATCCTTGGCCAGCGCCAAGTCATTCAGGCGTACCGCTTCCGCCACATCATGGCTCAGGGCGGCATGCCGTGCCAGGCCGCTGAGCGCATCGGCATTGTCGGGATCGGCCTGCAGCACCGCTTCGTATTCAGCTTTGGCATCGTCCAGCTTGCGCTGGGCCAGCAGGGCGGCGCCCCGCATCGCCTGCACCGCAGGTTCGCCCTTGCGCGCGGCGGTAACGGCCAGCACCTGGCGGTAATCGTTGCGGGCCATCAGGATCTTGACCAGCAAGGCCAGCGATTCGTCGGGCTGGTAGCCCATCTCCATGGCACGCCGCACTTCTTTTTCGGCCGCCAGCAATTCCCCGATCTCGTACGAGGTGCGCGCCAGCAGCAGGCGCGCTTCCGCATTGCCCGGATCGGCGGCCAGGGCATTCTTGGCCTGGATCTGGGCCGCCTTGCGGTCACCCTTCCGGTACTGCTGGTTCGCGTCGGCCAGGTAGTCGGCGGCCGAGTGGCGCTGGCAAGCCGCCAGGAGCACGGCGCTGCCGGCCAGGCAAGCCGTCAGCACCAGGGAGGAAATACGCTGCGCCATGGATCGGATCCGTTATGTAGGAATTGATAACAACGCTGATGTTGGCACGGCTAAGGCCGCCAAGCAATAGGTCCAGCGTCGTTTTCTTGCCTTTTTTTCTTTTCTATTTCACATTGGAATTAATTCTTTAACTGCGACAACATTGTGCGCGCTTCGTCGCCGCTGGCGAAGGCGGGACCGGCCAGCGCCGCTTCCAATTCCTTGCGCGCCTGGACCCTGTCCCCCTTCTTGTTCAGCGCCGCGGCATAGTGGAAACGGATGTCGCCCGCCTTTGGCGCCAGGGTGACGGCCTTTTGCAACAGTGGCACCGCGCGTTCGAGCTGGTTGTGGTCGACCAGGATCCAGCCCAGCGTGTCCATGATGGTCGGGTCGTCGCCGGCCAGCTTGTATGCCTTTTCCGCGGTGGCCAGGGCGCGCTGGTCCTTTTCCTGCTGGTAGGACCACGCCAGGTTGTTGAGCGCAAGCACATTGTCGGGCAGCTTGGCCAGCACCGTTTCCAGCTGGCCGATGGCGGCCTTGTACTGCTTGGCCATGATGTTCTGCTCGGCGGTGTACAGCAGGCCCAGCGGCTCGTCCGGATGGGCCTTGCGCCAATTGGCCACCTGGGCGTCGGCATCGCTGGCGCGGCCGGCGGCGCGCAGGGCGTTGGCCAGCTTGACCATCACTTGCGGCCGGGGTGCCAGGGTGAACGCTTGCTGGTAAGGCGCGACGGCTTGCGCCGGCTTGCCGAGGCGCATGTGCAACTCGCCTTCCGCCACGAAGGCGCCCGCCAGCTTGGGCTGGGCCTTCTGCAGCGCGCGCAGCACGGCCAGGGCTTCGTCCGGCTGGTTTTGCGCCAGGGCCAGGTCGGCCTGCATCAGGTGCGCCGGCACGAAATCGGGCGCCAGCGACAGCGCCTTCTTCACGCTGGCCTGGGCTGCCGCCATATTCTTGTTCTGGGCCTGGACCGCAGCCAGGTACAGCTGCGGCTGCGGCGACTTGGGTGCCGCGCTGGCCAGCTTGCCAAAGGTTTCGGTGGCGCCGGCCAGGTCGCCGCTGGCTTGCTGGGCCCGGCCCATGACTTCCAGTACCACCGGTTCGGCCGCGTGCACTACCAGCACCTTGCGCAGGTGTTCGACCGCCTTGGCGGCTTGCCCGGTCTGCAGGTAGAAGGACGCCAGGCGCATGGCCGGCGGCAAGGCCGTGGCGTCCACCGCCGCGGCTTTTTCCAGCCATTGCGTGGCTTCAGGGCGCTGCTTGGAACGCTCCGCCAGCATCGCCAGCGCCGTCATGGCTTGCACATTGCCCTTGTCCTTGTCCAGCAGCTTGAGCAGATGCTGGCGCGCGGCGTCCGGCTTTTGCTCGACCAGTTCCAGCTGGGCCAGATTGATCACCGATGCAAAACTGGTCGGCGCCAATTCGACCGCCTTGCTGAACGCGGCACGCGCGCCAGCCTTGTCTTGCTTGGCCAGCAGCACATTGCCTTTCAGGATGTGCAGCTCGGGCGACTTGCCGTGCTTGGCGTCCTGCTTGGCCAGCACCGCCAGCGCCGGCTCAAATTCGCCGCCGGCCAGGCGGGCCCGTGCCAGCGCCATGGCGGCCGCCAGGGAGTCGGGCTCGAGCTCGACGGCCTTGTTGAGCATGGCGATGCCCTTGTCACGCTCACCCAGCGCAATGCGGGCGCTGCCCAGGGCCATATAGGCCGAGGCACGCTGCGGAGCCAGGGCCACCGCTTGTTCCAGCAGGCTTGCCGCCTTGCCCGCTTCGCGCAACATCATATTGCCCTGGGCCGCCAGCTCGAGCAGGCTGGCATCTTCCATCTTGGCTTTGAGTGCCGGTTCCAGCACTTGCAGCGCCTCGGTGGGGTTGTTCACGCGCAGCAGGGTGGCCGCCAGCAGCTTGCGCGCATAGGCATTACCAGGCTGTCCTTCCAGGTAGCTGCGCAGCTTGGCTTCGCCCTGCTTCAGGGTGCCGAGGTGGAAGTCGACCGAGGCCGACAGCAGCATGCTGGGCGCGTGGTTCGGGGCGCGCTTGGCGATGGCTTGCAAGTTGTCGCGCGCAGCCGTGTAATTGCCGCGCGTGTAATCGAGCAAGGCTTGGGTATACAGGGTCGGCAGGCTGCGCGGTGCCGACTTCTTGGCCGCATCGATGGCTGCCTGGGCGGCATCATACTTGCCGGCCACGATGTCGAGGTAAGCCTGCTCCAGGTTGGCGCCGCTGTTGGTCGGGTCGAGCTTGATCACTTCGGCAAAGGCGGCGCGCGCTTCCTCCGGCTTTTGCTGGGCGCGCAACAGTTCGCCCTTGAAGGTGAGCGCGGCGATATTGCCGCCATCCTTGGCGATGGCTTGCTCGGCCAGCGCTTGCGCGCCCACCAGGTCGTTGCCCAGCGCCGCCAGGCGCGCCAGGCCGGTCAGCGCTTCGGCGCTATCGGGCGCCGCTTCCAGCGCGGCCTGGAATTCCTTGCGCGCTTCGTCGAGCTTGCGCAAGCCGATCAGCGCTTCGCCGCGCAGGGCCAGCAGGGCCGCATTGCTCGGGAACAGCTCGGTCTCGTCCAGCATTTTCTGGAATTCGCCCTGGCGCAGCAAGGCTTCCGCCAGCAAACGCTCACTGTCCCGCGGCTGGTATTTCAATTCGAGGGCACGGCGCGCTTCCTTTTCCGCCGACACCGGGTCGTTCAGTTGCAGCGACAGCTTGGCCAGCTGGTAGCGCGCTTCGGCATTGTTCGGGTCCAGGCCCAGCGCGTTTTTCAGCTGGATCTGGGCGCCCTTGCGGTCGCCTTTCTGCTGCAGCTGCTTGGCGTCGGCCAGCAAGCTTTCCGGGGTATCCGACTTGCAACCGGCCAGCAAGGCGCTGGCGGCCAGGGTGGCGGCCACAGCCAGCCGCATTACAGGAAGTGCCATGTTATCCCTCAGTTCAATGTGCGTATCAGGCGCTGCGGTGGGCGCGGAACCATTGTTCCAGCATCATCAGCACCCACACCATGGTGCCGTGGTAGCCGGCATGCTCTTTCAGGTGGGTGCCGACCAATTGTTCGATGAAGTCGCCGCGCACCACTTTGCGCGCCTTCAAGTCGCTCAGACTGTCGGCCGCCAATTGCTGCAACTGCGCGTGCTGCTGCAGCCAGACCCCGAACGGCAAACCAAACCCATGCTTTTGCTTGGTGATGATGGCATCGGGCAGGAAGCCGCGCAACGCTTCCTTGAAGAACCAGCGCAACTGGGTGCCATTCAATTTCTGTTGCGGGGTCAGGCCGGCCGAAAAGCCGACCACGGCATCGTGCAGGAAGGGGAAGGCGGCTTCCACGCCAGCCAGTTCGCAGGCCTTCATTACTTTCGGCAAGTCGTTGTCGGCCAGCGTCACTTGCAAGTCCAGCGCCAGCATGCGGTTGATCAGGGAGCGTGCTTCGCTGCGGCCATAGGTGCGCTCCAGGCTGGCGAGCGGGTGGCCGATGTCGGCCGCCGCCAGGAATTCATCGGTGAACACTTGCTGCGGGCCGTAGCGGCCCAGCAGGTTGTAGGTTTCCAGGCGCGCCGGCATGCCGAGCGAGGCTTGTTCGATATAGCTGCGCGCCTTGCGCAGCAGGCGCACCCGCTCGCCGCCGGGGAAGTTGAACACGGCCGGCTCGAGCAAGGCCTTGCGCACCAGGCGCGGCACCCGTTCGTACAGTTCGAACACGTGCTGTTTGGCATAGCGCTCGTTGCCGCCGAACAGTTCGTCGCCGCCGTCGCCGCCGAACATGCGCGTCACGCCGTCGGCCCGGGCCAGGCGGGCGCAGTAGAACGCCGGCACCGCCGAGGCGTTGCCGAAGGGCTGGTCGAACACCGCCGCCACTTGCGGAATGGCGGCCGCCACGTCGTCCGGCGTCACATAGTATTCATGGTGACGGGTGCCGAAATGGCGCGAGGCGATGCGCGCATAGTCCATTTCGTCGTAACCCTGGGCTTCGAAGCCGATCGAATAGGTGTCGGCGGCCACCCCGCCCACTTCGGTCAGCACGCCGGCGATGGTCGAACTGTCGGTGCCGCCGGACAGGAAGGCGCCCACCTTGTGCTGGCCCACCGCTTCCTTGACGCTGCGGCGCAGGACGGCCAGGAATTCTTCCTTCAGCTCGCCGAACGAGCGCTTGCCGTCTTCTTCGAATTGCATGCGCCAGTAGGCATGCTGCTCGACCCGGCCCTGGCGGTAGTGCAGGTAGTGGCCGGGCAGCAGGCGCTGCTGGCCCTGGTACACGGTGCCGGGCGAGGGCACCATGTGGAAATACACATAGTTGTACAAGCCCTGGTGGTCCAGCACGCCGGGCGTCAGGGGATGGCGCACCAGCGCATCGGCCGAGCTGGCGAACACCAGGGTTTCCCCGGCCAGTTGCCAGTTCAGCGGCTGGATCCCCATGCGGTCGCTGGCCAGCATGGCTTCGCCGCTGCGCTCGTCGAGGATGGCGACGGTGAAACTGCCGTGGAGCTGGGCGCAGGTGTGTTGCGGGCCCCGGGCCCACAGCGTGGCGACGGTGGCGGCCGCGCCTTGCGCCGCCATCAGCTCGGCCAGTGCCGGGTCATCGAAACGGGGTTGCCCCCAGAGCGCGACCAGCACGCCGTCGCGCTGGAAGACGTCGGCGCTGCCCGGGTACGCCGCCACGGCCACGCCGCTGCGCTGGCCGGCACGGGCCTGCAGCGCCGCCTGGTCGAAACGGGACAGCGGCGCCGCCATCCGTTCCAGCACATCCGGCGCGCCGGCAAACCCCATCCATCCACAGATCCCGCTCATACGCCTTCCTTCCGCTCAGACCAACACTTCGACCGCGGCCGGATGGCTGAGGAAAGCCGCCGGGCTGGCCGTGGCACCGTAGGCGCCCGATTGCAAAACCACCACCAGGTCGCCCGCTTGCGCCTGGCCCAATTCCATCTGGTCCGCCAGCAAGTCGAGCGGCGTGCACAGCGGGCCCACCACCGAGGCTTGCTCGCGCGGGCCGCCCGCCACGCGGTGGCCGACCACCACCGGATAATTCTTGCGGATCACCTGGCCGAAGTTGCCGGAGGCCGACAGGTGGTGGTGCAAGCCGCCATCGGTGACCAGGAACACCTGGCCGCGCGATTCCTTGCGGTCCACCACGCGGCACACGTAGGCGCCGGCTTCGCCCACCAGGTAGCGCCCGAGTTCGATCACCACTTGCGCGCCCTGCAGGCGCGGCCGCACCTCGTCCAGGATGCGCGCCAGGTTGGCGCCCACCGCCGCCAGGTCGAGCCGTTCTTCGCCCGGGAAGTAGGGGATGCCGAAGCCGCCGCCGATATTCAGGATGCGCGGAGCGCGCGGCGCCGCTTCGGCCAGGCGCAGCGCCAGCGCGAAGGTCTTTTCATGCGCGTCCTGCAGCGCGGCCGCCTTCAGGTTCTGCGAACCGCTGAAAATGTGAAAGCCGTGGAAGTCCAGGCCCAGCGCCCCGATCCGCGCCAGCATGGCCGGCACGCGCTCGGCATCGACGCCGAACTGCTTGGGGCCGCCGCCCATCTTCATGCCCGAGGACTTCAGTTCGAAGTCCGGATTGACCCGCACATTCACCTTGGGCACGATGGCCAGGCGCTGGCCCATGGCGGCGGCGCGCTCCAGCTCGCCTTCCGATTCCAGGTTCAGCACGATGCCGGCGGCAATCGCGCAGGACAGTTCGGCGTCGCCCTTGCCGGGGCCGGCGAAACTGATGTTGGCCGGGTCCATCGTGGTGTCGAGCGCCACCCGCAGCTCGCCGCCGGAGGCGACGTCGATGCCGTCGACCAGGGATGCCAGGTGCTGCACCACGGCCGGCATCGGGTTGGCCTTCATCGCGTAGTGCAGGTGGACGTCGGCCGGCAGCGCGGCGCGCAGCTCGGCCACGCGCTGCGTGATGGCGGCGCGCGAATAGGCGTAGAACGGGGTCTGGCCGACGCGCTGCGCCAGGCGCGGCAGCGGGATGCCGCCGATCAGCAGGCAATCGTCCTCGACCGCGAACTGCAGCAGCGGCGCGTGCTGCGGGCGGCGCGGGGCGTCCAAGCTCATGCGCCCTCCGCAAACACGTTTTCGTACTGGGTCGACAGCAGCTTGCGGTCGATCTTGCCGTTCGGGTTGCGCGGCAGGCTGGCCTCGGCGATCACCACCTTTTGCGGCAGCATATAGGCCGGCAGCTGCGGCTTGAGCGCGGCCAGCAAGTCGGAGGCGGTGAGGGCCACGCCTTCGCGCGGCAGCGCCACCACCACGATGGCCTGGCCCAGCGCCGGGTGCTTGACGCCGAGGGCCGCCGCTTCGGCCACCTGTTCGCGCGCATACACCACTTCTTCCACTTCGGTCGGCGAGACGCGGTAGCCCGAGGTCTTGATCATTTCATCATTGCGGCTGATGAAGTACAGGAAGCCGTCTTCATCCTTGCGCACGGTATCGCCCGACCACACCGCCAGTTCGGTGATCGGCAAGCCGTAATGGCGTGGCGCGATCGGCTTGAAACGCTCGGCGGTCTTGGCCGGGTCGTTCCAGTAGCCCAGCGACACCAGGGCGCCGCGGTGCACCAGCTCGCCCGGTTCGCCCGGCGCGCATTCGCTGCCATCCGGGCGCAGCACCATCACTTCGGCATTCGGGATGGCCTTGCCCATCGAATCGGGGCGGCGTTCCAATTCCTCCGGCGGCAGGAAAGTGCTGCGGAAGGCTTCGGTCAAGCCATACATCAGGAACGGCCTGGCCCTGGGCAGCGCGGCGCGCAAGGCGTCGAGCGTGGGGCGCTGCATGGCGCCGCCCGAGTTGGTCAGGTAGCGCAGCGTGCAGTCGGCCGGCCAGGGCAGCGGCGCCAGCTGGATCCACAGCGGCGGCACGGCGGCCAGGCCGGTGATCTGTTCCGCCACCACGGCGTGCAGCACGTCGCGCGGCAGCAAGTGGTTGATCAGCACGGCGGTGGCGCCGGCATGGAAAGCGGTGGTGAGCTGGCTCAAGCCATAGTCGAAGGACAGCGGCAACACCGCCAGCAGGCGGTCGTCGGGCGTGTTTTCCAGGTAGCTGGCAACGCTGACGGCGCCCGCCACCATGTTGCGGTGCGACAGCACCACACCCTTGGGCTTGCCCGTGCTGCCCGAGGTATACAGGATGGCCGCCATATCGGTGTCGATGGCGCGGTGCGGCACCCGGCCCTCAGGCGCCGCCGCCAGCGCCTCGTCCCAGGCCAGTACTTGCACGCCCGGTAATTCCGGCAGCGCGCCGCGGCCCACCGCCAGCACGGTGCGCAAGTCGCGGCAATGGGCCAGCGCATCCTGCAGCAGGCGCAGGCGGTCCACCGTGGTCACCAGTACCCGCACATTGCAGTCGGCCAGGATGTAGGCCACCTGTTCCGGCTTGAGCAGCGGGTTGACCGGCACGAAGGCGCCGCCGGCGCTGGCGGCGCCGAACATGGCCGCCACGTTCTCGATATTCTTTTCCATGTAGACGGCGACCCGTTCGCCGGCTTCCAGGCCATGGGCCAGCAGGCTGGCGGCACTCGCGCGCACCAGCGCGGCGAGGGCGGCATAGTCGAGTCGGCGCGGGCCGTACACCAGGGCTTCGGCCTGCGGCGTGCGGCGCGCGCTGGCAAAGATCAAGTCTTGGATCAGATGGCTCATGAAAGGCTTTCCACGGTTGGGATCAGGCCGGCACGCCGACCGAGCGGCGCAGCTGGCGCCACAGGTTGCGCGCGTGGGCGCGCAGGCGGCGCCCGATGCTGTCCACCGGCAATTGCGACGGCGCGGCGGCGATGCGCGCATAGTGTTCCAGGTAGCGCTGGCGCAAAGCGGCCAGGCTGTAATCGCGCACGGCGATGGCGCGGCCTGCGCGCCGCAATTCGTCCCAGCGCGCGCGCGGCGTGTCGCGCAGCGCCGCGGTCAGGGCGCCCGGCGCGGCCATATCGATGAAGAGGCCGTCCTGGATGATCTGGCGCTGGTTGGGGTGGTTGGTGCTGACCACCGGCAAGCCCATCGCCATCGCCTCGATGTACACGATGCCGAAGGTTTCGAATAGCGAACCGAGCGCGAACACGTCGGCCGCCGCGTACGCTTGCGGCAAGTCTTCGTGCGCCATGCGCGTGAAGGTGATGCGGCCGGGCATCAACTGCTGGCCCAGGGCCTGGATGGCGGGGGTGTCGGCGCTGTCCTGGCCGACGATCAGCAAGTGCGCATGCGGCAAGGCGGCCACTTCGCGGATCACATGGTCCATGCGCTTGTGCCAGTAGCACACGGTGCCGACGCTGATGACGACGAAGGCGTCGGCCGGGATGCCGTGGCGCGCGCGGAAATCGCTGCGCACGC
Source organism: uncultured Duganella sp. (assembly GCA_946482335.1). The sequence goes on along the minus strand of CAMLRG010000045.1, from coordinate 14,460 downwards.
CCGGGTGGAACAAGTCCACGTCGACCCCGTGCGGCACCATAAAGGCTTTGTGGCGCGCGCTGCGTTCGAAGTTGTAGGGCGTGTGCTCCTGCACGAAGTCGCAGGCCGGCAAGTCGGCGGCCGGGATGGCGCCGCCGTTGGAGAACAGGATTTTCGGCGTCTTGGGGAACAGGTGGCGCAGGCTGTACAGGCGTTCGGCCACCTCGCGTTCAAGGCAGTGCAGTACATCGTAGCCGCCCGCCAGCAACTGGGGCAAGGCGCCGTAGCTGAAGGTTTCGGCCTCGATCCGCAATTGCTCCTGGCCGACGGCGGCGCCATGCCAGCGCGGCGACACCGGCATGCGGATATGCTGCAGCAGCGCGGCGTCGCGTGCCAGCGTCGGCACCACCACTTGCCGCGGCGCCGCGGTGCCGGCCCCCTTGAACAGGGTGATATCGGCATGACCGTCCAGCAGGGCGAACAAGTCTTGCGCAAAAATTTCGTGGCCACGATAGATATTGCCCAGGCCCGTGCACAGCAACGCAATCTTCATCCGTCTTGTCCTTTTTTGCCCCTGACCACCCGCCCGGCTACATGCCACCTTGTCAACATTTTACCTGAAGACGCCAGCACTTGAGAAGTAAATTGTGGCAACGAAGCATGTGATTTACGCAACAATCTGGTCGTTATTATAATTTTTGTTGACGGTCCCATCCTTTGCGTCAATACTGGCGACACCCGGCCAGCCGGCCGTTTTTTATGTCTTCCTGTGGACCAGCCCCTCGTTTCCGTCATCATCCCCTGCTATAAGGCGGAAGCCTACCTCCCGACCACCCTGGACTCGGTCCTGGCGCAGCAAGTGCCCGGCCTCGAAGTCATCGTGGTCGACGACGGCTCGCCCGATGGCTCGGCCGATCTGGTGCGGCAATCATACCCCAGCGTGCGCCTGCTGCGGCAAGCCAATGGCGGCGTGGCGCGGGCGCGCAACCATGGCCTGGAAGCCGCGCGCGGGCGCTACGTCAGCTTCGTCGATGCGGATGACGTGTGGCTGCCCGGCAAGCTGGCAGCCCAACTGGCCCTGGCGCAAGCCAACCCCGACAGCCGCATGAATTACACGGCCTGGCATGTGTGGCATAGCGAAACGCCGCAACCGGCGCCGGAACTGCTGGCGCAACTGGAAGCACAAAGCACCGACAGCGGGCGCTGGGCCGGCGCCAGCGGCTGGGTGTATCCGCAATTGATGCTCGATTGCGTGGTGTGGACCAGCACCGTGCTGGCCGAGCGCAGCCTGCTGCAGGCGCTGGGCGGCTTCGACACCAGCCTGCCGATTGGCGAAGACTATGACTTGTGGCTGCGCGCCTCGCGCCTGACCCCCATCCTGCGCCTGCCGCGCCCGTATGCCCTGTACCGCCAGCATCCGCACAGCATCACGCGCCAAATGCCGAAGGACAATTACCGCGCCAGGGTGATCAATACCGCGCTGGCGCGCTGGGGCACCGCCTCGCCGGACGGCAGCGATGCCGACCTGGCCGCCATCCGCCGCAGTCTGGCGCGCAGCTGGAGCGATTTCGGCGCCGCCGCCCTGGCCTTGGGCGACATGCCGCGCACCCGCGACAGCGCCTGGCGCGCCCTGCAACAGCATCCGGCCCATTTGCCGGCCTGGAAACTGCTGCTGAAGACGGTGCTGCACCCGCTGCTGCCCAGGATGGCGCCATGAGCCAGCTGTCCGTCATCCTGTGCACCTGGAACCGCTCCGGGCAACTGGTCCAGACCCTGGCCTCGCTGGCGCAACAGCAATTGCCGCCCGGGCTGGCCGTGGAAGTGCTGGTGGTCGACAACAATTCCCAGGACGATACCCGGGCCGTGGTGGAAGCCTTGCGCGCCAGCTGGACGCTGGGCCAGTTGCGCTACTGCTTCGAGCCGCGCCAGGGCAAGCAATTCGCGCTGAACACCGGCATTCGCGCCAGCAGCGGCGAAGTGCTGGCCTTCACCGACGATGACATCCTGTTCCCGCCGGATTGGCTGGCGGCCACCTGGCGCTGCTTCGCGGCCGACCCGGCCCTGCAGCTGGCCGGCGGCTGCACCCGCATCGCCTGGCCGGACGGCGGCGCGCCGCCCTGGTATGCGCCGACCATGGCCGCCATCCTGGGCGGGGTCGACCTGGGGCCGGCCCGCCTGCAGCCGCCGCCGGCCGGCTATGCGCCGGCGGGCGCCAATATGGCCGCGCGGCGCAGTCTGTTCGACCAGGTCGGCCTGTTCTCGGAAATCCATTTCCGCCACATGGACTATGAATTCGGCTTGCGCAGCGCTGCGGCCGGGGTGGCGGTCGCTTACGAACCGGCCATGGAAGTGCTGGCGCCGGTGGCGCCAGGCATGCTGAGCAAGCGCTACTTCCGGCGCTGGTCGTTCAAGGCCGGCTTCAACCTGGGGCGCCGCCCCGGCGAAGCCCAGCTGTTGGGCGTGCCGCGCTGGCTGTGGCGGCAAGCGGCACAGGATATGCTGCGCTGGCCCTGGCTGGCGGCGCTGCGGCCGGCCGACGCCGCCTTCAGCACGGAATTGCGGCTGTGGCGCGCCTGGGGCAGCCTGGCCAGCAGCTGGTATGCGCGCTGGCGGCCGGCGCAATTCCCGGAATGGGTCGAGCGCTATTCGCAAAAGACCAATAACCTGTACTGAGCGGTAAGATGACTGGCCTGCGGCGCTCCATCCTGTTTTCCTTCGCCGAAAGCTACGGCAGCATGCTGTTGTCGCTGCTGTCGTTCATGCTGCTGGCGCGTCTGCTGACGCCGCCCGAAGTCGGGGTGTTCTCGGTCGCCATGGCCTTGCTCTCGATCACCCAGGTGGTGCGCGACTTTGGCATCGTCAGTTACCTGATTTCCAAGGGCGAGCTGAGCGACCGCCATATCGGCACCGCCTGGGCGCTGGCCATGCTGATGGGTATCGGCCTGTTCAGCCTGGTGCAGCTGGGCGCCCCCCTGCTGGCGCAATTCTATGCGCATGAGGAGCTGGGCACGGTGGCGCGCGTGATCGCGTGTAACTTCCTCATCCTGCCCTTCAATTCGGTCTGTCTGGCCCTGCTGCGGCGCGAGATGCAATTCGACCAGGTGATGCGCGTCAACCTCAGCGGCAGTGCCATGGCCACCGCCACCACCGTGCTGCTGGCCTGGCAGGGCTGGGGTGCCCTGGCGCTGGCCCTGGGCGCGGTGCTCAACAACCTGACCGTGATGCTGGGCCTGCTGGCCTGCGGCGCCGCGCGCCGCCTGCGCCGGCCGACGCTGGCGCATTGGCGCGACGTGCTGTCCTTCGGCTGGCCGGTGACGCTGGCCAATATCTGCTCCTCGGTGGCGATCGACATCAACGACCTGGTCGTGGGGAAATTCATGGGCTTTCGCGACGTGGCCATCGTCAGCCGCGCGCAGGGCTTGATGAACCTGTTCCACCGCGATTTCATGGGCGCCATCCGCAACGTGGCCTACCCTGCCCTGGCGCGCGCCGCGCGCAACGGCCAGGCGCTGGAACAGCATTACATCCGCTACGTGGGCAATGTAACGGCGGTGGCCTGGCCTTTCTATGGCTTCGTCGCCCTGTTCCCGCTGGAAGTGCTGCGCCTGATGTTCGGCCCGCAATGGGATGCTTCGGCGCCGCTGGTGCCCCTGTTTTGCGCCGCCGGCGCGGTGAGCGGCTTGAACAGCCTGGTGGCCGCCGTGATGCTGGCCGATGGCCATGCGCGCCTGTACGCGCGGGCGGAAATGCTGTTCCAGCCGGCGCGCGCGGCCGTCATGTGCCTGGTGGTCTACCTGTGGCGCGACATGCAAGTGTTTGCCTGGGCCTTCTTCGGCGTGGCCTGCGCCAGCGTACCGTGGTACTACGCCTTCAAACAGCGCTGCCAGCCGACCGACTTCCGCGCCCTCGGGCGCACCCTGCGGCCCAACCTGGCGCTGACGGCAGCGGCGCTGGCGCCAGCCATGCTGGCGGTGGCCGGCTGGCGCCAGCCTGGCCAGCCATTGCCGCTGCCCGCCTTCCTCGGCTGCGCGCTGCTGGCGGCTGTGGCCTGGCTGGCCGCCTTGCGCCTGCTGCGCCAGCCCCTGTATCCGGAACTGGCCGCCACCCTGGCGCGCCGCCGCAAACCCGCCGCCTAGCCGGGATGCGGCTGCGGCCGCCATCGTTTCCAGCCCCCCTGGCGCAGGCGCCGTGTCAGGCGGCCGGCCTCATCGCGCAGCAGGGCCAGCATGCCGACCAGCGTGCGCGGCTGGTAAGCCACGATGCCCCAGCGTTCGCGCCGCTCGCTCATCCACTGCTGCTTGTAGGGGTCGTCGCCCTGCAGGTAGTCGATTTCCTGCACCCGGTCGACTTCAATCACGTGCTGCATCAGGAAGGCGCTGAGCAGCGAGCCGGGCGCGTAGGCGCGCGCGGCTTCGTCGTAGGCCAGCTTGTAGATGGCGGCGCGGCCGTTGTGCACGATCCACAACTGGGCCGCAACAGCGCGCCCGTCGAGCCAGGCCAGGCCCAGGCGCAGGCTGCCCTGCGCTGCGCACAGGCGCACCAGCCCGGGCAGGAAGTCCGGATACGGTTCCGGCCGTTTCCAACTGTGGGCATATACCGCCTGGTAAGCGGCAATCGCGTCGGCCACGCGCTCGCCGCCGCTGACGATTTCCAGGGTGCCGCCGGCGGCGGCGAATTTCCTGCCCATGCGCTTGAGCGTGCTGCGCAGCTCGCCCGGCCGCGCGGCCAGGTACTCGTCCCAGCCACCTTGCACCGGCTGGTACCAGTTGCCGAAGGCAAAATACTCGAAGGGCAGCCAGCCCAGCAGGCGCACGGCGCCCAGCAGCGTCTGGTAGGCGTGGTCGGCCGGGTCCATCGGCCGCAAGGTGAGCGTGGCCGCGCTCGGGTAATCGCGCCGCACGGCGGCCAGCAGCACCAGCAAATCGTGCGGCTTCAGGCAGGGCACGAAGGCGGGCTGGTAGAGCGAGGTGTAGTAATTGCCCAGCGCGCGCAATTGCCAGCCCAAGCCCTGGCGCTCGGCATACAGCGGCAGCACGGCCAGCGGGTCGCCATCGTGGCGCAGGATGTAGAAACGCACTTGGCCCGGTCCGCTGAACACGGTGTCCACCAGGTTGCCATACCAGCCACAGCCAGCCTCCCCATTGCGCAGCTCGACTTGGTCGAGCAGGCGGCGCGCATCGTCCGGCAACTCGGCGATGCTGCACGCCACCGCCACCGTGTAGCGCCCGTTGGACAGCGCCCGCGCCTGGCGGCGCGCGCCGCCCAGGGCGCGGTATCCGGCCAGCAACACTTCCACTGCGGCATTACGCGGCTGGCTGAGGTGGGCGATCCAGCGCTGGTGCGTGCCCCAGGCCAGCAGGTTCTGGTCGGCGTCGGTATAGAATTCGAGGCGCATGCCCTGCCAGTGGCGGAAGGCGTGGCGCAGCAAGTCCAGCAGCAGCAAGCGCCCCGGCGAAAAACTGGCCAGCCCGGCATCGTAGGTCGTCTTCAGGAACACCCACATCGCGCCCTGGCGCAGCAGCAGGCGGGAAGCGGCCAGGCGCTCGCCGAACCACAATTCGTGCACCTGGGCTTCGCCCACGGCCGCGGCCTGGCCCAGCACCTGCTGGTAAAAGGCGAGCTGGCCGCCGGCGTTCAATGCCGTGCCCAATTCGCCTTTCCAGCCTTGCCCTTCCAGTTCGGCATAACGCGCCACGGCGGCCTGCAGCGCCTGCGGCTCGTCCACCACCACATGGCGCGGCGTCTCGCCGGCGGCCGCCACGCGTTTCTGGTAGCGCTTGAGGTTCTGCTGCAGCTTGCGCGGGCGCGCTTGCAGGTAGGCCTCGAAACTGCCCTGCAGTGCGACATGGATGGTCAGGGCGTGGTTCATGCGCTCGCTGTTCGGCGCCGCCCCCGCGCACACGGCACCGAAATGCGGGTCGTTGCACAGCAAGTCGAGCTGCAGCACGGTGGCCGGCAGGGCGCTCCAGATGCCCTCGAGCAAGCCGTATTCGCCCACCAGGGTGGGGCCGATCTGCGACTGCGACGGCAGGAAGCTGGCCCATACCGCGGCCGACTGCCGCTGCAGGATGCACATGGCCAGGATGCGGCCATCGCGTTCGCACCAGAACAGGTATTCGCGGCCGCTGCCGAAATGGCGCAGCAAACCATCGATGAAGCGGCTGGCCAGCAGCGGATGGCCGCCCATCAGGCGCTGGTTCAGGGCATCCCAATGCGCCGCATGGTCGCCCAGGCCGCCGTCCAGCAAGATGCGTTGCCAGCGGCTCATGCCAGCCCCCGGCACACGGCGTCGGCCAGCCACTCCATCTGGGCCGTGCTCAAGCCCTGGTGGCAGGGCAGGTGCAGCAGGCGCAGGCGGTAGGCGGCGGCCGTCGGGCAATCGCTGAGCGCCATATCGTCCCAGCGCCAGATCGGCACGCCGGCTTGCTTGAGGCGGTAGAACACCGGGTCGTGCCGCTCCAGCAGCAGCGGGAACATGTACGGCACGTCGTCGGCGCCCAGTTGCGGGAACAGCGGGCGCGCGCCGGCCAGCGGCGCCACGGCTTGCAGCCAGTGCTGGTAGTGGCGGCGGCGCTGGGCCGCCAAGGCGGCCGGCGGGGTGCGGCGCAACAACCAGCGGCTCTGGCGCAAGCCCTGCCGTCCCTCGTCGGCCGCCAGGTACATGGGCGAGGGATGCTCGTCGACTTCGCGCCATTCGCGGCCGCGTTCGCCGGGCGCTTCGGGCAGCGGCGCCGGGACCGGCTGGGCGGCGGCGGCGCGGCTGCGCTCCCAGGCGCGCTTCCAGCCGCGTAGCTCCTGCCACAGGCCCGGCGCGCGCAATACGACGCCGGCCAGCGCGGCGGGCGGCCCCCACAGCACGCCGCCTTCTTCGCAGGGCAGGAATTTGTAAGGACTGGCCACCAGCAAGTGCCCCTCCCCGGCCGCGCACAACGGGGCGCGGCGAAGGGCCAGCGGCCAGGCATGGCAGGCATCCTCGACCAGGGTTATCCCGTGCAGGACGCACAGGGCTTGCACTTCGGCCAGCACGGCCGGCGGCTGCTCGACGCCGAAGTAATGGGGCAGGACCAGCACGCGCGCCGGCAAGCCGCTTGCCAGCACGCGGCGCAGCGCCTCCAGGTCGGGCTGCAAATCGGGCTGCACGGGATAGCAATGCACGGCGGCGCCGAGCGCCAGCGCCGGGTCGAGCATGGTGCGGCAATGGTAGGACGGCGCCAGCAGCATGCCGCCCGGCCCCAGGCCGGCCAGGCGGTAGGCGGCATGCAGGGCGTAGCGGCCGCGCGCAAAGAAACGCGCCTCCGGCCCGGCCAGCGGATCGCTGCCGGGGGTGCCCAACGCCCTGCGGCGCAGCGCCGGCAAGACGGGGACGGCCGGGGCGGGGAAACGGCAGGCGGTCGGGTCAAATCGCAGGAATTCGGGCATGGCAAGACAGAACTGGCAAGGGACGGAAGGCCGCGCTTTGCGCTGGCGCAAAATCAGGCTGATCGTAGCACCTTGTCAGCTGTTAATGTTATAAAATATGCTCGTGTGTTGACAATGTTGTATTGTTGCTCCGCTTCCGGCGGGGTCGGGGATACTGGAGAAGACTATGCAGTGGCACAAGCGCTGGACGCTCGGCATGCTCCTGCTGGCAAGCGGCGCTTGCCAGGCGGCGGATTACTGCGGCGATTTCAAGAACCACCATGGGCCGCTCGATTACCGCCTGCGCGGCCAGATCAACCTGGAAGTGGTGGAAAACCGCCACTTCCCGCAGGAAGTCGAACAAGGCGTGCGCGGCAGTTCCGGCTACCTTGGCCAGGACCTCGACTACACGCTGCGCGCCATCCCCAACCACCACCGCGCCCTGGTCACGCTGACCCGGCTGGCGCTGCGCCAGAAATCGGTGCACCTGGCGCACATGAAGTTCCCGGTCGAGTGCTATTTCGAACGCGCCCAGCGCTACACCCCGGACGATGGCAAGGTGCATGCGCTGTACGGCAACTACCTGATGGCCGTGGGGCGCGAGGCCGATGCGCGCCGCGCCTACGACCAGGCGCTGGCGCTGGAACCGGAAAATGCCACGATTGCCTATAATCTCGGCCTGCTGACCCTGAAAGCGGGCCAGTATGAGCAAGCCGTAACGTTCGCGGAAAAGGCGTATGGCCTGGATTTCCCGCTGCCGTATTTGAAGAACAAGCTGCAAGCCGCCGGCAAATGGACGGCCAGCAATGACGCTGCCGTGGCCGCCGCCGCCGCGGCGCGCGATGCCGCCAGCGCGGCAGCCCCTAACTCGGAGTAAACATGTATCTGCAAGAAGTCAAAGACATCGTGGTCGACACCCTGGCGCTGGGCCCGGCCGGCCAGCATCTGGACGAGCATTCCGCCCTGCTGGGCAGCATTCCCGAACTCGATTCGATGGCCGTGGTGCAATTGATCGGGGCGCTGGAGGAGCAATTCGGCTTCACCGTCGACGACGACGAAATCAGCGCCGGCACCTTTGCCACCCTGGGCAGCCTGGCGGCCTTCGTGCAGCATAAATTGACCGCATGACCGCCGCGCCGCCCGCCCAGCCGCTCTTCCTGGGCAGCGGCGCCAACGCAGCTTACACCCTCTACCATGCCCCGGCCGGCACGTGCCGCGGCGCCTGGGTCTACCTGCATCCCTTCGCGGAAGAAATGAACAAGTCGCGCCGCATGGCCGCCCTCGGCGCCCGCGCGCTGGCGGCGCATGGCCACGCCGTGCTGCAAATCGACCTGCATGGCTGCGGCGACAGTGCCGGCGAGTCGGGCGACGCCGACTGGACGCGCTGGCTGGACGATGTGGCAACCGCCAGCGCCTGGCTGGCGCAGCGCCATGGCCCGCCCGGCCTGTGGGGCTTGCGCAGCGGCGCCCTGCTGGCGGTCGACGCGGCGCGCCAGGGCGTGGTGGCGCCGGCCGCCTTGCTGCTGTGGCAGCCGGTGTTGAATGGCAGCGTTTTCCTCCAGCAATTCCTGCGCTTGAAAGTGGCGGCCCAGATGCTGGGCGAGAACGAGAGCGCCGGCGGCGGCACGGCCGCGCTGCGCGCCGCCCTGCAAGCCGGCGAGAGCCTGGAAATCGCCGGCTATGCGCTGTCCCCGGCCCTGGCGGCCAGCCTCGATGGCCTCGACATGCAGAAAATGGCGGCGCCAGCCTGCCCGGTGCACTGGCTGGAAGTGGTGGCGGCGCCCGAGCGTCCGCTGCCGCCGGCCAGCGCGCGCGTGCTGGCCAACTGGGGGGCGCACGGGGTGGCCGTGGCCGGGCCGCAATTCTGGGCCAGCCAGGAAATCGCCGAATGTCCGGCCCTGGTGGATGCCACCGTGGCCGCCGTGTGCCAGGAAGCGCGCCATGCAGCCTGACGAATTGGCGCTCGCCTTCGCCTGCGAGGGCGAGACGCTGTACGGCGTGCTGAGCGCGCCGGCGGTGCCGGCCGCGCGTGGCGTACTGATCGTGGTGGGCGGCCCGCAATACCGCGCCGGCAGCCACCGCCAATTTACTTTGCTGGCGCGCGCGCTGGCGCGGCAAGGCATTCCCGCCATGCGCTTCGATTACCGCGGCATGGGCGACAGCAGCGGCGCGCTGCGCAATTTCGAAGACGTGCAAGCCGACTTGCGCGCAGCGGTCGACCAGTTTTTCGCGGCCAGCCCCGGCTTGCAGGAAGTGGTGCTGTGGGGCTTGTGCGATGCCGCGAGTGCCAACCTGTTCTATGCGCGCCACGATGCCCGGGTGCGCGGCCTGGTCCTGCTCAACCCCTGGGTGCGCACGCCGCAGGGAGAAGCCAAGGCGACGCTGAAACACTATTACCGCCAGCGCCTGCTGTCGCCCGAACTGTGGCGCAAGCTGTTGCGCGGCCGCTTCGATTACGGCGCCGCCTGGCAGTCGCTGCGGCGCGTGGTGGCGGGCGCGCGGCGCACGCCGGCTGCCGGCGGCGGCGGCGGCGGCGGCGGCGCCAGCCTGCCGCAGCGCATGCTCGCCGGCTGGCAAGGCTTTGCCGGCCCCATCCTCTTGATCACCAGCGGCAATGATTTAACTGCCCGCGAATTCCTCGACCTGGGCCAGGCCGACCCGCATTGGCGCACCTGCTTGGCCGCGCCGCGCGTGCAGCGCCAGCTGCTGGCCGAAGCCGACCATACCTTCTCGCGCGCCGCTTGGCGCGCCCAAGTGGAAGACTGGACCGCGGCATGGCTACGGGGCTGGTAAAGCGCGTCCTGATGGTCGCCTTCCATTTCCCGCCGCTGCACGGCAGCAGCGGCATCCAGCGCACGCTGAAGTTCGTGCAATACCTCCCGAGCGCCGGCTGGCAACCGCTGGTGCTGTCTGCGCACCAGCGCGCCTATGCCGCCACCAACGCCGAGCAACTGGCGCAAATCCCGCCCGGGGTGCCGGTGCGGCGGGCCTTCGCCCTCGATGCGGCGCGCCACCTGTCGCTGCGCGGGCGCTATCCGCGCTGGCTGGCCCTGCCCGACCGCTGGGCCGCCTGGTGCCTGGGTGCCGTGCCCAGCGGGCTGGCGCTGATCCGGCGCCATCGCCCGGCCGTGCTGTGGAGCACCTACCCGATCGCGTCGGCCCTGCTGGCGACCCTGCTGCTGCATAAGCTGAGCGGCCTGCCCTGGGTGATCGACTTGCGCGACCCGATGCTGGACGAATACATTCCGGCCGACCCGCCGACGCGGCGCGTGATCGCCTGGCTCGAACGGTTATGCCTGCACCACTGCAGCGCCATCGTGTGCACCACGCCCGGGACGATCCGCACTTACCGCGCGCGCTATCCGGCGCTGCCGGCGGCGCGCTTCCACCTGATCGAGAACGCTTACGACGAGGAAAATTTCCGCGCCGCCGCACTGGCCGCCGTGCCGGCCACGGCGCCGCGCGCGGCCGGCCCGCTGCGCCTGCTGCACAGCGGTACCGTTTATCCGCAAGAGCGCGAGCCCGACAGCCTGTTCGCGGCACTGGCCACGCTGCAGGCGGCCGGCCAGGTGTGCGGCCGGCGCCTGCAAATCGTGCTGCGCGCCAGCGGCCACGAAGCGCATTTGCAGCAATTGATCGCGCGCCACGGCATCGCCGACCTGGTGCAGCTGGCCCCGCCCCTGCCCTACGAAGCGGCGCTGGCGGAAATGCTGGCCGCCGACGGCTTGCTGGTGCTGCAGGCGCGCATGTGCAATGCCCAGGTGCCGGCCAAGCTGTACGAATACTTGCGCGCCGGGTGCCCGATCCTGGCCCTGACCGATGCCGCAGGCGACACCGCCGCCTTGCTGCGCGATGCCGGCATCCGTACCATGGCGCCACTGGACCAGCCGGCCGCCATCATGGCGGCCCTGCTGGAATTCATGCAGCTGTGCGCGGCGGGCCAGGCGCCGCGCCCGGACCCGGCCATCGTGGCCGGCCATTCGCGCCAGGCCCGCAGCCGCCAGCTGGCGGCGCTGCTCGACGGCTTGCTGCCTGCCCACCCTGACCGAAATGCCTGACATGAACGATTTGCCCGGAACCGCCCATGCGTAGCCTGTTTGCCCGTAGTGCCGCCCTCGCCTTCCTCGCCCTGCTGGGCCTTGCCATCAGTGTGTACCCGGCCCCGCTCTGGCTGCTGGGCGGCGCCCTGGCGCTGTACCTGGGCTTGCTGTTCTGGCGCCCCGAGTTATGGCTGCTGGCAGTGCCGGCCTTGCTGCCCGTGCTCGATTTTGCGCCGTGGACCGGCTGGTTCTTCCTCGAAGAACTGGACCTGCTGCTGCTGGCCACCTGCGCCGCCGGCTACTGGCATCTGGGTCGGCAGCCGGCGCCGACCAAATTGCCCGGCGTGGTGCGCCTGGCGCTGGCGTTGTTCGTGCTGTGCTACCTGGTGGCAGCCTGGCGCGGCGTGCTGCCGCTGGCACCGCTCGATGCCAACGCCTTCAGCAATTACGTCAGCCCCTACAATGGCTTGCGCGTGCTGAAGGGCGTGCTGTGGCCCGTGCTGCTGCTGCCGGTGCTGCGCCATACGGCCGGACAGGGCGGCGAAAATTTGCAGCGCTGGCTGGTGCCGGGCATGCTGCTGGGCTTGTTGGCCTGCAGTCTGGCCGTGGTGTGGGAGCGCCTGGCCTTTCCCGGCCTGTTCAATTTCGCCAGCGACTACCGTCCCACGGCGCCGTTTTCCGCCATGCACACCGGCGGCGCCGCGCTCGACGCTTACCTGGCGATGGCCTTCCCCTTCGTGGCGCTGTTCCTGGTGGGCCGCCAGCCGCACTGGCGCCTGGTACTGGGCTTGGGCGCCTTGGCGCTGGGCGTGTTCGCCGGGCTGACCACCTTCTCGCGCGATATCTACCTGGCATATGCCGCTGCCGGCGCGGTCATCGCCGTGCTGGGCGCCGCCAACCATGTGCGCAGCGGCACGCTGGCGCGGCGCACCCTGCTGGGCAATATGCTGCTGCTCTGCCTGACCTACTGGATCCTGACCCAGGTATTTTCCGTCGGCGGCTACCGCGCGCTGGCGGCCGCGCTGGGCTTGCTGGCCACGGCGCTGCTGCTGGGCGGTGCCGCGCCGCGCCTGCCGCGCCCCGGCCTGGCGGCTGCCCTGGCGCTGCTGCTGCTGGGCGTGGTGGCGGCCATCGGCTTGCTGGCACCGGGCGCCGCCAGCCCGACCAGCAAGGTAGCCTATGTCGGCTATGGCCTGGCCGCCTTGTGCGCGGCCGGGGGCAGCGTGCTGCTGGCACTGGGACCGGCGCGCGCCCCGCTGGGCGTGCTGCTGTTGACCGTGGCACTGCCGGCGCAAGCGCTGGGCTGTGCGCTGGTGGCGCGCCATTACGGCGGCAACGAAGCGTTGCCGGGCACGGCGCTGGGTGTGGTGCTGGCCTTGGCGCTGGCGGCCAGCCGCGCGCTGCCGCGGCCGCCCTGGAAGCTGGAGCGCGGCACCCTGACGGTGGGCTTCTTCAGCGCCATCGTGTTCGCCGCGCTGGTGCCGGTGGCCGGCAGCTACCACACCGGCAGCCGCTTTGCCACGGTCGGCGACGACGTGGCGCTGCGCCTGCGCCACTGGAACAAGTCGCTGAGCATGATGGACGAGGACGCGCTGACGGCCGCCTTCGGCCAAGGCCTGGGACGCTATCCGGCCACCTACCTGTGGAAGAATACCCAGGGCGAAGTGCCGGGCACTTTCGTCTATGCCGAGGAGGCGGGCAACCGCTACCTGCGCCTGGGCGCGGCCCAGCGCGGCCAGAGTTACGGCGAAGTGCTGCGCCTGCTGCAGCGGGTCGATACGCAGCCGGGCAAGCGCTACCGCGTGCAGCTCGATGTGCGCAGCAGCGGCGGCGAGCCGCGGCCGGCCATGGCGGTGTGCGAACGCTGGCTGATCTACCCGCAGGAATGCGTGGCGGCCACCTTTGCCCGGCGCCAGGCGGCGCCGGACTGGCAAACCATGACGGCCGAGTTGCCGGTCCGGCGCGTGGCCAACGGCTGGGGCGCCCCGCTGGTGCTGGACCTGTGGAATACGTCGACCAAGGCGGCGCTGGAAGTCGACAACATCAGCCTGCAGGAACTGGACACCGGGCGCGAACTGGTGGCCAACGGCAGCTTCACGGAAGGCCATACGCGCTGGTTCTTCAGCAGCGACCGCAACCACATGCCTTGGCACGTGAAGAATTTCGCGGTCAACCAGCTATTCGAGTTGGGCTGGGTGGGCGCGCTGGCCACCGCCTTCCTGCTGCTGGCGGTGGGCGGCGGCCTGGTGGCGCGCGGCCTGGGCGGCGACACTTTCGCCGCGGTCTGCCTGGCCGCCATGACTGGCTGCATGATGGTGGGCTTGTTCGATTCCATCACCGACGTGCCGCGCCTGACCTTGCTGTTCCTGCTGCTGGCCCTGGCCGGCAGCCTGAAGCCGGCACGCAGGCGCATCAAGGTGCGGCGCCGGCACGCCGGCAGCGAAGATCAGGATGCCGACGCCTTGATGGCGTGACGCTCCAGCAAGTCGTACAGCGTCGGGCGTGACACGCCCAGTAATTCGGACGCCTTGACGATATTGCCTTCCACCCGCGCCAGCGCGCGCACGATGGCGCGGTATTCCGCCTCGTCGCGCACCTGGCGCAGGTTGAACGGTTGCTCTTCCGCCGGCGCGCCGGACAAGCCCAGGTCGTCGGCCGTAATGGCCGGGCCGTCGGCCATGATGATGGCGCGCTTGATGCAGTTTTCCATTTCGCGCACATTGCCCGGCCAATCGTGGTGGGCGATCTGGGCCAGCGCATCCGGGCTGAAATGCAGGTTGCCGCGCCCTTCCTGGGCGCAGAAGCGGTTCTTGAAGTGCTGGGCCAGCAGCACGGCATCGCCTTCGCGCTCGCGCAGCGGCGGGATGGTCAGCACGATTTCCGACAGACGGTAATACAAGTCTTCGCGGAAACGGCCAGCCTTGACCAATTCCTTCAGGTTCTGGTGCGTGGCGCACACGATACGCACGTCGACCGGGATTTCCTCATGGCCGCCGACGCGCTCGATCACGCGCTCCTGCAGGAAGCGCAGCAGCTTGGCTTG
>CAMLRG010000044.1 GCA_946482335.1 uncultured Duganella sp. | reverse complement strand
ACCTGAAAGCCTTCGCCGGCGATTCGCGCAACACCATCCTGTTCGTCGGCTTCCAGGCGGCGGGGACGCGCGGGGCACGGCTGCTGGCCGGCGAAACTTCGGTCAAGATCCATGGCGAGTACTTTCCGGTGCGTGCGCAAGTGGTACAGATCGGCAACCTGTCGGCCCATGCGGACGCCGATGAGATCATGGATTGGCTGGCGGCATCGAAGGCTGCGCCGCGCCAGGTATTCGTGACCCATGGCGAGCCGGCGGCGGCCGACGCGCTGCGCCGGCGCATTACTGAACAATTGCATTGGACCTGCCGCGTGCCGGAATACCTTGAAGAAGTCGTACTGGAGTAGAGGATGCCGTGGACCAGGTGCTGGAAATTTCGCTTGCCGCGCTGGCCGGCGCTTTGCTGGCTGCGGCGCTGACTTCCTGGTTGACTTTCCGCTACGTGGCGGGCATCGCGCGCCTGCTGCGCCAGCGAACCCGTAGCGCGGAGTCGCGCGAGCAGCTGGTGGCGCAAGTGTTCGATGCAACCTCCGAAGGCATCCTGGTGGTGGACCGCGACATGCGTATCGTCGAAGCGAACCGCGCCTTTTCCCAGATGAGCGGTTATGCGCGCCACGAATTGCTCGGGCAGCACCCGCGCATCATGCAGTCGGGCCGGCAGGATGCCGATTTTTACAAGGCGATGTGGCAAGGCTTGCTGGGCACTGGCCAATGGCAGGGCAGGGTATGGGACAGGCGGCGCGACGGCAGCCTGTTCGCCGCCCACCTGACCTTGAGTACCGTGCGCGACGCGCAGGGCAGGGCGCAGCACTATTTCGGCCTGTTCACCGACATCACGGAAGAATGTGCGCGGCTGGAGGAAATGGAGCAGATGGCGTTCATGGATCCGCTCACGCGCCTGCCGAACCGGCGGCTGATGGAAGACCGGCTGCAGCAGGCGCTGGCGTTTGCCGCCCGGACCGAAAAACTGGTGGCGGTGTGCATGATGGACCTGGACGGCTTCAAATATGTCAACGACACCTTTGGCCATGAGGCGGGCGATGCCGTGCTGGTGGAAGTGGCGGGACGGCTGCAGCAGGTGGTGCGTGCCAACGATACCGTGGCGCGCCTGGGCGGGGACGAATTCGTGCTGCTGCTGGCGGGCTTGAACGAGGTCGGCGAAGCGGAGGAGATCCTCGGGCGTGCGCTGGCCGAAGTGCGCGCGCCGGTGCGCCTGGCCGGCGAGCAGCCGGCCTGTGTCTCGGCCAGTATCGGACTGGCCGTGTTCCCCTTCGATGCGCAGCTGGCGGACGACTTGCTCAGGCGCAGCGATGCGGCCATGTACGCGGCAAAACGCCAGGGCCGCGACCGCTGCCTGCGGGCTGCCGCGCGCTAGGGCAGCTGCAGGCGGGCCAGGAATTTCTCGGGCGGCTGGTAGCCGATGGTGCGCGCTTGCGGCACTTCCTTGCCGGCCGCGTCGAAAATGATGATGCCGGGCGGGCCGAACAGGCTGAAGCGCTTCAGCAGGGCACGGTCTTCGGCGCTGTTGTCCGTGACGTCGGCCTGTAGCAGCTGCATGCCCTGCATTGCTGCCTGCACGCGGGCGTCGCTGAACGTGAGCCGTTCCATCTCCTTGCAGGAGACGCACCAGTCGGCGTAGAAGTCGAGCATGACCGGCTTGCCTGCGCTGGCCAGCACCTGGTCAAGTTCGGCGCTGTTGCGCACGCGGGTGAAGCGCGGTTCGGCGTCATGCGCCGTCCCGGTGCCCGCAGCCGCGCCATTGCCGCCAATGCCCCCATTCCCGCCGCCGCGCAGGTGCGCCAGCGGCTGCAGTACGTCGCTGCCGGAGCTGGCCGCACCCACCAGTTCGAACAGGCCAGCCAGCAGCATCAGCACGCCCAGCGTCTTGGCGGCGTAAGCGCCGATGCCGGCGCCCTGCGGCAGCGCGTCGCCGACGCGCAGGAACGCCGCGCACAGGATGGCGAATCCGCCCCACAGCGCCATGCCCACGGTGACCGGCAGCACGGGATTGACCATCCAGACAGCAACGGCGATCAGCAGCAGGCCGAATACCTTCTTCACACTGTTCATCCATGCTCCTGCGCGGGGCAGCAGGCTGCCGGCGGACAGGCCCGTCAGCAGCAGCGGCACGCTCATGCCGCACGCCATGGCGAACAAGGCCCCTGCGCCGACCAGCGCATTGCCGGTCTGGCTGATGTACAACAAGGCCCCGGCCAGCGGACCTGCGACGCAGGGGCCGACGATCAGTGCCGATAGCGCGCCCATGGTGAAGACGGCGGCAATGCGTCCGCCGGACAAGCTGCCGCTGGCGCTGCTCAGGCGGGTCTGCAGCGAGCTGGGCAACTGCAGCTGGTAGACGTCGAACATCGACAGCGCCAGCGCCACCAGCAGCGCGCCGAAGGTCAGCAGCACCCAGGGCTTTTGCAGCGCTCCCGCCAGGCCTTCGCCCGCCAGGCCGGCGGCCACGCCCAGCGCCGTATACACCAGGGCCATGCCCAGGCTGTACGCGGCCGCCAGCAGCAGCCCGCGCTTGCGCGTCACCTGCGCTTCGCCGACGATGATGGACGACAGGATCGGGACCATCGGCAGCACGCAAGGGGTGAACGAGAGCAGCAGGCCGAAAGCCAGGAAGGCCGCACCGATACGCCACGCGCTGCCGCTTTGCAGCGTGCGCTGGGCGAGCGAGGTGTCGTCCTCCGGCACCTGAGCCGGTGCAGCCGGTGCAGCCGGCGCGGATGCCGCGGCCGGTGCCGCAGCGGCGGCGGCAGGCGCCTCCGGCAGCGCCACCAGCACGCCCGGCCGCGCCGGATCGATACGGTAGCGCCGTTCGGCCGGCGGATAGCACAAACCGGCATCGGCGCAGCCCTGGTAGGCGACGGTCAGGGTGGCGGCCGCAGCCTCGCGCCACGGCAATTGCAAGGCCAGCTCCTGCGCATAGGTCTCCATCTCCCTGCCGAAGTTCTCATCGAACTTGCGTGTCCCGGCCGGCAGCTCCACCGGCAGGGCCGTGCCATTGCTGCGCAAGGCAATGCGCTCGCGGTACAGGTGGTAGCCGGGGGCGATCATCCAGCGTACGCTGAGCTGGCGGTCCGCCCCCAGTTCGGCGCGCAGGGCGAAGGCTTGTTCGGGTGCCAGGAAATCGTCGGCCAGCGCAGTGCTGCCCAGCGCGGCAGCCAGCAGCAGCGCTGCCAGCCATTGGATCAGGAACTTCATTGTTATCTCCGAAAGATGCGGCCATCGTGGTCGATGGCCAGGTACGACAAGCCGGACTGGTCGAGGAAATCGATGCCGTCCTCTTCCAGCAGCATGGCGGCGGTGCTGCAACTGCCGGCGGTGATGGCCTGGGGCGCCACCACGCTGACCGAGCGCCAGTAGGTCACCGGCATGCCGCTGCGCGGATCGAGGATGTGGCAATAGCGCCGGCCATCGGCCTCGAAGTAGCGCTCATAGTCGCCGCTGGTGGCCAGTGCGCCGCGGCTGAAGGGCAGGCTGGCAGTGGTGGCATACGCGCTGCGGGGATCCTGGATGCCGATACTCCAGGCCTTGCCGTCCGGGCGCGGACCGAGGAAGCGCATGTCGCCGCCCAGGTTTACGTAGCCGTGGCGCACACCTTGCGCGGCCAGCAATTCGGCCGCCTGGTCCACGGCGTACTCTTTGCCAAAACCGCCGAAGTCCAGTTCCATGCCCGCTTCCGGCAGCAGGACAGCGTCGCCATCGCGTTGCACGCGGTGCCAGCCCACCAGGGGCAGCAGACGCTCCAGCGTTGGCGGCGGCGGCACGGCACCGATCCTGAAATCCCACGCCTTGCGCAATACGCCGGAAGTGATGTCGAAACGCCCGCGGCTGCAGCGGTACAGCGCATCGGCGTAATCGAGCAAGGCCATCGTTTCGACGTCGCACGCCACCGGCGTCGCGCCCGCCGCCGCATTGATGCGGCTGACCACGCTGTCCGCGCGATAGCGCGAAAACTTGGCTTCGATACGCCTGACTTCGGCCAGCGCGGGGGCGGCCAGGGCGCGGGCTTCCGCCCCGCTGCCGGCGGCCAGCCTGATCTCGCAGCGGCTGGCCATGGCCTGGAAGTCGATGGTGTAGACCGGATTCACCACTGCCGCGTCACCCCGATTTGCAGGCTGACGGCACGCATCGGCGCCAGTCCCGGGCTGCCGCTGCCGAACAGGCGCCAGGCGCCGCGCTGTTCGTAGCGTTCGAGCTTGACGTCCATGGCCCAGTCGCGGTTGATCTGCCTGGCCAGCTTGACGCCCAGCGTGACGGCGCCAAAGCCCGACAGGCGCTGGTCGGCGGAACTGGCGGCGCCGCTGCCGAACACATAGCCGGGCGGGAAGGGTTCCCCAAGCTGGCGGTCATAAACCGGGTCGAAGTAGAAGTCGGCGGCACGCTGGGTGTACAGCCGCACCCCCGGCGTGACGGTCCAGCCATCGGCCAGGCCCTGCACCCATTCCGCGCCCAGGGTATGGGCGCTGATGCCGAAGCTGTCGCGGTAGAAGCGGTAGCTCAGGCGGCTGGTCGCCCCCTGCGCCACGAAGCGGTGGTTCCACTGCAGCAGGGCGGTGTGCTGGCGCCGTGCGTCCGGGCGGTTGTCGGCCAGCTTGTACGGGTCCGAGTAATAGCCGTGGCCGCGGCTGTGGGTCAGCGTGAACTGCGCCACGTCCACCGGCGTCAGGACCTGGGTCACCCCGGCCAGCGCGCTGACGGTCTGGCGGCCGGCATCCTGCACGACGTGGTTGACCGGGTTGATGCTGTCGTCCGCACCGCCGAGGCCGAAGTTCCAGGTGGTGTTCTTGTCCGCGCTGGCCAACGCCGCCTGCAGCGACAGGGCGCGCGACACATAATCATGCTCCGTCGAGTACGCGGCCGCCAGGCTGACTGAGCCTTGCGGCAGATAGCGCGTGACCGTCACGTCGCCAGCCTTGCGCAGGTCGCTCATGCGCGAGGCGCCGGAAACCGCGGTGTGGTAGCGCGGCGAAGCGCCGGACACGTCGTCCACCGTGGCGCTGGCGGCCAGCGACCACTCGCCCGCGATGGGCGCCAGGACCGAGACCGCCGGCGCATGGACGCGCACACGGTCCAGGCCGGGCTGGTCTTCCTTGTAGTACAGGTATTTGACGCCGACGCTGCCGCGTTCGGGCGCCGTTTCGGCATGGACGGCACCGATCCCCGGCAGCAGCATGGCCGCCGCCAGCAAGGCCTGGCCGACCGGTGCGCCGTTCTGTGGTTTGTTCTCCATCGTGTTCCCCATCAGTTGCAGCCGCATCCGCCGCCGCCCACGGCGCTGCCGCCGGATGCCGCTTCCTTGCTGGCGTAGATATGTTCGTTGAAGCGCGTCTCCAGGCCGTCGCCCTGCATCAGCATGTCGGTGCGCGCGAGCTCGCCCTTTTCCCATGGCTTCACTGCAGGCATGGCGCAGCCGGCGAGGGCGGCGCCCAGCAGGGCCGCCGCGCCGAGGCCGGCCAGGCGCCCCATGCGCACCGCGCTGTGGCGCTGCGCGCTCATTGCCGTGCTCCCAGGGCGCTCTTGATACGCGCTTCCAGCACGCTGCGGTCGGCCGGCCGGAAGCCACTGTGCTCGTACAGGACCTTGCCGTCCGGGCCGATCAGCACGCTGCTCGGCATGCCCTTGATGCCGTAGCTGCGCGGCGCGCTGCCGTTCGGGTCGAAGGCGATGACGAAGGTGGCCGGGTTGGTGTTGAGGAAGCTGCGCGCATCGTCGGTCTTCGCGTCGACATTGATGCCGACCACTTGCAAGCCCTGCGCGCCGTAGCGTGCCTGCATCTCGTTCATCCACGGGAAGGATTGGCGGCAGGGACCGCACCACGACGCCCAGAAATCGACGTAGACCAGCTTGCCCTGGTACTGTTCCAGCTTCACCGTGCCGGTCGGTCCGGCCAGCGAAAAGCCGGGTGCCGCCTGGCCCGGTTCCAGCGCCAGGGCCTGGCCGGCGGCCGCCAGCGCAGCGGCAGCGGCCAGCATGCGCGCCTGGCGGCGGCGCCACAGCAGCACGCCTGCCGCCAGTACGGCCAGCACGGCCAGCATCGGGTCGTTGCCGCCGCTGATGGCGGAGCAGCCGCCGCCGCCGCGATTCTGCGCGGTGCCTGCCGTGGCCGTGCCGGCGCTGGCCTGGCCGTTCAGGGCGATCTGCCAGCTGCCGCCGTTGGCCTGCAAGGTGGCGCTGCCGCTGGCATTGCCGGCGGCCGCCGGGGCAAAGCGCACCGGCAGCTCGCAGGAAGCGCCGGGCTGCAGCGTCAGCGGGAAGGGGCCGCAGGCATTGGCCTCGCCGCTGGCCACTGCAAACGGTCCGCTGAAGGCGGCGCTGTCCAGCACCACTGCGGCAGCGCCGGTATTGGTCAGGGCGAAGCGCTTCACGAGGCCCGCGCCGCCGGCCGTGGTGCTGCCGTAGTCGAAGGCTTGCGGCGACACGCCCAGCGATGGCGCGGTGTTCGGCACCGCAATGCCGTTGCCGTTCAGGCGCACCGTGAACTGGGCACCGCCGTCGGTCAGCAGCACCATGTCGGCGCTGCGGGCGCCGGCGGCGGTAGGCTTGAAGGCGGCATCGATGGTGCAGCTGGCGCCCGGGCTCAGGGTGGCGCTGGCGGCGCACGTGCCGGCCAGCGCAAAGTCGCCCGGATTGCTGCCGCCCAGTACCAGCGAAGAAATCTTCAGGGCTGCGCTGCCGCTATTGGACAAGGTATTGCGCAGGGCAGCCGATTGCTGGCCGACCAGGGTGTCGGCAAAGGCGACCGGTCCATTCTCGCTCAGGGCCGGGCGTGCCACGGCGGCAGCGGTGCCGGAACCGGTGACGGCCACCGACAGGTCGGCGGCGTTGGAACGCACCAGCAGGGTGGCGGCGGCGTCGCCCGCGGCGGCCGGGGCAAAGGACAGCGGCACCGTGCAGCTGGCGCCGACCGCCAGGCTGCTGCCGCAAGTGCCGCCGCTGCCGATGGTGATGCTGGAGGCACCGCTGACGGTGATGCCGCTGATCGCCAATGCCACGTTGCCGCGGTTGCTGAGCGTAATCGGCTGCGTCACGGCGGCGGCGCCCACGGTCTGGGTGCCGAACGCCAGGGCGCTCGGGCTGGCGGCGATGGCCGGCGCCGGGGCGCTGGCGTTGCCGGCGAGGGCCACCGCCACATTGGCGTTGCTGGCGTTGGAGGCCAGGTTCAGGCTGGCCGAGAAGCTGCCCGCGCTGGTGGGCAGGGCCTGCACCAGCACCGTGCAGCTGGCGCCGGCGGCGACGGCGGTGCCGGTGGCGCAAGTGCCGCCCAGCGAGAAGAAGCCGGCCTGGGCGCCGGACAGGCCAATCGTGGAGAAGGTCATGGCAGCCTGGCCGCTATTGGTCAGGGTCAGCGTGCGCTGGACCGGCGCGTTGGTCAGCACGGCGCCGAATTCGACGGCGGTGGCCGACAGGGCCAGGGTGGCTTGCGCCACGGCGTTGCCGGTGCCCGACAGGGCGACGCTGCTGGAGCCGCCGGTGGCATTGTGGCCGATGGCCAGCGCGCCGCTGCGGGCGCCGGCGGCGCCCGGGCGGAAGACCAGCTGCACGGTGCAGCTGGCGCCGGCCGCCAGGGAGGCGCCGGCCGCGCAGCTGCCGCCGGCAATGCGGAAGTCGCCGCCATTGCTGCCGCCCACCGCCAGGCTGGCGATGTTCAGCGCGGCCGAACCGCTGTTGGACAGGGTGGTGGCCAGCGTGGCGCTGTCCACGCCCACGGTCACACCGCCGAAGGACAGCGTGGCCGGTGCCACGGTGGCCGCCGGCGCGGCTGTCACGCCGGGGTTGCCGATGAAGGCCGCCAGGTCGGCGATTTCGGCCGCCGTGAATTTGCCGTTGTACAGGGTGCCCATGCCGCCGCGGTTGGCGGCGAAGGCGGCGCTGATGACGGACGGGTTGTTGGCCGCCGCCAGGATACCGTTGACGTTATTGGCCGGGGACGGGCCGTGGCAGGCGGCGCAGGTGGTGCCGCCGGCGGTGGGGCCGTTCAGGTAAAGGCTCTTGCCGTTCAGGGCGTCGGCGGCCTGCGCCCAGTGCGCGGCATGCGCCAGGCCCAGTGCCAGCATGGCCCACAGTCGGTGATGTTTCATCGGTGCTCCTGTTGTTGGTTGATCGTTTTCAGGCACACATCGACAGCGCCCAGGCATTGCATGCGGCATGCAGGAGGGCGCACAGCCGCCAGTCGCGCCAGCGCTGGTAGGCCAGGCCGAACCCCACGCCGGGCCCGAACACCAGCGCCGCCGCCAGCGCGCCGCTGCCAAGGTGCAGTGCGCTGAAGGCGGCCGCACTGGCCAGCACGGCCAGGGTGGCGCCGCAGCGCGGCAGCAGCCAGGCGTGCAGGCCGGCGCGCACCACCCATTCCTCCAGCAGCGGCGCCAGCACCAGCAGGCGCAGCACGGCGGCCAGGTCGGGCGAAAGCAGGGCGGGTCCGCAGACGGCTTGGGTGAACACAGGTACTGAGCATTCTGTCAATGTTGTTACAGTCAATACCCAGGCACGGCAAAATGGTTCAAAATTCGGAAGGAAAATTTTTTTTCGCATTCCTTGAACCTTTTTGCGCCGGCCGGCTATTCACTGGCGCAAAGAGGAGAACAATGCATGCGGTCTGGCAGGAGGGCGGGTGTGACGGGCGAGTTGGATGAAGGCGAGCTGGTACGGCGGGTAGGGGGCGGCGACCGCCTGGCCTTCCAGGCACTGTACCGCGCCTACTTCCCGCGCCTGGCCCGTTTCCTCGACCGCATGACGCGCAACGTGCCCCTGCTGGAAGAAGTCGTCAACGACACCATGCTGGTGGTATGGCAGAAGGCCGCCAGTTACGACGGCAGCAGCAAGGTGTCGACCTGGATCTTCGGCATCGCCTACCGCCAGGCGCTGAAAGCGCTGCGCGGGCTGGACGAGCCGCTGGAAGACGTGGCCGACAGCACTGCCGGCGAGGAATGGCACGAGCCCGAGCATGCGATGGCGGCGCGCCAGTTGCAGCGCGGCGTGGGCCGCGCCCTGGATGCCTTGCCGCTGGAGCAGCGCGTGGTGGTGTGCCTCACGTATTACCACGGCATGGCTTACCAGGAGATCGCCGAGGCCATGGGCTGTCCGGTGAATACGGTGAAGACGCGCATGTTCCATGCACGGCTGCGCCTGAAGGACATGTTGTCCGAGCATATGGAAGAAATGAGATGAACACGCAAGACCCATCGAACGTTGCGGAGCACCAGGACATGCAGGCGCTGCTGCCCTGGTATGCCGCCGGCTCGCTGGCCGACGGCGAGGCGGCGCGGGTGCAGCAGCACTTGCGCGACTGCCCCGCATGCCGCGCCGAGCTGGCCTGGCAGCGCCGCCTGATCGAAACGGCCGCCCCCTTGCCGGCAGGGCTGGACCAGGAACGCGCACTGGCGCGCCTGATGCCCATGCTGGACGAGGCAACGCAAGCGGCGCCGCACCCGTTGGCCCAGCCTGTCGCCAAACCATCCCCCGTTGTACAGCCGCCGTTCCGTTTCGCCAGTGCCTTGATGGACTGGCTGCGCGGGCACGGCGACTGGAAGGGCTGGGCCATCGCGGCACAGGCAGCGGTGATCGTCGTGCTGGCAGCGAACCTGCTGCCAGCCGGCGCACCGCCCACTTATCATGCTTTGGGCAGCGCGCCGGCCGCGGCACCGGACGTGCTGGTGGTATTCCGTCCCGAGGCCAGCGTGCGCGACGTGCAGCGCCTGCTGCAGGATGCCGGCGCGCGCCTGGCCGGCGGCCCCACGTCGACCGGTGCCTGGCTGGTGGAAGTCGATCCGGCGAGGCGCCCGGCGCTGCTGGCTGCATTGCGCAACGACCCTGCCGTCGAACTGGCCGAAGCCCTGGCGCCGGAGGGCAAGCCGTGATGCGCTGGATCGCCGCGCTGCCGATGCTGTGCGCGCTGGCAGGACCGGCAGGCGCACAGGCCGACGCAGGCGCCAGCGCGCCGGCCGAGGCGCTACGCCCCGCAGCGGCGCCGGCCGACGCAGCCCCGGCCGAGGGCGCGGACATCCTGGTCATGCTCCATCTGCCCGCGCCGCATTTCCGCGCCGATGGCTATGGCGGCGCCGGCTACCGCGACGCTGCCGGGCAGCAGGCGCGCCAGCGCATTGCCAAAGCCCTGGCGCGCGAACACGGCATGCAGCTGATGGAAGACTGGCCGATGCCGGCCCTGAACGTCGATTGCTACCGCATGCGCCTGGCCGCCGGGCAGGATCCGGCAACCGTATTGGCCGCGCTGGCGCGCGACCGCCGCGTCGCCTGGGCCCAGGCGATCCAGGAATTCAGCGCGCAGGCCGGTGCCGGGGCAGCCGGCGACCCGTTGTACCGCGTGCAGCCGGCCGCCGCGCCCTGGCAGCTGGAGCAGGTGCGCAAGTCCGCCACCGGCCGCAAGGTGCTGGTGGCCGTGATCGACAGCGGCGTGGAAGCCGGCCACCCCGACCTGGCCGGCCAGGTGGCGGTGCAGGAGAATTTCGTCGATGGCCAGTCCTATGTGGCAGAAGAACACGGCACCGCGATCGCGGGTGTGATCGCGGCGCGCGCCGACAACGGTGTCGGCATCGCCGGCATCGCGCCGCAGGCGCGCCTGATGGCGTTGCGTGCCTGCTGGCAGGCCGACGCCGGCACGCGCTGCAACAGCTTCACGCTGGCCAAGGCCATGAACTATGCCTTGCTGCATAACGCCCAGGTCATCAACCTCAGCCTGTCCGGACCGCCGGACCGGCTATTGCAGCAATTGGTCGGCGCCGCCCAGGCGCGCGGCATCCGGGTGGTGGGGGCGGTCGATCCGGCGCGCAGCGATGGCGGCTTCCCGGCCAATACGCCGGGCGTATTCGCGGTTGCCGCCGACGATACGCCGCGCCACGACCGGCAAGCCTTGCTGGCGCCGGGCCGCGATATCCCGACCACCATGCCCGGCGCGCGCTGGGGCATGGTGTCGGGCTCTTCTTATGCCGCCGCCCACGTGACGGGCATGCTGGCCCTGATCGGCGAACTGAAGCCGCAACTGGCCGGCGAACGCCTGCGCGAGGGCATTGTGCGCAGCAGCGGCCACGCACCGTTGACGGGGATAGATCTTTGCGCCACCATCATGCGCATTACCGGTAAATGTTCCTGCGCATGCCCCAACCCTCCCACCGACAACCTGGCCCGCTCTCCCTGATCGGGCATGCCTGGCTGGCCGCCTGCATGGTTGCCGGCGGGGCGCAGGCGCAGGTCAGCGGCAGTGCCGGCATCATGTCGGACTATATGTATCGCGGCGTGTCGCTCAGTTCCGGCAAGGCTGCGGCGCGGCTGTCGCTTGACTACGACGCGCCCAACGGCGTGTTTGCCGGCGCCCAGGTGGTCAGCGGCCAGCTGGCCACGCAATCGCACCGCAACGCGCAATGGCTGGGCTATGCCGGTTACGCGCAGCGCCTGGCGTCGGGCCTGTCCTGGGAAGCCGGCATCTCGGCCTATGCTTTCCACGCGGCGCCGAGCTGGAATTTCCGCGAGATCTACACCGGGCTGGCGTTCGGCGATTATGCGGCGCGCCTGCATTATTCGCCCGATTATCTCGGTTTCGGCAGCCGCACCGTCTATGCTGAAATCAATGGCGGCGCGCAACTGGCACCGGCCTGGCGCCTGTTCTGGCGCGGCGGCTTCCTGTCCGCGCCCGACAATGCGGACAGCAGCCGCGCCGAAGGGCGCGTCGGCGTCGCCACCGCGCGCGAAGGCTGGCAGGTGCAGCTGTCGCTGGATGCGGTGCGCCTGCGCGGCCAGGGCAGTGCCGGCACCGGCTATGGCAGCTATGGCGGCCGCGCCGTATCGTCGAGCAAGGTGAGCAGCAAGCTGGTGCTGGCATTGGCCCGCGGCTTCTGATTCCACGCCATCACTTGATCCTGATCATTCCGCAGGGCCGGCAGTTCCGGTTAGCCTGTCCGCAAGGAGGGATGTATGGGATATCCAATGCGGGCCAGGCGGCTCGGCATCGACACCTACCAGCAAGCGGTGGCTTATATGCGGCGCGACTGCGAAGTGTGCCGGGCCGAGGGTTTTGAAGCGCAATCGCGTATCGAGCTGCAGTGCGAAGGGCGCAGCGTGGCGGCCATGCTGAATGTGGTCGACGGCGGCCTGCTGGGCGGCGGGGAAATCGGCTTGTCGGAAGCGGCCTGGGAAGCGCTGGGCGCGATGCCCGGCGCGCAGGTCACCGTGCGCCATGCGGCACCGCTGGCTTCGTTCTCTGCCGTGCGCGGCAAGATCCACGGGCGGCCGCTCGACGACGCCGCCGCGCAAGCCATCATTGCCGACATCTCGGACGGCCGTTATCCCGATATCCACCTCTCCAGCTTCATCACGGCCTGTTCCGGCAACCGCCTCGACCTGGCCGAAACCATCGCCCTGACGCGCGCCATGGCCGCAGCCGGGCAGCGCATGCAGTGGCCCGCGCAAGTGGTGGTGGACAAGCACTGCGTCGGCGGCTTGCCGGGCAACCGCACCACGCTGCTGGTGGTGCCGATCGTGGCGGCCTGCGGCCTGACCATGCCCAAGACCTCCTCGCGCGCCATCACCTCGCCGGCCGGCACGGCCGACACCATGGAAACCCTGGCCCCGGTGGCGATCGGCATCGACGCCATGCGCCGCGTGGTGCAGCAGGAGGGCGGCTGCATCGTGTGGGGCGGCAGCGTGACGCTGAGTCCCGCCGACGACGTGCTGATCCGCGTCGAGCGGCCGCTGGAACTCGATAGCGATGGCTTGCTGGTGGCGTCGGTGCTGTCGAAGAAGCTGGCGGCCGGCGCCAGCCACGTCCTGATCGACATCCCCGTCGGGCGCACCGCCAAGGTGCGTTCCGAGCTGGCCGCCCGCCAGCTGGCGGCGCGGCTGGAAGGCGCGGCGCGCGCCCTCGGCCTGGCGGCGCATTGCGTGCTGAGCGACGGCAGCCAGCCGGTCGGCAGCGGCATCGGCCCGGCCCTGGAAGCGATGGATGTGCTGGCCGTGCTGCAAGGGGAAGCGCATGCGCCGCAGGACTTGCGCCAGCGCGCGCTGGCCCTGGCGGCCGGCGTGCTGGAACTGGGTGGACGCGCCGCGCCCGGCGCCGGGCTGGACCTGGCCGTGCAAACGCTCGATTCGGGCGCGGCATGGCGCAAATTCCAGGCCATCTGCGCGGCGCAAGGCGGCTTGCGCCAGCCGCCCGTGGCCGCCCATGTGCACGTGCTGCCGGCGCGCCATGCGGGCATTGTGGTTGCCATCGACAACCGCAAGCTGGCCACGCTGGCCAAGCTGGCGGGCGCTCCCCGCGCCGCCGCCGCCGGCGTGCGCTTCCTTGCGCCGCTTGGCAGCAAGCTCGAAGTCGGGCAGCCGGTGCTGGCCATCCACGCCGAGACGCCGGGCGAGCTGGCTTATGCGCTGGAATATGCCGAAGCCCAGGGCAACCTGGTCACGGTGGAGGAAGCATGAGCCGGATACTGCTGATCCAGGGACATCCCGATCCCGCCGGCGGGCACTTGTGCCACGCCCTGGCGGAGGCCTATGCCGCCGGTGCGCGCGCCGCGGGCCACCGGGTCGCCATCGTGACGCCGGCGACGCTGGAATTCCCGCTGCTGGCCAATGCAACCGAGTGGGAAGAGGGGGCCGTGCCGCCGGTGCTGGCGCCGGTGCAGCAGGCCATCGCCGACGCGCAGCACGTCGTCCTGTTCTATCCGCTCTGGCTGGGCGACTTGCCGGCCGGCCTCAAGGCGTTCCTGGAGCAGGTCGCACGGCCCGGCTTTGCGCTGCAACGCAAGTCGCGCAATCCGCTGCGGGCCGGGCTCCTGACTGGGCGCAGTGCCAGGGTGGTGGTGACGATGGGGATGCCGGCACTGATTTACCGTTGGTACTACCGTGCACACAGCCTGAAGTCCCTGGAGCGCAATATCCTGCGTTTCGTCGGCATCGCACCGGTCCGCCACACCCTGGTCGGCGGAGCGGGCAAGATGACGCCGGCCGACGTGCAAGCCTGGTGCGGCCGCATGCAGGTGCTGGGCGCCAGGGCGCTCTAGCGGCGCGGCGTGTCGTTGCGCGCGGCGATGGCGCGGTTCAGGCGCTCCATGGTGTCGGCCGGCACGTCGCGGCTGCAGACGACATAGCGTTTCAAGCCCGGCGGCATGTCGGCAAAGTCGATCAGCACCAGCGACTGCAGTTCGGGCAGCCTGCTGCGCAGGTAGTTCCAGTCTTCCCGGTCGACGAACAGGTAATCGGCCCGTCCCAGGGCCACCATGCGGAACATGGCGGCTGTTTCCACCGTGCGGCGCATCACCCGGTTCTGGCTGCCGGCGATCAGGGCATCGAGCTCGGGACCGTAGGACACGCCATCGATCACGGCCAGCGTCAGGCTCTTGTCCGACACCAGTGCGTTCAGGCTGCGGTGGGCCTTGATGCGTGCCGCCACGGCAGGCACGGCAAGGATGGCATGCGGCTGGTCGGTGTGCACCGCCACGCTGTACTGGGCGACGGCTTCGCGTTCAGGCAGGCGGTACCAGCTGATCGAGCAATAGTTGGGCAGGCCATGCTTGAAATTGGCCCAGATGCGCTTTTGCGGTTCGTTCACGAAGCGCACCTGCACGCCGGCCGCGGCAAAGATTTCCCTGGCCCGTTCCAGCATGAAGCCTTTCGCCACGCCGTTTTCAAAATAGTAATAGGGCGGCTTTTCGCGCCAGGCCACGGTGACCGGCGGCGCCTGCGCGAATGCCGTTGCCGCGCTGGACGCGGCAAGCGTGCCGGCTAAATATTTCTGCAACATACTCCCATTATAATAGGGCAGAGCCAGCAAAAAGGAGCAGCACGATGTTCAGCCGTCCCCACGTAGCACCGATGATGTTCGACGACCCTTCCGCAGCACTGGCCCAGGTCCGGGCGATTTACGAGGACAGTATCCGCTTCCTGCGCGAATCGCTGCAGCACTTCGTCGAGGGCGAAACGCCCACCGAGCGGGTGCGCGCCTGCTATCCCTATGTGCGCGTGCAGACCGAAACCGTGGCGCGCGCCGATTCGCGCCTTTCCTTCGGCTTCGTGGCCGGCCCCGGCGCCTTCGAAACCACGCTGACCCGGCCCGACCTGTTCGGCCGCTATTACGAGGAACAATTCCGACTGCTGTTGAAGAACCACGGCCAGCAGCAGATGCAGATCGAGGTCGGGCTCAGCGCGCAGCCGATCCCCATCCATTTTTCATTTGCCGAACATGACCATATCGAAGGCAGCCTGAGCGCCGAACGGCGCCTGCTGATGCGCGACGTGTTCGATTTGCCGAACCTGGCGGCCATGGATGACGGCATCGCCAACGGCACCTACGAGGCGCCGCCCGGCGAGGCGCAACCGCTGTCGCTGTTTACCGCGCCGCGCGTGGACTATTCGCTGCAGCGCCTGCGCCACTACACCGGCACCTCGCCCGAGCACTTCCAGAAATTCGTGCTGTTTACGAACTACCAGTTCTACATCGACGAATTCGTGCGCCTGGGCCACGAGCTGATGGCCAGCCCGGACAATGACGGGTATGTGGCCTTCGTGGAACCGGGCAACCTGGTCACGCGCCGCGTCGGCCATGCCATGCAGCCCGGCGACGACCTGGGCGCGGCGCCGCCGCGCCTGCCGCAAATGCCGGGCTACCACCTGGTGCGCGCCGACGGCAGCGGCATCAGCATGGTCAATATCGGCGTCGGCCCGGCCAACGCCAAGACCGCCACCGACCATATCGCCGTGCTGCGCCCGCACGCCTGGCTGATGCTGGGCCATTGCGCCGGCTTGCGCAACACGCAGCAACTGGGCGACTACGTGCTGGCGCACGGCTATGTGCGCGAAGACCATGTGCTCGATGAGGATTTGCCGCTGTGGGTGCCGATCCCGGCGCTGGCCGAGGTGCAGGTGGCGATCGAGTCGGCGGTGGCGGAAGTGACGCAGCTGGGCGGGCATGACTTGAAACGCGTGCTGCGCACCGGTACCGTGGCCAGTACCGACAACCGCAACTGGGAATTGCTGCCGCAGCGCACGCCCGAGCGCCGCTTCAGCCAGAGCAGGGCGGTGGCGCTGGATATGGAAAGCGCCACCATCGCCGCCAACGGATTCCGATTCCGCGTCCCGTACGGCACGCTGCTGTGCGTCAGCGATAAGCCGCTGCACGGCGAAATCAAGCTGCCGGGCATGGCCAACCAGTTCTACCGCGACCGCGTGGATCAGCACTTGCGTATCGGCATGCGCGCGCTGGAGCTGCTGCGCGGCCTGGGCTCGGACAAGCTGCACAGCCGCAAGCTGCGCAGCTTCGCCGAGGTGGCGTTCCAGTAGGCCTTAGCGTTGCAGCCAGGCGTCGTAGTCGATGGCGCCGATGCGCGGGGTGGCGCCGGGTGCCGGCACCAGGCTGCCGTGCTCCAGTACCGACCCGAAGTAGCCCGCCTGCGGGTCGGTCACGATCGGCCGGGTCTCGCCGGCGGCGGCCAGCGCGCGGCGCACGATCTGCTCCAGTGGGAATTGCTGCGGGCCCGCCAGTTCGGTGATGCCGTTCAGGGGCGGCGCCAGGGCGACGTCGGCCAGCGCGGCCGCCACGTCGTCGGCCGCCACCGGCTGGATCAGGGCCGGGGACAGCCGGATCTGGCCATCCACCACCGACGACTGGCCGATGGCCGCCATGAATTCCATGAACTGGGTGGCGCGCAGGATGGTGTAAGGGATGCCGTTCTGCTTGATCAATTCTTCCTGCGCCAGCTTGGCGCGGAAATAGCCGTTTTCCGGCAGCCGGTCGGTGCCGACGATGGACAGGGCCACGTGGTGGCGCACACCGGCTTCCTTCTCGGCGCGGCCGAGGTTGCGGCTCGATTTCTGGAAGAAGTCCAGCACGTCGGCCGGCGCGAACGATGGCGAGTTGGCCACGTCCACCACGACTTCGGCACCGGCCAGGGCCGTCGCCAGGCCTTCGCCCGTGACTGCATTGACGCCGGTGCCCGGCGAGGCCGCCAGCACTTCGTGGCCGCGTTCCTGCAGCAGGTTGACCAGTTTGCCGCCAATCAGGCCGGTGCCGCCGATAACTACGATTTTCATGGTGATTTCCTCCAGGGTGAGAGTTGCTGTTGCGTTGACAAACCATGGTAGCCCCGCCAGAATCGGCTGGAAGGACGAATAACCCTTATTTCCTGCCAAAATGCCCGCTGACCGCCTGGTACTTTTCCTAGCCTATGAAGATGTCGGGCTGCTTGACCTGACCGGCCCGCAAACCGTGTTCTGGGCTGCCGACAAACGCATGCGCGCGCGCGGCCTGCCTGGCTATACGCGCGCCGTGGCCAGCCTGGCCGGCGGCATGGTGCGCAGCGCCGAAGGCATGGCGCTGGCGAGCGAGCCGCTATCCTCCTTCCTGCTGAAGGACATCGACACCATCAT
Source organism: uncultured Duganella sp. (assembly GCA_946482335.1). Next base: position 14,907 of record CAMLRG010000044.1, on the reverse strand, counting down.
CGTACCGGGTTCGCCGGACATGCCGCGCGTCCAACCGCTTTTGCGGGAACTGAGTGACTGGATCGCCGTCGCCGCCGACCGCGCGCGCCGCACGGCGTCGGTCTGCAGCGGTACCTTCCTGCTGGCGCAGGCCGGCCTGTTGCACGGCAAGCGAGCCGCCACCCACTGGGCCATGTGCGATTTGCTGCAGGAGCGCTTTCCGGCCACCGAAATCGACCGCGATTCGCTGTTCGTGCGGCAGGGGGCGGTGTGGACTTCCGCCGGCGTCACGGCCGGCATCGACCTCGCCCTGTCGCTGGTGGAGGGCGATTGCGGCCATGAGGTGGCGATGCAGGTGGCGCGCGAACTGGTGGTGTTCCTCAAGCGGCCGGGCGGCCAGGCCCAGTTCAGCGAACTGCTGCTGGCACAGGAGGCTGGCGGCGACACGTTCGAACGCCTGCACCTGTGGATCATGGACAACCTGGCGCTGGACATGCCGAACGACGTGCTTGCCGGGCAGATGAACATGAGCCCGCGCAATTTCGCCCGCGTCTACAAGGAAAAAACCGGGCGCACGCCGGCCAAGGGCGTGGAAGCCCTGCGCCTGGAGGCGGCGCGGCGCATGCTGGAAGGCTCGCCGCGCAATGTCGAGCAGGTGGCGCGCCTGTGCGGCTTCGGCAACGAAGAGCGCATGCGCACCGTCTTCCAGCGCATCCTCGGCGTATCGCCCAGCGATTACCGCAAACGCTTTGCCGCGGAGGAGATGCGCAGCACCAGGTAAAGTCCGACCACGTCGACCACGGTGTGTGCCACCATCGCGGCCAGCAGGCCGGCATGCTCGAATGTGAAGCCAAACAGCACGCTCATGCCAAGCACGCCGGCGGCTTGCCATAGCGCCGCACGGTCGAAGCGGCGGAAGTCGTAGGCGCCGGCATGCACCAGCAGGAACAGCAGGCTGGCGCCCCAGATCCCGACCAGCGGCTGCAACGCGGCGCGGAACAGCAGTTCCTCCGAAATCCCGGCGCCGAGCGAAATCCAGAGCGGATTCCAGCCGGCCAGGTCCAGGCGGGCGTAGCTGGCGGCCGTGCGCTGCACCGATGCGGCGCCGGGCTTGCGCAGCGTGGTCAGCGCCGAGACGCCGCCGGCGGCCAGGCCCAGGGCGGCGCCGGCCAGGACTTGCTGCCACCACGGCAGGCCCGCCAGCAACAGCGCCGCGAGCGGTGCGCGCTGTACGAAGTGGATGATGGCCAGCGCGACGCCGGCCAGGACCAGGCAGCCCAGCAATTGCGAACGCAAAGGGATTTTTTCCATCGGGGTACTGGCCGTACAAAAAAGATGACTATAAACTAGACCGCAGCAACCAAAGGGGAGACAAACATGGTCCAGCGCCCGATGCGCGTGGCGGTGTCAGCGATGGGCGGGATGGCTTGCGCCGCCAGCACGGCCGCCAAGCTGGCCGCTGCTGCGGCGCTGCTGGCCGCCGCGCTCTCTGCCTGCGGCGGGGGCGGTGGCGGCACGGCCGCACCGCCAACGACCACCCCCCCACCTGCGCCCGCGACCGGGGCACTGGCCGATCCGGTGATGTATAACGGTGCCGCCACCGCTTCCCTGGCCAGTGCCAGCGAGCAGGCGGCGACGGTGCGCAGCCAGCTCGCCCTGAACGGGGCGCGCTTTGACTACACCGCCACCTCCGGCCACCTGACCGCCCGCGACGCCCGCACCGGCGTGCCGACCGTATCCTTCTTCTATGTCGCCTACACGCTGGACAACCAGCCCGCCGCCGGCAGGCCGGTGACCTTCTTCTACAATGGCGGCCCCGGCTCGGCTTCGCTCTGGCTGCACCTCGGCTCGTACGGGCCGAAACGCCTGGTGGCGAACCAGCCCGGCAACAGCGTGCTGGCGACGCCGGCCGCGCTGGTCGACAATGCCGAGAGCATGCTCGACATCAGCGACCTGGTGTTCGTCGATGCCGTGGGCACCGGCTATTCGCAAGCCATCGCGCCCAGCGTCAACCAGGATTATTGGAGCGTCGATAGCGATGCCGCGGCACTGCGCGATTTCGTGCAGCGCTATGTCGACGCCAACAACCGCCAGGCTTCGCCCAAATACCTGTTTGGCGAATCGTATGGCGGGCCGCGCACGGCGGTGCTGGCCAATCTGCTGGAAACCGCCGGCACGCGGCTGGCAGGGGTGGTCCTGCAATCGCCGATCCTGAACTACAACGCCAACTGCGCCGTGTTTGAACCGATGGAGGTGAGCTGCGAAGGCTATGTGCCAAGCTACGCCGCGATAGGCGCCTACCACCAGCGCGCCAATCCGCTGCCCACCGATTTCACTTCCTACATCCAGCAGGCGCGCGATTTCGCCGCCGGCGCTTACCGCTCGGCGATGACGCCCTGGCTCGCCTCGCAGCAGGCGCCGCCCACCGCAGTGACGGCGCAACTGGCGGCCTTTACCGGCATTGCGGCCGCCAACTGGCAGACCGACCTGAATGGCGGGCCGGGTTACATCCAGCGCAGCATCGTGCCCGGCGATATGCTGACCGGGCGCTACGACGCGCGCGTGGTGGCGCCGCGCGCCAGCCCGCTCGCCAATGGCGGCGATCCCTCGCTGGCGGTGGTCAACGCGGCGTTCACTGCCACCATGCGCAGCTACCTGTCCGATACGCTGCGCTATTCGGCCGCTTCGAACTACCTGGGCTACAACGACATCATCGACCGCTGGAATTTCAGCCATGACGGCAAGGTGGTGCCCGATACCGTGCCCGACCTGGCGGCGGCCATGACCATCAATCCTGGGCTGAGGGTGCTGGCGCTGAGCGGCTATTACGACCTGGCGACACCCTTCCACCAGACCGAGAAGGACCTGGCGCGGCTGGGGCCGAACCAGAATATCGTGGTCCGCAACTACCACAGCGGGCATATGGGCTACCTGGACGACGCGGCACGCCGCGCCGCGCGCGCCGACCTGGGTGCGTTTTACCAGGGCCGTTAAGGAGATTTCAATGAAGCAGGCCATTGCAACCATGCTCGCAGTGCTGGCCGCAACGGGCGGCGCCGGGGCCGCCGGCGCCCAGGGCGCGCAGGAGGCAGCGACATTGCCGCGCAGCGAGCCTTACGTGCCGAAGGCGCAGCGCATCCCGTCGCGCGAGGCGCCCGCCGCCGGCGCCGGGCTGAAAGAACAGGCGCTGAGCAAGCTGCGCCAGCGTTTCGAGGAAGCCGACACCGATCGCAGCGGCAGCTTGACGCGGCAGGAAGCCGCCGCGGCCGGCCTGGGTTACGTGGCGGCGAATTTCGAGGAAATCGACCGCGCGCACAAGGGCGCGGTCACATTCGCCGAGGTGAAGGCGTTCCTGCGCCAGCGCCAATAGCCGGGGTGCCCGGGCTTGAGCTAAATACAATGTTAATATCATGGCTCTGCCATCACCGAGCCATGCCCCATGAGTATCGTGTTTTCCAGCCTGAACCATGCGCAGCGCGTGCCGCTGGCCGCCGAAATCCATTCGCGGCCCTTCCTGAAACTGGATGCGCCAACCTTGCTGACCCACTTCGCCATTACGGGCGAACAGGAGCAGCAAGAGTTGCTGGCGGAGCTGTGCGGGCACTTTGGTGTGGCGGCGCCGGCGGCAGGGGGAAAATACTTCAGCCATGACTTCGGCCGCTTCCGCCTGAAGTGGGAGCTGCATACCGAGTTCGCCACCTTCACCTTCGCCGAAACGGTGGCCAGCATGCCGCTGCCGGAAGAAGCCTTCACCAGCATGCCGTCGCGCCACTTGCCGGAACAATGGCTGCTGCGCCTGCAGGGCAGGGTGCTGGTGGCGGCACACCTGGTGCTGGGCCGTCCGGGCGGCATGCAGCACGCTTACGCGGCCAGCCTGCAGCGTGTTTTCCTGGGGGCGCCGCTGGCGGGCAGCCAGGTGATGAATGGCGGCGAGCTGTGGACCGATTTCGCCATCCACGCCGATGGCTTCAGCCGTTTCGTGATCTGCGACGCCGGCATGCATGAGCAGCAGGCGGGCCGCCTGGTGCAGCGCGTGCTGGAAATCGAGACTTACCGCATGATGGCGCTGCTCGGCCTGCCGCTGGCGCAAAGCGTGACGCCGGAATTGAACGAGGTGGAAGCGGAACTGGCCACGCTGGCCGGCGCGCTGGTGGAGGCCGACGGCAAGGTCGACGACGGCTCCACCGAGCAAATCCTGCTCGACCGCATCACCCATCTCGCCGCCCGCATCGAGAAGGTATCGGCCGATACCAGTTACCGCTTCGCAGCCGCCAAGGCCTATTTCAGCCTGGTCAATGCCCGGATCGAAGAATTGCGCGAATTGCGCATCGAAGGCACGCCGACCGTGGAGGAATTCATGGACCGCCGCCTGGCGCCCGCCATGAAAACCTGCGAAGCGGTGGCGGCACGCCAGCAGGCGCTGGCCGGACGTATCGCCAACTGCAACGACCTGCTGCGCACCCGCGTCGGCATCGTGCAGGAAGCGCAAAACCGCAAGATCCTGCAATCGATGAATGCGCGCGCCGCCCAGCAACTGCGCCTGCAGCAAGCGGTGGAAGGTTTGTCGGTGGCGGCGATTTCCTATTACGTGGTGGGCCTGATCGGCTATACCGCCAAGGGTGTCAAGGTGCTGGGCGTCGGCGTCAATCCCGAGCTGGTAATGGGCGTGCTGGTACCGGTCGTCGTGGCCGGCATGTGGCTTGGCCTGCGCAGCATGCACCAGCGGCTGCATCACGCATGAAGCGTAAGCGGGTATCGCGCGCGGGATCGGTGCTCAAGCCTGCGCTCACGGCGGCGCTGGCCGCAGCGCTGGCCCTGGGCGCAGCGGGCGCGCTGACGGGCTGCGCGCCATTGGCGCCCGGCGCAGGCCCGGGTGCGGGCGGCGGGCATGGAGCACCGCTGGCAGCGCCATTGGCGCCGGCATCGGTCAGCGGCTTGCGCTTCATCGGTGAGCAGCGCATCGCCCACATGGCGCGCTTCGGCGACACCGCACTGGGCGGCCTTTCCGGCCTGGACTACGACGCGCGGCGCGGACGCTGGGTGATCGGGACCGACGACCGCTGCACCCGCAACCCGGCGCGCTTTTACGAAGCCGCACTCGACTTCGACGCCGGCGCGTTCCGCGCGGTGCGCTTTCTTGGCCTGCACTACTTCCTGAACGCGGACGGCAAGGATTTCGCCGCCGCCGGCACGACCGGCTGCCAGCGCCTGGACGTTGAATCGATGCGCATCGACCCGCTGGACGGCAGCATCTGGTACAGCAGCGAAGGCGACCGCCGCTACGGCCTCGACCCCTTCATCCGCCACGCCACGCGCGAGGGTGCGCAGCTGGCCGACATGCCGCTGCCGGTAGGATTCAAGGTACACCGCGACGAGGAGCGCGGCTCGCGCTACAACGCCACCTTTGAAGGCCTGGCGTTCGCGGCCGATGGCCGCAGTCTGTGGGCGTCGCTCGAATGGCCGCTATACGAGGACGGCCCGATCCCGACTCCGCAGCGCGGCGCCGTGGTGCGCATGACCCAGTTCCAGCGCGACGGCAAGGTGCTGCGCCAGTTTGCCTATCCGCTGGACGCCATCCCGGCCGAACCGGCGCCGGGCAAGGAAGCCGAAAACGGCGTGTCGGAAATCCTGGCGCTGCCCGATGGCGAATTGCTGGTGCTGGAGCGCGCCACGGTGCAGGCCGCCGATGGCCGCCACGACAACCACGTGCGCCTGTACGCCACCGAGTCGCGCCACGCCAGCGACGTGCAGGCGTTGCCCGCCCTGGCCGGGGCCGGCTACACGCCCGCAGCCAAGCGCCTGGTGCAGGACTTCCGCGCGCCCGGCCTGCCGCGTGTGTTCAACCTGGAAGCCATGGCTTTCGGGCCGCGCCTGCCGAATGGCCATGCCACCCTGGTCCTGGCCAGCGACGACAATTTCGGCAAGGGCCAGGTCACCCAGCTGCTGCTGTTCGAAGTCCTGCCCTGACGATTATTCCGATTGGTGGAATGGTTTATTGCTTCCGGCGGTGATTCCCATTGCCGCCGGCATCGGTCACACTTTCAACACCATTTGAAAGGAGATCCCCATGAAGCTGTACTACCACCCGATTTCAGGCCATGCCCACCGTGTCCACCTGTTCCTGTCCCTGCTGGGGCTGGACTTCGAACTGGTCGAAGTCGACTTGATGAAAGCGGAGCAAAAATCGGCAGCCTTCCTCGCGCTGAATCCTTTCGGCCAGGTGCCGGTGCTGGAAGACGAGGGCAGCGTTATCGCCGACTCCAACGCCATCCTGGTCTACCTGGCCACCCGCTATGGCGACGCCAGCTGGCTGCCGCGCGACCCGGTCGGCGCCGCCAGCGTGCAGCGCTGGCTGTCGGTGGCGGCCGGCGAAATCGCCAGCGGCCCAGCCACCGCGCGCATCATCAACCTGTTCGGCAAAGCGACCGATCCGGCCGACGCCATCGCCCGTGCGCACCGCATCCTCGGCCTGATCGATGCCAGCCTGGCCGGGCGCGCATGGGTGGCCGCCGGCTGGCCGACCATTGCCGACGTGGCCCTGTACAGCTATATCGCGCGCGCCCCGGAAGGCAATGTCGACCTGGCGCCGTATGCCAACGTGGGCGCCTGGCTGGCGCGCGTCGAAGCGCTGCCGCGCTTCCAGCCCTTCATCAAATCGCCGGTGGGGCTGGCAGCATGAACGGGCCCTGGCACGCCGGCGAGATCGCGCTGCAGGCCACCATTGGCGCGGTGGAACGCATGGACGAGATCGGCCGCAAGGTGATCCGCAATTACATGCCGGACCAGCACCGCGACTTTTTCGCCCAGTTGCCGTTCGTCGTGTTGGGCAGCGTCGATGCCGAAGGTCGGCCATGGGCGACCTTGCGTGCCGGGGAAGAGGACTTCATGCAGTCGCCCGACCCGCAGCGTTTGCACCTGCTGCTGCCGGCCGAGGCGGACGATCCGGCGCAGGCCGGCCTGCGCGACGGCGCGGCGGTCGGCATGCTCGGCATCGAACTGCACACGCGGCGCCGCAACCGCCTGAACGGCACCCTGCGTGCCCTGGGCGGCGAGCGCTTCGAGCTGGCCGTGGCCGAATCGTTCGGCAACTGCCCGCAATACATCCACCGCCGCGACTACCGTTACGAGCGGCAGCCGGGCGAAGCGACCGGCCTGCCGCCGCGCCGCTTGCCGCAACTCGATGCGCTGGCGCGCGACCTGATCGGGCGCTCCGGCACCTTCTTTGTCGCGACGTATTCAGGCGACAATGACGCCCGGCGGGTGGATGTCTCGCACCGGGGCGGCGCGCCCGGCTTTGTCCAGATCAATGCGGCCGGCACCTTGATCGTGCCGGATTATGAAGGCAACCGTTTCTTTTCCACGCTGGGCAATATTTTGCTGAATGGCAAGGCCGGACTGGTCTTCCCCGACTTCGACAGCGGCGGCTTGCTGCAGATGAGTGGCAGCGCGCAGGTTGTCGTGGACGGGGCGGCCCGCCATTGGGAATTCACGCCGCAAGTGCTTGTATGGCGGGAAGATGCGTTGCCACTCAGATGGGCGCTACTAGCAACATAGTTCTGCTACCATCGGCTGCATGGATAGGGTTTCCCCCGTTGCGCCGGGCAGGACCAGGCTGGATGCGTTCGCTGCCGTGTATGAACACAGCCCCTACTTGGCTTTCATGATGGATGCCGACGGCATGGTACTGGCCGCGAACGCGCATGCGCGCCGCCTGGCGGAAGAGCTGGGCGCCGGAGAGAAGGCATACGGCCTGTTCCGCAGTTGGGCCGCGGTCGAATTGCGCGACGACGCCATCCCGGAAGCCAAGCAGCGCGGCGCCTGGCGCGGCGAACTGGCCTTGCGCGAAAAGGATGGCGAAGGCGCCCCGGTATCGCTGTCGCTGGAATATTATGCGGGCCACGATGGCCAGCCCGAATGTTTCCGATGTATTGTCACGCCGCTGCCCGAAGCCGATTCTTACGGTTCGCGGTTGCGTTTCAAGCGCCTGTTCGACCACCACCCGCATCCGATGTGGGTGTACGACGTCACTTCCTTGCGCTTCCTGGTGGTGAACCGCGCCGCCGTGGCCGTGTATGGCTACAGCGAGGAAGAATTCCTCGAAATGACGATCGAGAACATCCGTCCCGACGGCGAGCTGGCGCGCCTGCGCGAAGACCTGGCCAAGTCCCCCAACCGCGTGGCGCAGCAATCGGGAGCCTGGATCCACCGCTGCAAGGATGGGCGCCTGATCCACGTCGAAATCTCATCGCACCCGCTGCTGATGGCCGGCCATAAGGCGCGCTTCGTGTTCGCGCATGACGTGACGCGGCGCCTGCGCATCGAGAGGGCCCTGCACGAGTCGCAGGAAATGACGCAACTGGTGGTCGACCATATCCCGCACCAGATTTTCTGGAAAGACCTCGAACTGCGCTACCGCGGCTGCAATGGCGTGTTCCTGCGCGCGGCCGGCCTGTCGTCGCAGGAAGAAGTGGTGGGCAAGAGCGACTTCGACTTCCCCTGGTCGCACAATGCGGAGCGCATCCGCGCCGACGACGCGCGCATCATCGAGAACGGGGTGCCGCTGCTCAACCGCGAAGACCACCTGCTGTTCGCCGACGGCAGCGTGCACTGGTTCCTGATCAACAAGCTGCCCCTGCACGACCAGGCCGGCAAGACCATCGGCTTGCTCGGCACCATAGAGGACGTGTCCGAGCGCAAGCAAGTCGAGCTGCAGCTGCAGTTGCATAACCGCGCGCTCGAGTCGAGCGTGAATGCCATCGCGATCACGGCGATCCATGAGGGTAGCGATACCATCGAGTATGCCAACCGGGCCCTGGCCGACCTGACCGGCCAGGCCGCCAGCGAGCTGGCCGGGCGCAGCCTGGAACAGTTGCTGGGCGACGCGGACGATGCCACGGCCCGTACCGCGCTGCACGAAGCGGTGCATGCGCAAAGCGATGTGCAATTGATGGTGCGCGGCCGCGACCGCAGCGGCCGCAACTGGTGGGCGCAGCTGCACGTGGCGCCCGTCGGCGGCAGCGAAGGGCGGCGCACGCACCGCGTGTGCGTGCTGACCGACATGACGTCCACCATGGATTACCAGGCACAGCTCGAGCACCAGGCCAACCACGACGCCCTGACCGGCCTGCCCAACCGCAACCTGTGCAGCGACCGCCTGGCGCAAGCGATCAGCTATGCCCAGCGCTATGGCCACACGGTCTGGGTGGCCTTCGTCGACCTCGACAACTTCAAGCTGGTCAACGACAACCTGGGCCACGATGCCGGCGACCAGTTGCTGCGTACCGTGGCGGCGCGCCTGAGCGCCTGCGTGCGCGATACCGACACGGTGGCGCGCATGGGCGGCGACGAGTTCGTGCTGGTGCTGCTGGACGGCCACGATGCGACGCCATCGCAAGCGATGCTGCGCAAGATCCTGGACAGCATTTCGGCGCCGGTGGAGCTGGCCGGGCAGGAGCACCTGGTGACCTGCAGCATGGGGGTGTCGCTGTACCCGGCCGACAGCAGTGACCCGCAACTGCTGATGCGCTATGCCGATATCGCCATGTACCGTGCCAAGGAGGGCGGGCGCAACCAGGTGCAATTTTATGAACCGGCCATGCATGCGCGCATCGTCGAACGCGCCGCGATCGAGAATGAGTTGCGCGGCGCCCTGGCGCGCGGCGAAATGTTCCTGGTCTACCAGCCCAAGATGAACGTGGCGTCGGGCGAGATTTCCGGCGTCGAAGCGCTGCTGCGCTGGCGCCACCCGACCATGGGCTTGATCCCGCCCGGCCGTTTCATCGGGGTGGCCGAGGAAACCGGCCTGATCGTGGCGCTGGGGCGCTGGGTGATCCATACCGCCTGTGCCCAGAACAAGGCCTGGCAGGATGCCGGCTTGCCGCCGCTGCGGGTGGCGGTGAACGTGTCGGCGCGCCAGTTCCGCGACAAGGCCCTGGCCGACGAAGTGGTGGAAGCGCTGCGCAGCACCGGATTGCAAGCCCAGTACCTGGAGCTGGAGCTGACCGAGAGCATGATGATGCAGAATGCGGACGAGGCGGTGGCCACCGTCCGGCGCCTGAAGAAGGTCGGGGTCGGGCTGTCGATCGACGATTTCGGTACCGGCTATTCCAGCCTGGCCTACCTCAAGCTGTTCCCCATCGATTACCTGAAGATCGACCAATCCTTCGTGCGCGACATGCTGGGCGACCCCACGGTGGCGGCCATCGTGCGTTCCGTGATTTCGCTCGGCCACAGCCTGGACTTCCGCGTCATCGCGGAAGGGGTGGAGACCGAAGGCCAACTGGCCTACCTGCGGCGCTACCAGTGCGACGAAGCCCAGGGCTTCCACCTCAGCCAGCCGCTGCTGCCGGAACAATTCGCCGCCTTGCTGCAACAGGATACATCGCGCCAGCCGGCCCAGCGCGCCGACGGATCCCGCGCCGGTACCTTGTTGCTGCTCGACGACGAGCCGAATGTCCTGTCCTCGCTGGTGCGCCTGCTGCGGCGCGACGGCTACCACATCCTGACGGCGCACAATGCCCAGGAAGCGTTCTCGCTGCTGGCCACCCATGAAGTGCAGGTGGTGGTGAGCGACCAGCGCATGCCGGACATGAACGGCACCGACTTCCTGAGCCGGGTGCGCAAGCTGTATCCGGGCACGGTGCGCATCATCCTGTCCGGCTATGCCGAACTGGAATCGGTCCTGAGCGCCATCAACCGCGGCGAAATCTACCGCTTCTACACCAAGCCCTGGGATGACCAGGCGCTGCGCGACAATATCCGCGAAGCCTTCCGCTACCACGCCCTGATGCATGGCGGCGACAGCCAGGCCACTACCGGCACCTGATCACCCCTGGAGCGCTTACACTTTTTTGCTGGGGTTCCTTTTGGATTTCTGGCAAGATTTAGCGCAACACAATAAAAATTGGGGGTGCCGATGGTGCGGTTGTGGCTGAAACGTCTTGTCCTGGGCTTGCTGGCGCTGCTTCTGGTGGCAGTGCTGGGGTTATGGTTCTTCCTGCGCGGAAGCCTGGCCCAGCTCGACGGCAGGCGCAGCGCCACCGGCCTCACCGCCAGCGTCACCGTGACGCGCGACGACCAAGGCGTGCCTTCGATTGCCGGCAGCGACCGCAACGACGTCGCCTATGCCACCGGCTTCGTGCATGCGCAGGACCGCTTCTTCCAGATGGATCTGCTGCGCCGCATGCCGGCCGGCGAATTGTCGGAACTGTTTGGCGAAAAGGCCCTGGAAACGGACCGCTTCCACCGCCTGCACCGTTTCCGTGCCCGCGCCCTGCAAGCGGTGGCCGCCATGCCGGTGGCCGACCGCTTGCTGCTGGAACGCTATGTGGCCGGCGTCAACGATGGCTTGAATGCGTTGGGCAACCGGCCGTTCGAATATGGCCTGGTGGGCAGCAGCCCGCGCCCGTGGGCGTTGGAAGACTCCTTCCTGGTGGCCTGGGCGATGTATATTGACCTGCAAGTGACGGGCATTGGCCGCGAGCTGGCGCGCGGCTGGCTGAAAGAACACGCGAACCAGGAACAACTGGCCTTCCTGCTGCCCGACCGCAGCCAGTGGGATGCACCACTCGACGCCGACAGTCCGCCCAAGCCGGATGCGCCGATTCCGGTACGGGCTCCGGACTGGTGGGGCAAGGGCGTCGCGCAGGAACCCGCCACCCTGGCTGGCGCCAATGTCGTGGACGGGGTGGGGAGTAATAATTGGGCGCTGGCCGGCCAGCGCAGCCAAAGCGGGGGCGCCATCGTCTCGGACGATATGCACCTGGGGATCAAGCTGCCGAGCACCTGGTACCGTTTGTTGCTGCAAGTGCCGGGCCAGCATGGCAGCACGCGGCGCATCGTCGGCGTCAGCATCCCGGGCGTGCCGGCGGTGGTGGCGGGCAGCAATGGCCATGTGGCCTGGGGCTTCACCAACAGCTACGGCGACTACATCGACCTGGTGGAAGTGGCCACGGCGCGCGAGCGGCCCGGGCAAGTCAAGCTGCCGGGCGGCTGGGAAACGCCGGTCGTGCATGAGGAAACCATCCTGGTCAAGGGCGCACCGGCAGTGGCGTTGAAGGTGCGCGAAACCACGCTGGGGCCGGTGATGCAGGCCGGCGGGCGCGACTATGCGGTGCACTGGGTGGCGCACGAGTCCAGTGCCGTCAACCTGGCGCTGCGGCGGATGGAAGGGGTGGAAAGCGTGGACCAGGCGCTGGCCCTGGCGCCCAAAGTCGGCATGCCGGCGCAAAACCTGGTAGTGGGCGACAGTGCCGGCAATATCGGCTGGACCATTGCCGGTCCGATTCCGCAGCGCCCGCCGGCGCCGGTCGATGCCAGCTACCCCTTGTCGGCCAATGCCAGCACGCGCGGCTGGCAGGGCTTGCTGGCGGCAGCGGCCTATCCCGCGGTGCGCAACCCGCCGGCGGGCCAGCTGGTGACGGCCAACAGCCGCCAGCTGCTGGGGGCCGACGCGGCCAAGCTGGGCGACGGCGGCTTCGATCTTGGCGCGCGCGCCAGCCAGGCGCGCGACGGGCTGGCCGCGCTGGGCGGCAAGGCCAGCGAGCACGATGTGTATAGCGTGATGCTGGATGACCGCGCCCTGTTCATCGCGCCATGGCGTGAGCGTGCCCTGGCCGTGCTCGATGCCGAGGCGCTGCAGGGCAAGTCGCAGCGCGCCGAACTGGCGCGCCTGCTGAAGGACAACTGGAATGGCCGCGCCAGCGTGGATTCGGTGGCTTACCGCGCCAGCCGCGCCTTCATGTGGTCGCTCTATGAGTTGCTGTACGGCGGCGCCAACATCGAACTGGCCAAGCTGAACAAGGATGCCAATATGCGCGCCGCCTCCAGCCGCTGGCCGGTGGTGCTGGCGCGCCTGCTGGACGAACAGCCGGGCGGCTGGCTGCCGCAAGGCTACGCCAGCTGGAAGGCATTGCAGCTGGCGGCGCTCGACCGCGCCATCGAACACATGGCCAAGGATGGCAAGCCGCTGGCGGCCGCCACCTGGGGCGCGCGCAATACCGCCGCCATCGCCCATCCGATCGCCGGCGCCGTGCCGATGCTGCGCAACTGGCTCAGCGTGCCGCCCGACCAGTTGCCGGGCGATAGCAATATGCCGCGCGTGGCCGGCCCTGCCTTTGGGCAATCGGAACGCATGACCGTGTCGCCCGGGCGCGAAGAACTGGGCTTGTTCAATATGCCGGGCGGCCAGAGCGGCCATCCGCTCTCGCCATTCTTCCTGGCCGGCCATGCCGACTGGGTGGCGGGCAAGGCGACCCCGCTGTTGCCGGGGCCGCCGGCGCACAGCCTGACCTTCACCCGTTAGCGTGCCAGTGTAGCGTGCACCGCGCTTACTCCTGCCAAGCAAATCCTTATCGGCTATCCGCTATTTGGGTGCATAATGGCATTTCGACATGATGCAGGACCCCCCTATTGATGAGGCAAGCAATGATGAACGATTTTGCGGCCGCTTCCAGGGCCACGATGCAATTCCTGCGGCAGCGGCTTGGCTTCAAGCTGTGGATGGTGACGCGCACCGACGGGAATGACTGGATTGTGCTGTTTGCCGACGACCATGGCTATGGCGTCAAGCCTGGCCAGGTGTATAGCTGGGCCGAATCGCTGTGCTCGCGCATGGTGGAAGGGCAGGGCCCACACATTGCGCCCGATGTGGCGCGCGAACCGGGCTATGCCCAGGCCCCGGTCACGCAAAAGATGACGGTGGGCGCCTATGTCGGCGTGCCGCTGCGCCGCGCCGACGGCACCCTGTTCGGCACCCTGTGTGCCATCGACCCGGAACCGCAGCCGGAGCGCATCCGCGAAGACCAGGACATGGTGGTACTGATGGGCGAACTGCTGGGCGGCCTGCTGGAGGCGGAGCTGGCCGGGACCGAAGCGGCGCGCAAGGCCGAGCGCGGCGATGTCGACAGCACGCGTGACGAATTGACAGGCTTGTACAACCGGCGGGGCTGGGACATGCTGGTGGTGCGCGAGGAAGAGCGCTGCCAGCGCTATGGCCATCCGGCTTGCGTGGTGTCGCTCGACCTGGACGATCTCAAGTTCTTCAACGACACCCAAGGCTATGCGTCGGGCGATGCGCTGTTGATCCGCTGCAGCAAGGCGCTGAAGGAAGTCACGCGCGGTTCCGACGTGGTGGCGCGCATGGGCGGCGACGAGTTCGCGATGCTGATGGTGGAATGCGATTACTTCGATGCCCAGGCCATGCTGCTGCGGGTGCAGGAAACGCTGGCCGGCTACGATGTGCGGGCGTCGATCGGCATGGCGATGCGCAAGCCCGGCATCGACATCGAGGAAGCCCTCGCGATTGCCGATGCCGAGATGTACCGCGCCAAGCGCTCACGCAAGGTGTTGAACTAAGTCTTCTTTCGCGGCGGGCTTGCCGCCTGCCGCGCGCCCCAGCCCGAACAGCGGCTGCATCAGCGGCACGCGGCGCACCACTTCAAACACGGCAAAGCTGATGGCCAGCGTCAGCACCACGATCAGCGTGCCTTCGATGGCCGGCGCCAGGCCGGCCGCACGCAAGCCCATCGCAAGGCAAACGATCAGGGTCTGGTGCAGGAGATAGACCGGGAACACGGCCCGGGTCAGGTAGCGCCGCTTCGCGCTGTCGAAATCCAGGTGGCGTTGCCCGAAGCCGCAGACGGCGACGATGCCGCTCCACTGGCACAAGGCATACACGGTGCGCGCCAGCGGCAGCCAGGTGCGCTGGAAGGGTTCATCCATGCCATTGAACCAGGCCACCGCGGCCCAGCTGGCAAGGAACAGCCCGAGTGCGGCGAAGCGGGCATCCTGCAGCCGCTGCCAGAACGCGCCCTGGCGCGCCATGGCGGCGCCGACCAGGAACATCGGCAGGCTCACGGCGTGGTTATGCCAGTCGGCTGTCAGGTTGTGCGTGTGCGGCCAGTGCGGCAGCAGCACGATGCGGCCCAG
>CAMLRG010000043.1 GCA_946482335.1 uncultured Duganella sp. | reverse complement strand
ACATTCGCGCATGCGCGAATGTCCGGTTGCCAGAGCTGACCCCGACTTTCATTATTTCAGCTGCTCGGGGGCGCGGCCGATCGGGTCGTCGGTGTTGGCCAGGTACCAGGTCAGGGCGGACAACACGGCCACGTGCTTTTTCATATTGACCGGGTCGACCTTGTCGAAGGTGTCGGCCGGTGTGTGATGGTAGTCGAAGTAGGCACTGGTGTCGACATACGGCATGAACGATGGGACACCGCCCGCCTCCAGCTGGTGCACGTCGGCGCCGGAGGCTGAATCGCGCCGGTTGAACACGCCCGCGCCAATCGGCAGCAGCGCATTCTGCACCGGTGCAAAATACTTCTCGGCTTCACGCCGCACGCCACCCAGGATGCCGAACGTGCGCCCCACGCCGCCGTCGGTTTCGATCGCCGCGTATTGCTTTTGCAGCTTGTCCTTGTTGGCTTCATAGTAGGTATTGCCGCCGCGCAGGCCGTTCTCTTCATTGGCCCACGCCACCATGCGGATGGTGCGGCGCGGCTTCAAGCCCAGTTGCTTGATGGTGTGCAGCACCCCCATCGAGGTGGTCACGCCGGTGGCATCGTCGTGCGCGCCGGTGCCCAGGTCCCAGGAGTCGAGGTGACCCGAGACAATGACGATTTCGTCGGCCTTGTCGCTGCCCGGCAGGTCGGCGATCACGTTGAAGGTGTCGGCATCGGGCAGGATTTGCGGGGTCAGGGTCAGCTTCATCTTGACCGGGCCGCGTTTCAGCAGGCGGCCGATCAGCATCGCGTCTTCCGCCGTCACGGCGGCGGCGGGAATGCGCGCGCCGTCTTTCATATTGGTCGCGCCGGTGTGCGGCAGGCGATAGTTGGCACCGCCGACGGAACGCACCAGGGCCGCTGCGGCGCCCAGTTCGGCTGCCATGCGCGGGCCGTTGCTGCGGTAGCGCGAGCCCTGGCCGTAGGCGTTGCCGGCCAGGCCGCGCTCGGCCATGCCCTGGTCGAACACCACGTCGAACAATACGATGGCGCCCTTCACTTCGGCGGCGCGGGCTTTCAGCTCATCGAAGTCCCGCACCACGACGACCGGGGCGGTCAGGCCGGCTGCCGGCGTGGCGCCGGAGCCGCCAAGGGCGGTCAGCACAACGCGCTGGGTGATGTTGGCCGGGCGGCCCTTGTAATCGACCAGCTCCCCCTTCTCTTCGCCGCGCACCCAGTGCGGCACCTTGACCGGCTGCAGCGTGACAGTGGCGCCCAGCGCGCGCATGGCGGCGGCCACTTGCTCCACGGCGGCGGCGCCACCGGCGGAACCGGACAGGCGCGGCCCGACCAGGTCGGTCATGTCTTCCAGGCGCTGGTAGGACCAGTCGCTCTGCATGGCGGCGTCACGGATTTTGCCCAGGGTCGCCGGGTCATTCGGGCTGGCGGCACTTGTGGTGCCGGTAAAGCCTGCAGCCAGCAGGCAGGCAAACAGGGTGGAGAATGCGGGCTTGCGGAGGTTCATGCGTTTCCTGTGAGAAGGTTAAGTTTCGCTCGGAACTTCAAACAATAGCGTATTTATTAATTTTCTGCAGGAGGGGCAACTTAACGATACAAATCTCTCGGGACTGTGGCGTTTGTAAGAATGTGTATATGCACTGGCGCAAGGTTTTGCCGCTGGCTAATCTACACTCCAACAAAGCTTGAAAGGGGACTTACCATGTTGACCAAACGTTTTGCCGGGCTGGTGCTGATGGGCGCAGCCCTGGCCACTTCCTCCGCCGCTTTCGCCGCGGGCGACCGTGACTTCAATACCGCGGCAGGCGCCGTGCTGGGTGCCGCCATCGGCAGCCAGAATGGCAGCGGCGGCGCCGTGGTGGGTGGCCTGGTGGGCGCCGCGGTTGGCAACGCGCTGAGTTCCGACGGCCGTCATCACCGCACCTACGTTCAGACCCGCGTCTACGCGCAGCCTGCCCCGGTGTACTACGAACCGGCCCCGGTCTATTACGCTCCGCCGCAGCGCGTGTATTACGAACGTGCGCCGCGCGTGTATTACGAACCGGCCCCCGTCTACGTGGAACCGCGTCCGGTCTACTATTACGGCGACCGCCATTACCGCCGCGGCCACCGCCACCACCATCACCATCGGTGAACAAAGCCCGGCATCAGCCGGGCTTTTTTTTAACTGAAGTCGGCGTGTATGCGCGCCATCGGCAGCGCCGATTCGAGCGCCAGCCGCATCGCCATCCCGGGATCAAGCCTGCCCTGCCCGAGTTCAATGGCTTGCTGCAAAGCCAACGCGCACATGACCGGCCAATGCGCCGGGTTGCTGCAATAGCGCGCGATCACTGGCTTCAGCATGGGCCAGAACAGGCGCAGGTAATCGGCCGGCAAGTCGCGCGGCGCATGCTGGGACGGTACGCGCGGCACCCCGAAATCCGGAGTGCCCATCGACTTGTTCACATGGGCCCAGATTTCCGCCGGCTCCGGGAAACTGCTGCAGCCATTGTGGCGCGCCGCGCCCGCCACCAGCGCCCATACCGAATACTCCATCCCGAACAGCATCAGGCTGAGGTCTTCCCCGAGGCGGTCGCGCTCGGGCATGCCATGGGCGAATGCATTGGTGCGGGCGCTGACCTGGCAGGCGAATCCCGCCAGCGCACCGAGCGCACACAGCAAGGACTCGGGACGCGTATCGCCGCGCGATTGCAGCTGTTCCATGACGACCTGCACCAGCTCGCGGCTGCCGGATTTGGCATGTTGCAGCGGGTCCGGGCGGGCACGGTCGATTGCCTGGCGGTGCAAGCTTTCGCGTACCGCATGGCGGGGGTCACGGAAGGCTAGCAGTTTTTTTAATAATGCCATCCCCTCAACTCCTTTAAGTAGTCGAGCACATATTACCCAAAGGCAATGTCGCGCGATAGCTTTACTTTCCCCTTCCCCCGGCAAGTGTGGCGTGGAGGACACCATGCCGTACATCGACGAGATCATCACACTGGAATTGGGACGTTACCGGCTGCTCGAGCCGATCGCCGCATCGGCCTACGGGCTGGTATGGCGCGCCTGCGGACCTTCGGGATCGGGCGAGGTGGCGCTGAAGCTGGTCAATGCCGTGCAGATGGAGCGCGCCCTGCCCGCCCTGCGCGCGCGCTGGATTGCCAGCGCCGAAGCGGAAATCGCTTTCCTGCAAGCGCTGGAACCGTGGGATGAATGCCATATCGTGCGGCTGCTGGACTGCGGCAGCCACCAGGGCATGCCCGTGCAAGCCCTGGAACTGCTGGACGGCGACCTGGGCCGCCACGTCGCGCAACATGGGGCGCCCGCGCTGGCGCAAGCCCTGGCCTGGCTGCGCCAGCTGAACCAGGCGCTGGCCAAGGTTCACCAGTATGGCTGGCGCTACCTGGACCTCAAGCCGGCCAACGTGCTGCTGGATCCATGGCTGGGGCGGGTCAAACTGGCAGACTTCGGGACCAGCCGCCGGATTGCCGATGCCGGTCCGCACAGCTATTGCGGCACGGCGCAATGGCAGGCACCGGAGCAGTTTTTCCCCACGATGGGCGGCGGCTACGACACCGGCCGGCAAAGCGACTATTTCGCGCTGGGCGCCCTGTTCTTCCATATGGTGACGGGCGGCGCCGCCTTGTCCTACTGTGCGGAATGCGGCGAAGCTTACCGCCGCGGGCTGGCCGGGGGCGCGGCCGAAGTCATGGCACGCCATGGCGGGCTTCCGCCCACTTTGCGCGCCGAAGACGAGCAGCGCATGGCGGCAGCACTGCCGCCCACGGCGCGCGACCCTGCCATGGCGCTGCTGCGCACGCTGCTGGCCGCGTCCCCGGCCGGGCGGCCGCGTAACGCGCTGCAGATCAGCCGCATGCTGGACGCGATTCCCGTGACGGAGAGCCCATGCCTGCGCGCGGCCTGAGATCCGGCGGCACTACGCCACCGGCCCTGCTGCCCCGCCAGGCGCGCGCTGCGACGCCCCCGTCCGGTCACGCACGGGGCGCGGCGCCCGGCCAGGCATGCGGCGCCTTCGCAGCGGCCAGCCGCCGCCTGCGCGCTGCCCTGTTCGCGCTGCTGGCCGGCCTGTTCCTGTTCCAGATGGCCGCTCTCCTGCGAGCAACGCAGGCATGGCAGCCGGCCAGCTTGGCGCTGCGGCTCCAGCCGGGCGATTCGGTCTCACTGCAGCCGCTTGCCGCTGTCGACGTCTCGCGCGACGGTGCCGGACGCTGGCTGCTTGCCGCCCCAGGCGGCACGGCGGCGCCACCACTGATCCTGCGCGACGGCATCGCTCCGCAAAGCCTTGGCGGCATGCCGCTGCCTTCCTCCTTCCTCACCTTCCCCGGCGGGCACCGCGTCGCGCGCCTGCCTGCCAGCGAGGGCAATGCCGCATTCGGCTTCGCCGGCTCGCAATGGCGCTACGATGGCGCCACCTTGCTTCGCGACGGCCAGCCGCAAGCGCCCTGTCCCGATGCGCGTTGGACGGTGCGGCTTGCCGCCTGGTGGAACCGCCTTGTTCCCACGCCGCTCGCGCTGGCGCGGCCATTAAGCCTCGGCGGCAACCTGCATTGCGGCAACCGGATCGGCATCGCGGGCGTCCTGCCCGATGCCGCCGCCATTTCGCGGGCGCGCGGCGAGCTGCGCATCACGGACCTCGACCACACCCCGCGCCCGCTCGATGGTGCGCAAGCCATCGTCGTTGGCCCCCTGCGCCTCGCGCTGGGCGAAGGCGGCGCCCGCGCCGGGGATGGAACGCTCACCCTTTATCCGCAGCGGCGCGTGCCCCTGTTTTCGTCGCCGGAAACGGCGCTGCCGCAAGGCGTCGAATGGCGCTGGCAACCACGCGGCTTGTGGCCGGCGCTCCCCCGTGGAGCGCTGCAAACGGCTTTCGCCGCCACACTGTGCGGCGCCACGCTGGCGACGCTCGCGGCATTGGCTGGGCTGGCCGCCGCGATCCGCCCGGCCGCGGCGCCAGCGTTCGCAATCCCTGGCGCCGCAGCGCGCGCCGTGCGGCCCGCCGCCTCATTGGCGGCCCGGATGGCGCGCGCCGGCGTGGGCCGCGCACTGTCGGCTGCCGGCGCCGCCTCGCTGGTGGCAGCCGGCCTGTGCGGACTGGTGTTGCAGCGTCTGGGCCAGCCGCCGGCTGCGGCATGCTCGCTGATCCTGGCAGCGCTAGCGCTCATCATCTGGCTGCGCGCGCCGTCCGCTCTGACGCCGGCGAATGCCTGCGCCGCCACGCTGCTCACAACAGGCTTGCTGCTGCAACTCGAACTCGGCCTCGGGGGCCTGGACCTGCGCTACTTCCACAAGAGCGCCGCCCTGCTGGCCGCCGGACTGGGCGCGCTGACGCTGTGGCGCCTGGCGCCTGCCGGCTGGCGCGCGCCCCTAGGCGTCCAGCGCAACCTGGAACGCATCCTGCTCGCGCTGGCGGCCGTCGCGCTGGCGGCATTGGCAGCGCAGGTGCTGTGGGGTGACGAAACCGGTGTCTTCGACGTACAGCCGGTCGAATTGGCCAAGCTTGCCTTGTGCGCCCTCACGGCACACTGCCTTGCATTGCGCTTGGCCTGGCACGACGGGCCGCAATCGCGTTCGCCCCTCGCGCGCTGGATGGCCCTGGCAGCGCCAGTGCTGCTGTTCTTTGCCCTGCTTGCAGCCGCGCTGGTACAGGTGGACGACTATTCACCCCTCATCCTGCTCTTGCTGTGGGCCGGCGCCACGGCCCTGGCATTTGCCGTTTGCGCCGGCCACCGCTGGCTGGCCGCCCTGCTGCTGGCCGCGGCCGCAGCCGCCGCATGCGGCGTCACCGCGCTGCACCGAGCCGGGCCTGGCGCCTTGCCGGACAGTTTTTACGCCGACCGTTTCCAGGTCTGGCTGGCGCCGGGAGAGCATCCGCATACCGGCCAGCAATTGCTGAGCGCCGCGCAAGCCATCGCAGGCGGCGGCCTGGCTGGCGCGGACAGCGGCTTCGGCATGCGGTCGGCCGGCCTGCCCGCCGGCGATGCCGTCGCGATTCCCGCCGTGCAGGACGATTTCGCCCCATCGTTCTTCCTGAACCGCCACGGTTTGCTGGCAGGGCTGGTCCTGTGGTTCATCCAGCTGGCCTTCCTCGCCAGCCTGCTGTGGCAAGCCATGCGCTGCCACCAGCGGGCCGGCGAGGCGCGCGACTACCGCCAGGCGTGGTACGCGCGCTTCCGTTGCTTCGCCTTGTGCGGCGGCACGGCCCTGGTAGCCGGCCACCTGTTGCTGTCGTGGGGCACCAATCTCGCGATCCTGCCGGTAATGGGCCAGCCGATGTCCTTCCTGTCGGCCGGCGGCAGCCATCTGCTGTTTTTCCTGCTCCCCCTGCTAGGCCTGAGTGCCGCATCCAATGAGGAGTGAACACCATGCCAACCTATGTCCAACACGAAGTCCTGGACCGCATTCCGGACGTATTCAATGCCGAAGCGATCTGGCAGGCGCCAGGCTTTGCGCTGTTCTCGCGCCGCCCCTTGCTGCGCGACCTGCTGGAACGCAGCCCGCGCGAATTGCGCGGCCGGTCGGCGACCCGCTGCTTTTCCCACATCCAGCTGCGGCTGCCGCAGGAAGACGTGGACGACGATTACCACCTCACGCGCGGCAACCGCGCGCGCGAGCTGGCCGAAACGCTGGCAGCGCTGCATCAGAAGGATTTCGGCGACCTGCTTGGGAGCGAGGAAGTGCGTTACGACGTGGCCGGCGACGAACAACTTTCGGCGGGCGAAATAGCGGTGCGTTTCGGCCACGCGGTGTACTTGCCATGCGCCGGCGAGAAGGCGCAATTCAATATCGCCACCTCGCGCGACGGGGCAATCTGGAAGCCCGCCTGCGCCATCTATGCAGGCCAGCGGCTTGCCTTGCTCGGCGGGGCCGGCGGCATCCAGGCGCCGGGTTGGCCGTTCGGCGAACAAGGCGGGATATTGCTGGTCAACGATGGCCCGGACAGTGACCTGGTCGTGCACGTGCGGCCGAAAGACGTGTTCGATTGTGCATTCGATGCCAGCCTTGGCGCCTATGCGGTCACCGCGAAAGGCGGCGCCGGTCCGCGCATACTGTTGAAGATAACGCGGGCGCTCGGCGCGCCTGCCCCGGCGCCTGCCCCCGCATCAGTGGCGGCGCGGGCGGCCCCGGCTGCCGCGGCAGCACCGGCGGTCTGGCTGCCGCGCGGAGCCGGCAACGCTGCGGAAACAGGCGCGAGTACGCTGGCGGACGACGCAACCGCCACGCCGCAGCCGCCGCAGGTGCGCACAGGGCAAGCGGCGCCAGCGCGCGCCGGCGAAAGCGACGCGACGTTCGCTCCGGTTGCCCTGCAGCGCCTCACCCTTGTCGCACTGGCCGTGCCGCGCCTGAGCCTCTACCGCTCCACGGGCGCCGGCGCGCTGCACATCCCTTTCGCGCCCGACCTCGCCATTGGGCGCAATGCCGACGCCGAGCGCGCCCTCACCATCGTCGCAACGGCCGACGACGCACTGTACGCGCTGTCGGTGGCCGGCCGCCAGCCGCTCGCATTGCCAGCCTCCCTCGATGCGGGCGCGGGGCGCTGCCTGCAACTCTTGCCGGTGCAGCAAGCGATGGCGCAACGCTACCTGGCCCTGCTCGCGCTGCCGCGGCCGATCGCCATGCCGCTGCTGCCCGGCGGCGCGCTGGAGTTCGGGCGCGGCTTGCCGGCCCTGTCGGCACTGCGGGTGCTCGACCAGCCGTGGATGCTCGAAGCGCCCGCCCCATCGAGCCCGGACCGGCTCGGACTGTCGCGCAAGGCGTTCAGCTGCGAAGCCGGCGCGCAAGGCTTGTCGATCGCGCGCCTGTCACCATCGCAAGCCCTGTACCGCCTCGACCATGCCTTGCAGGCCATCGGCACCATCGACGGCGACAATTGCCTCCTGGCGCCAGGCGAGCACCTGGTAGCCGGCAGCTATGTCCTGCGTTACGAGGGCTGAGGAAATGGAAGCGCACACCCTGCGCCTCGCCGCCTATGCCGGCGGCCTGGCCGCGACGCTGATACTGGCTTGCTACCTGACACCCGCCCGCTGGTGGCGCCGCCCGACGCTGCGCAATCTTGGCTTCGTGGCAATCGGCACGTGCTGCATCGGCGCCCTGCTGCTGCAAGCGTTCGGCGGCGGCGCCGGCGAAGCGCTGGCCGCAGCCGGCAGCCCGGGCGCCGCCGCCACAGATGGAGCGGCGGGGCATGCGCCGCGCGCCGCCCCGCAGGCCCTTGCGCCCTTCCGCGTCCACCGCGACCTCAATTTGCGTGCCGCGCCAGGCACCAGCGCCGCACGGCTGGCCGTGGTCCCCGCCGGCACGCTGGTCACGCCCACCGGCGAACGCGATGGCGACTGGTGGCAAATCCGGGCCGAGGCCGATGGCGGGAAGCTCACCGGCTGGGCCAGCAGCCTGTGGCTGCGCCGGCAAATGGAATGACAACAACGCATGACTTTTTGACAGCAAAACGTTGCGCTTTTGGCGCAGCCGGAATACAGGGGTAAAAACCTCCCTTATCGAGGGAAAGGCGGGTTGCCAAGCGCAGGGGAAACCGCGTACAGTTGCGTTATCCCTAAATCCGCAATCCCATGAACAAGTGCTGTAACCCCGACCATCCGCACTGCACCTACTGGGTCATGCCAGGGGAAAGCACATGTGCCGGCGGCCATCCGCAAGATGGCGCCGAAGCGGACAGCGGCAGCTTCGAACTGCTGAACGCCATGCGCCATGCGCGCACCGGACCGTCGATGGCAGCTGCCGTGCCGGCGCCGGCGTCGGCGGCCGGATATGGCGCGCCGGCGCGCGTCCATCCCCAGCTCCATATCAGCGGTTTCGACCCGCGTGCGGCGGGCGGCCGCCAGTCGCTCAAAATGGAATTGCGCGGCATGCCGCAGGAGTGCGCGCCGCAATTGTCGATCCGCCTGCGTTCGGAACTGATCCCGCAGGGCGCCTTGCAGCAGCAGTTCATCCGCTCAGTGCACGGCGACTGGCGCCCGGTGTTCGTCGAATTCTCTTCGCGCGGCAAGGAGCACGGCCAGTACCAGATCCACGCCGAAATCGTCAGCAAGGACGAGAGCGCGCAGCGGCAATGGGAATGCACTTTCGTCATCCTGGTGCCGCGCGTCGACGCCAGCCTGAATGAAATCCACCGCACCTTCCTCAGCACGCACAAGAATGTGCGGGTGATGGCCGACGATGCGGCGATCGCGCGCGTGTCCGCCCAGGGCGGCAACACCATGGACATCGACGTTACCGCCCGCAATGCCGGCATCGCCCACCTCGACCTTGGTGCGCCGCCGGGCAAGGTGGATGTCAGCTATTCGACCATCGCCTGGGACGAGGACCTGATCGAGATCGCGCAGCCGCGCAGCGGCCCTTCCCATCCCCACCCCACGCTGGCGGCGAGCTTCATCAATGCGGCGCCGGAAAATGGCGCCTGCCGCCATATCCGCCTGTTCGCGATGGATGAAGTGGCGTTCGGCCGCTTCGAGCTGGTCGACCCGGAAGCGGACGTGCTGCTGCACCATTTCAGCGCCGAAGGTCCCGATTCGGCCGGGCTGACACGCCGCCTGTCGGGGCGCCACGCCGTGGTCCGCCGCACCCGCCACGGCTTCGAGATCGAAGATGTGTCGCGCTACGGCCTGCTGCTCGATGGCGTCTGGCCGGGCAAGAACAAGCCGGTACCGCTGCGTACCGGCATGAAGATCGAGCTGAGCGCCAGCATCAAGGGCATCGTCCTGATGGAAGTGAGTGCGGTCATGCCGCATGGGGTGATCCTGCACCGCATCGATGGGGGCGCGCGCGCCGAATGCTTCGTGCTGCTGGCCAGCGATACCCACCCCGGCTATCCTGCGCCGCGCCACAGCGCCTTGCCGAAAGCGGCCAGCCTGCCGCTGCTGATGCACCACCAGGGCGGTTTCTGGCACATCGACCAGCTGACCGGCAAGGAGACCGCGCTGGCCCCGACGCCGAAACAGGAGAAGCTGAGCCGCATTCCGGCCCACACCCGTTTCGCCAGCGATCCCTATCCGGAACACTGGATCGTGCGCCATGCGGGCGCCGCCGTGCATGGCACGGTGACCGCCCAGGCCACCGCTTAGGATGCCGGCTTTTTGGGCAGCGGAATGAATTCCGTTTCGCCCGGCACCTTGTCGAAACGCTGCGCCTCCCAATCCTCGGCCGCCTTCAGCAAGCGCTCCTTGCTCGACGAAACGAAATTCCAGAACAGGAAACGGTGCCCGTCCAGCGGTTCCCCGCCGATGATGACGAACTGCGCATCGGTCTGCGCCGTCACGCGCTGCGAAGCCGACGTGTCCAGCAGGGCCATGGTGAATTGCGGCACCGGCGCGCCATCCACCTCGACCGAGCCGCTGACGGCGTAGACCGCCGCTTCCGGCGGCAAGCCGCTCAGTCCCAGCTGCTGGCCGGCCTTCAGGCTCACATCGAGATACAGGGTATGGCTGAAGGTCTTCACCGGCGACGCGTGGCCGAAGGCGGTGCCGATCAGCACCCGCACCCGCGCGCCGTCGACTTCCAGCTCGGGGATCGCGGCGGCGGGCGTATGCGCGAAGGATGGCGCATCATCCTCATGCGCCTTGGGCAGTGCCGCCCACAGCTGCAAGCCATGGGTGCGGTGCGGCACGCCCACCAGGTCTTTCGGCGTGCGTTCCGAGTGCACGATGCCGCGCCCCGCCGTCATCCAGTTGATGGCGCCCGGTTCGATCCGCTGCAGCGTGCCGAGGCTGTCGCGGTGCTCCATGGCGCCTTCGAACAGGTAGGTCACCGTGGCCAGGCCGATATGCGGGTGCGGCCGCACGTCATGGTCGGCGTCCAGCGGCACGTCGACCGGGCCGAAGTGGTCGAAGAAGATGAACGGGCCGACCGCCTGCTTGGCTGCCGCCGGCAGGTAGCGGCGCACCAGGAAGCCGCCGCCCAGGTCCTTCTCGTGCCCTTTCAGCAAATGCGCGATGCTCATGGTGCCTCCGCCAGCGTGGTGGTGATTTCGGTGGTCACGGCCGTCATCAGCTTGTGCACCGGGCATTTCTGCGAAATGGCCAGCAATTCCTCGCGCTGCTCCGCGCTCAACTCGCCGCTCAGGTGCAGCGTGGCGGCCAGGCGGTAGACGCCCTTGCGCTCTTCGCTGGCATCGCGCTCGGTGGTCACTTGCACGTCTTCGACGGGGATGCCCTTGCGGCGGGCATACCAGACCACGGTCAACGCCTTGCAGGCACTGACGGCCGCGTCATACAGGTCGTGCGGGGAAGGACCGGCATCGTCGCCGCCTTCTTCCAGGGTGCCGTCGACGGAAACGATATGGTTGCGAACGTGCAGGATGTGGCGCATGGGCAGCGCCTGGTCGCGGACTACTTTAACGGTCATGGTGTGATTCCACAGGTTGTCTGATACCGCAATTTACACCAACTTGCGCGCCACACGGAAGCCCACCACGTCGTTCGCCAGCAGGGCGGAATAGGCATTGCGCAAGGCTGCACGCAGGTAGCGCGGCTGGTACAGCCAGGCCCCGCCGCGCAGGATGCGGCGCGCCTGGTCGCCGCCCTGCTCCCAAGCGCTGCCATCGCTTGGCGCGCCGATGTAGTTCTCGTGCACCGTATCCTGCGTCCATTCCCAGACATTGCCGTGCATGTCGAACAGGCCCCAGGGGTTGGGCTGGTAGCTGCCGACGCGCGTGGTGCCGCCGCGGCTGACGCCTTTTGGCCCGTCGTTGTAAGTGAAGTGGCCATCGTAATTGGCGTGTTCCGGCGTGATGGCGTCGCCGAAACTGAAAGCCGTGTGGCTGCCGGCCCGGCAGGCGTATTCCCACTCCGCCTCGCTGGGCAGGCGGTATTGCTGGCCGGTCATCTCGCTCAGCCAGCGCAGGTAAAGCTGGGCGTCGTGCCAGCTCACGCACACCACCGGATGGCGTTCGTCCTGCGCAAAACCGGGATCCTGCCAGTCCACATCGAGCCTGGACTGCCAGCCGGTCGCTTGCGCGAACGCCTTCCATTCGCCCACCGTCACCGGATAGCGGCCCAGCGCGAAGGAATGCGCGATGCCGACCCAGTGCGCCGGCAGTTCGCGGTCCAGCCAGGTCTTCTGCGCGCCCGCTTTCACCGCCACCCGGTGTTCGTGCTCGGTCGATCCCATCTGGAAGCGGCCGGTCGGGATCAGCACCAGGTCCGGCCCCACCCCGCTGCCGTCCAGGAAGCGGTCGCGCAGCACGCCTTCCGCATCGGCCACCGGGCTGTTCGCCGACGGCAGCAGCGCCGCCAGTTCGGCGGCCTTGCGCGCGGCCTGCTCCTTGCGGTGGCGCTCCTGCTCCGCGCGGTAGGCCGCTTCGGCCTTCAACTGCGCGGCCTTGCGCTGGCGCTCCTCCTCGGCCTGGCGCGCCTTCAGCGCATCGGCGTCGCGCCGGGCGATCAATTGCTGGCGCAGGCGCTCCTTGCGCTCGCGCGCTTCCTGTTCCGCCTGCAGCTTGCGCTGTTTCTCCTGTTCGCGCCGCAACTGGTCCTGGCGCGCCTTTTCCTGGGCGGCGGCCAGCGCTTCGGCCTTGCGGCGCGCGGCCAGTTCGGCCTCCTGCCTGCGGCGCTGCTCTTCATCCTGCGCGCGGCGCTGGGCGTCGGCCTCGGCCTGGGCCTGGCGCGCGGCGCGCGTCTCCCGTTCCCGTTGTTCTTCCGCAGTACGTTCAGCCTTGCGCGCCGCTTCGCGTAAGGCCGCCGCTTCCTGCGCCTCGTCCTTCGCCTGCCCCGCTGCCTCGCGCAGCGCATCGAGCAAGGCGTGGACCGACGCCGGCCGTTCCGCCGCCCGGAACGCCAGGCCGCGCTTCAGGACTTCCCATCGGCGGGCGTCGAGTGCTGCGGGCTGCGGCGGTTCGAGCTGCGCGGTGGGCATGCCGTCGAACGGCATGCGGCCTTCCAGCAACTGGTAGACCATCACCGCCACGGCATACACATCGAGCTGCGGCCGCGGCGCGCCCTGGCTGGTCCCCGCCTCGGGCGCGCGGTAACCGGCGGTGCCGGCATTGGGCGCCGCCATGCCGAGGTCGGTGCCGGTGGTGCGCGCCCGCGAGGCAATGCCGAAATCGAGCAGCTTGATTTCACCGGTCCGGGTCAGGAACACATTGCCCGGCTTGAGGTCGCGGTGCACCAGGTGGTGCTTGTCCCAGGCGTATTGCAGCGCATCGGCCACCGGCCGCAGCATCTGCTCCACCTGCGCCGGCGTAGCCTTGCCATGTTCGGCCAGCCAGGCGTCGAGATCCTGCCCCTCCAGGCACTCCATGATGATGAAGTAGCTGGCGGTAGCTGGGTCCTGCGCCCATTCGTAGACCCGCACGATATTGTCGTGCGCCAGGCGGCGCGCCTGCGTGGCTTCTTCGATCAGGAGCTTGGCATGCGCCGGACTTTGCGTCAGCTGCGGCGGCAGGATCTTCAGCGCCACCACCGCGCTATGGCCCAGTTCCGCATGGGTTGCGAGGTCGGTGGCCTGCCACACCTGCCCCATGCCGCCCATGCCGATCAGGCGTTCCAGGCGGTAGCGGCGGTTATGCGGGCCGATCTCCTGGCCGGTCATCAGGCCCAGCTCCGTGCCCTGGCGCGACAGCACGGGCGCGGCGCTGCCTCCCGGTGGCGCGTATTCGGCATCCAGGATGGCATTCTTGCGGCGGTCGAACTCTTGCAGGCTTAACAGGCCATCCTCGTGCAGGGCACGCAGTTCGCGGATCTTGTCTCGGGCTGTTTGCATCACTTCTCGTGCTCTACCTCGCTAGCGGCGCACCGCATTCTGGACAGAATTTCGCACCGGCGCAATCGGCCGGCAACTGGTGGCCGTTCGGGCAGCGGCGCGCGGCCGTTGCGGCCTGGCCCGCCGCGGCGGCCGGTACCGCGCTCGCCGCGGCGGCGGCGCCGGCGGCCGACTGGGCGCGCAGCAGGTCGAGCTGGTGCTGGCGTTCCTTGTCGCCCACGCTGTCGCGGTAACTGCGCTCGTCCCGCACTTCCTCGCGCGCCAGGCGCATCGCCTCGCCCGGCGTGATGCTGTTCTCGGCCGCCACCACCCCGGCCAGGGCATGCAGCTGCTCGGGCGACATCGCCGCTTGCGCCTGCTGGCGCATCAGGCGCGCCAGGGCTTCCGCGTTCGGCGTGGCGGCCAGCGCGATCTTGGCCGTGTCGCTCATGCCGCCGATCGCTTCCAGCCGCTCGATATCGATGCGTGCCATGTCCGCCGCGTGCTGCTGCTGCGCCACCATGCTGTCATATTCGACCTTCCAGCGGTTGAAGCGCTCGTCGCGCTCCATCTCCATCTTCTTCAGCGACTGCTGCCACTGCGCTTCCTGGTCGCGCAATTTCAGCGCCAGCCGCTGCTCTTCGACCGCCACCTGGTCCAGCATGGCCTGGCGCGCGAGGTTTTGGGTCTGGCGCTGCTGTACGCCGTCCGCTTCGATGGTGCGCAGCAGCTTTTCATACTGGGCGATCGATTCGGCACTGGCGCCGCCGCGCTTCAATTCTTCCAGCCTGGCATTGATTTCGGCCACGTGCACCCGTGCGCCGGCATCCTTCGCTTCCTCGCCGCGCGCCATGTCGCGCTTGCGCGCCAGGTGCTGCTCCTCTTCCCACTCCGCGATGCGCTCCGCTTCGCGGTGGCGCGCCGCGTTGGCCAGGGCGATGCCCTGGAAGCGCGCACGATGGTGCTCGGCCTCGATTTCCTGTTCCCGCAGCTTGGCGTCGGTCTCCGCCTTGCGCAGCAATTGCAATTGCCGGCGGCGGTATTCCTCATCTTCGATGGCCAGCGCCTGCTGGATGCGGTGCTGCAGCTGCTGCTGGTACAGGGTGTGCGAGAAGCGCTGCCTGGCCAGGGCCTTTTCCTCCAGGCCGGCCTGCTGCGCCAATTCCATTTCGGTGCGCATCTTGATCTGCGCCAGGCGGCGCACCTGGTCCCATTCCGCGGCCTCGCCCGACTGCACCGACTTGCGGCGCGCCAGCTCGTGCTCCAGGTCCGCCAGCGCGGCGCCGGCGCCGCGTTCGAAAGCCTGCTTGCGGGTCTTGGCCTCGATGATGCGGCCATACAGGTCGATCTCGCGGGCGCGCACCGCATGCAGCTGCTCCTCGGCTTCCACCTTCAATTCCGCGCGCCTGAAATCGCTGCGCATCTTCTGTTCCTGGCGCCAGATCGCTTGCCATTCCTCCTCGTCGTACAGCTGGTCCAGCTGCTTGACGTGTTCCAGCTGCAGCTGGCGCTCGTCGGCCACCAGGAACAGGCTGCCCACGCGCTCGCGGTTATCGTCATATTTGTCGTGGCGCAGGGCCAGGGTTTCCACCTGCACGGCAGCCAGGCCGAATTCGGCCAGCCGCTGGCGCAGCGCACTATGCAGCCGTTCATTCAATTGCTCGCGCAGCGCGGCCGTGTTGGCCATGTCGCGGATCGGGCGGGCGCCCAGGAATTCGGCTGCCAGCTGGCG
This sequence comes from uncultured Duganella sp., assembly GCA_946482335.1. The sequence continues at coordinate 16,970 of CAMLRG010000043.1, read as the reverse complement.
CACCGAAGGCGCCAGCAGGTCGTGCAGCTGCAGGGTGGTCACGGTGCCCGGCGCCGTCATGAAATGCTGGGCAAAAGCCGGCACGTTCTCCACTTGCAGCCCGACAGTGAAGCGGGCCGCCAGTTTCAGGAACTCGGCCGTGTGCAAATCCGTGAAATTGAACTCGACGGGGAGCGGGGTGGTGCGGGTGATCAGGATTTCGCCGTGCTGGTCGCGCAGCAGGTTGTTCAGCCGGGTGAAGAAGCCTTCCAGTTCGTATTCGCCCTGCGGAACTTCGGTCGCCTGCTCGCCCTGCAGGATGTAGGCGCGGGCGGTGGCCGGCACGCGCAGGGTCTTGGTGAAGATGCCGGACAGTTGGCGCACGCCAAAATACACCGCCAGCTCATCGTTGGCGGGGATCCAGCGGTTATCGCGCAGCACCGGTTCGCTGCGCGGGGCGCCCAGGGTCAGGCCGCACTGGTTGCAGTAGCCGGACGCGTCGCCGTTGCGGTGCTCGCAGCGCGGGCACTTCACGCCGCCAAAACCAAACATCTTGAACATTTCCTACTCCTTGTTTGACCCAGCGCCCGTTGATTGTAGCAGGGGCATCATGTTGTCGCTTTGCGCACGATTCATATCCAGCCGAGCCTTTCCACGCAGGCCGCCGAGGCCCCTTTCGCCCGCAGCGCGTCGCGGTAGCCGGCCGGGATCGCATCCTGCCACGCCTGGGGCAGCAGGACGCGGTCGCCGGCGCGGGCCTGGGCCAGCACCAGGTCGAGTTTGGGCTGCAGGCCTTCGACCGGCTCGACGCGGCCGGCATGCCAGGCACTCGAGCTGCCGGTGGCGATGATGCGGCCGCGCGGCGGGAATTCGCGGCCACGCGCCAGGCGGTCGGCCATCACCAGCGCGAACTGCCACGACTCGCCATGGAAGCGGCCGGGCGCGAACCGGACCATGGTTTTCCAGCGGCCCTGCCCTTTGCCGTCGAAATGGCGGGCGCCGGCCAGGGTTTGGCGCACGGACTGCTGCAGCGCCAGGTCGAGGCCGGGCGCTGCGATGGTCGATTCCTCGTCATGCGGCTCGCCCGGGGCCAGCGGCCGGATGCTGACTTCCGCCCATGCCAGGGTGTCATTGATGCCGCCGCTATGCAGCGGAAACCAGGCGCGCGCGGCCGATACGCCCGCTGCGGGATGCGGCTGGCCGCTCAGGGCGCCGAGGTGGCTGATGGTATGCGCAGCCCAGGGGGCACCGTCAGCGGATGCGGCCGTGTCGGCGGCGGCGCCCAGCCAGATGTCGCCGCTTGGCGCTTCGCTGCGCGTCAACGCGTGCCAGGCTTGACCCGGGTCGCCCGTCACGGCGCCCTGCTGCCAATTGTCCGACCACCCTGCGGCCGTGACCGGCGCCGATGCCGGGCGCCAGATGCCGCGCACCATACGGTCGGCAAGGACGGCAGCCAGCTCCCAGTTGCGGTCGCCGGCTGCCGGTGTGGGATTGATGCCCAGCACCACCTGGTCGCGGCTGTCGAAGCTGGCTTCGGTCAGGCGCGCCAGCCGCACGGCGGCCTGCATTGCCTCGGCCAATGCCGGTGCAGCGGGCACCACGCATTTCACCTCGGCCCGATTGCCGCGTGGCCGGCGGCTGGCCGTAACCGTTGCAATGCGCCCGTCGGCGAGTATGGCGCGGCAATCGGCGATCGTGTTCATGGTTTGCTTTCCGTGCCTGCGGCGCGGCGTTGCGCCAGGCTGAATTCGAGGTTGGCCAGGATGCGGTCGACGTCGCCCAGGGGCAGCACGTCGGGGCCGCAGCGCATCGCAGCGAGCATGGCCCACGCTTCATCCAGCGCGGACTGCGCCGCCACCGCGTGCAGCGCGCGCAATTGCTGCGTTTCGCGCGACAGCTTGCGCCCTGGCGCGGCCAGGGCCAGCGTTGGCATCGTGTTGACCGCCAACGCCGCCAACGACAAGCGCCGCAGGATGTCCTGCATGGGCGCGAACGTGCCGTCGCCCTCCTTCATCGGCAAGGCGCGGAAACCGGCCGACAGCGCGGGCAATTCGAGGAACAGGCGGCGCATGGCCAGCGAATCGTCGCTGGCAGCGCCGCGCTGCGTGCTGGCCGCAGCCGCCCGCAATGCGTGCAAAGGCACGTCTGCCGCATTCACCCATGCGCGCCAGGCGGGCAAGGGAGCGTGGTGGCGGTCCGAGCCCTCGCCCGGGGCTGCGGACGTCGGCTGCGCGCGGTGCGCTGCCTGCTGCGATGGGATCCGTCCGGGCGGCGCGCAATCCGGGCCCACAGGCTCCCGCGACGGGCCCGCGGCCACCACCGTTGCGGCGAGCAGCTGCGCGGCAAAGTCGACCGCCGGGTGCAAGTCCACCGGGATGCAATCTTCCACCACCAGCCCGAAGCGCGTGTACACCAGCTCATTCAGCCCGGCGCGGAAGGCATGCCATTCCTCGTCCGACGTGCATGGCGGCAGTTCGACCGCACCGCACTGCAAGGCCGACCGCACCGTATCCTGCATTGCGGCTTGAACGGCATGTGTCGGCAGCGACCGTTCCGCCTCGCTCTCGAGCAGCAGGGCGAAGCGCGCCCGGTCGCCGCCGGGATCGAAGCAATAATCGATACGCAAACCGATTTCGGGCGCGGCCGCAAAGGGCGCCACCTGGCACCGTATCGTTCTCACCGACACCAGCCATGCCGTGCCGTCGGCCGTATTGACGACCGCACTGCCGTCGCCCGCCACCGCGGAGGTGCCCGCGCGAACGGCCAGTAGGGACGTGCCAAGGCCCGCCGCCATATCCAGTGCGCCAGCATCGGAACCGTACGCGGCCAGGCCGCGCATGCGCGCCAGTATCCCCATCGGTCAAGGCCCCAAAGGCTCCACAGCGAACGTCGCCCCATGCGCCTGGAAATGCGCAACGGGCGCCTGTTCGAACGGCCAGTCCCGCTCGCATTCGCCATCCGAATCGAGCCGTCCCTGCAGCAGCACCGCCCCGCCGCCATCCGTCACGCGCAGCAGGGGCCTGCGCTGCAGCAGTTGCGCCGCGAAAGCGGCCATCGCCTCCAGCTTCAGGATGACCTGCCAGCCCGACTCCTGCTGCACGAAATGCAGCGACCAGCAACCATCGTCGGTGTGCAGCACCGACAACTCCGTCCCCGACGAAGCCGCCCGCAGCATGCCCCGGCTGCCCTGCCAGCCCAATGCCGCCTGCGCGCGCTTGCGCTCCAGCGCAAGGTGGCGGAAGCGGCGCAGCGTCAAGGGAGAGGACTGCAAGGCCGCCAGCTGTGGTGCGGAAAGCGGCCGGCTGCCATCGAGCGCCGCCAGCAGCACGCCGTCGTCCAGCACCAATCCATCCTCACCGGGGCGGCTGCGCAGCAACAGTGCTTCCTGCAGCCTGCGTTCAGTTATGTCGTTCACCCGCCACCCCCAGTTCCAGATACAGTTTGTCTATCGTTTCGTTGCGCCGCTTGCGCAGGGTCGGCACCGAAATGCCGGCCAGCTCCGCCAGCCGCGCCATCGGCGGCAATTCCCCGCTGCCCGCTTCCAGCCAGTCTTCAGGGTAGCTGTCGTCCGCCGGCCCAAGCAGCGACTGGTACACCGCGATCCTGACCGGCAGCGGCTCGTCCTGCAGGGCAGCCAGGCTTGTCTTGCGGGGGGATGGGGAAAGCTCGGCTTCCTCGGCCACCCGCCACAGATCCTCCAGCCACGACAGCGATTCCGCTTCGTCCAGCTGCCAGTCGCCGTCCTGGTTGGCGGACAGCTCTTCATAGTCGCCGATTTCGGCCAGCATGGCCGCGATCCGCGCGGGGTGGTTCTTCAAGCTGGCAAAGCGCTTGGAGCGGGTGTGCAGCGGCCCCGGCGCACCGCCGAAGCGCTCCAGCGTTTCGCTCCAGCGTATCAGCCACTCGGCCCGGCAATCACCGATCGTGCGCATCTGCCGCACCTCGATCGGGAAACCCCGCAATTCGCGGCCCAGGATCGCGCCGACCTGGGCCGCGTGGTGCTCCCAGTTGGCAAACAGCTGCGCGATCTCGCGCCAGGCGGTATCGAGCATGCGGTAAGTGTAAATCTTGTTGGGCGAGCAAGGCTGGCCGGTGGCGGCCTGGTAATTGTCGCTGTCGACCTTGTCGCGCAGGACGGCGAACATATCGTTGACCTTCTTGCGCAACATGCCCTGCCCGGCCTCTTGCTGCCAGAAGGCGCCCTGCCGCGCGTGTTCCGACGCCAGCGCGGCCAGGAAGGCAGCCCAGTCGGCAGGCTGCGCCTGCAATTCGTAGAGCAAGGCCAAGGCCAGTTCGGCCGCGCTGTCGCCATAGGAATTGCCGGCCGCTTCGCCGCGCGCCCGCCGGGCATGGTCGCGCAGCAAGCTGCCGGTGGCGGCGACATACCATTCCAGCGATTCCGCCGCGCGCGACGGGTCGGGCAAAAGTCCCGCATCGCAGTGCCGGAACGCCTGCAGCGAGCAGTGCCCCAGCAGCTTTCTTACGTGTTCCCAGCCGTGTTCCTGATACCGGGTTCCTGGCAGCCGCATACAATCCTGTCAACTTGGTCGCGCGCCCCTTGCACGCCTCCTTATCTTGTCATGGCTGCGGCCCAGCCATTTACTGCGATTGAAGGCAATTTCCCCTTCTGTTCACCGCTCTGCGCCGCCATTGCCTTGAACAGCGCCGCAACGATGGGTGCGGCGTGTGCGCCCCCGGTCAGCTGCGAATGGCTGACGAAGGCGGCGAACGCCAGGCGACGTTGCTGTCCCGGCAGGCTGCCAGGTTCCAGCCAGCCCATGAACCAGACCGTCGCATCGTCTTCGCTCACTGGCGCGGTGCCGGTCTTGCCATACAGGCCATGCCGGATGCCCGCCAGTTCCGGCCCGCCGAAGGCGCCAGCCGCGGTGCCGGCATCCACCACGCCCTTCATCCCCTTGCGGATGCGGTCCAGGCGCACCGGCAATGCGTCGTCCCTCGCCGGCTGCGATTCGCGCGCGCCGAGCGCCAGCAGCAGGCGCGCTACCGGGGCCTTGCCCGATGCGATGGCCGCCGCCGCCACGGCCATCTGCAACGGCGTTGCCTGCATGCGCAAGCCGATCGCCATCTGGCGCAACTCGTGGCGGCTGTCGATCGGGTCGAAGCGGGCGGCGGACGATTGCAGCGCGTCGTAGCGCTGCCAGGGGAAGCCATCCGGCAGCAGGCCGCCGTCCAGCCGCATGGCCGTGCCGAAGCCCAGCGCACGCGCAGCGGCGGCCAGCGGGCGCTGGGCTTCGAGCGCGCCCGGCTCCAGCGCCCGCAAGCCGGCCGCACCGCCTGCGGGTAAGCCTTGCAGGGTCCGGTCGCTCAGCTCCGCAGCCCAGGCGAACCAGGTGTTGACGCTGTAGGTCATCGCCTGGGCCAGGCCCAGGCGGCCGGATTCGGCGCGGCGCAGCAAGCTTTGTTCGCGGTAGTTCGTGATGTGCGCAGCCTGCGTATCGTAGGGGTAGGCGGCGGCATCGCTGCGGAAAGCGAAGCCGCGCTGGCGGGCAAGCTGGTCCAGCGCCGGCAGCGGCAGGCCGCCCAGCATGGCGTCCAGCACCGGGTCGTGGCGCGCCGCCATTTCCAGCCCGAGCGCGCTGACGACCTTGAAGGCCGAACCGGGACTGCTGTGGGCGCCGCCGTCATGCTGCCACGCCGGCAACCGCAGCGCGCTGCGCGCAGGGTTGGCGCGGTCGAAGTCGCGCGCCTCACGCCAGTTGTCCGGCGTGACTTGCGGTCCGCCCACGCCTGCCGCCAGCAGGATGTCGCCGTGGTCGGCGTCCATCACCAGCAAGCCGGCCCGGCGCTGCGTCGGCGCCGGGCCCGCGCCTTCGCAACGGTCCTGCCCCCACTTGCCGCCGCGCAGCCCCTGGCACTCCAGGATCGCCTGGCCAAGCGTTTGCAGCGGCAAGGAAATGCTCAAGCGTGCCGGCGCCATGCGGCCCGCGACCTGCGCCGCGCGCGCCAGCATGCCCGACAGGCTCGACACGTGGGCGGGGTCCACGCCAAGCAGCGGCGTCAAGCCTGCTTTCCGCGCAGCGGGCGTTGGCGCACCGTCCGACCACAGCAGGACACCATCGCGGTCGGTGACCAGGGCGCCGCCGCCGGACCCCACCCTGGCCGCAATGGCGCGGCGCGGAGCCGTCGATGCAATCGCGTACCAACGCAGCGAACCATCGGCAGCGAGACGGATGTGGCGGTAAGCCTGGTCGCCGGGGTGCAGCGCGGACGACACGTCGATCGGCCCCACCGGCAGTGCGATACGGCGCGCGCCGGGCTCGGGGCGCAGGATGATGGCCTGGACGTCGGACGGTGCGCGGCAGGCGGCGCCATCGCAGGCATTCCGCGCCGTCAGCCCTGCGCCCCGGGTGCCGCTGCCGCCTGCGATCGCGCCGGCCAGCAGCAGCCCGATGCGGTCCTTGCCGCTGGCCGGCCGCGGCAACTGGACCACCAGCGTCGCGCTGCCCTGCCCCGTCCAATGCGCCGCCCGTTGCCACGCCTGCCAGCCTTGCGGCAGATCGGCGAACAGGCGCACCGCGACCGGCGGCATCTCGGCCGCCTGTTCCATCGCGGCACCACCGGGCGCCTCGAGCGTGACGGACGTGCCGGCAGGGACGTTGGTCCCCAAACGCCAAGCCAGCAAACGCCGCTCGCTGTTGAACAGGTCGACTTGCCGGCGCACATACGCGCCGTCGGCCTGCCGGTACAGCCGCTTCAGCAAGCCGCGCATCTCCCGGTCGGGGGCCAGGCCGCGCCAGGCATCCAGTTCCGCGGCACGCATCGGGCCGGGCGCCGCCAGCCATTGCGCCAGGTCCGGCGGGGCCAGCTCCAGCAAGCCATTGTCGCCCATGCGCAGCAGGCCACGCGCCAGCACGCGCTGGAACAATGCTTCATCCTCGCGCGGCGCGGCTGCCTGCGCCGGGACGGCATAGCGCCCGGCCGGCAACCGCAGCGCCACCGCCGGTCCGGCAGCGGGAAACGCCACCACCTCGGCCAAGGCCGCCGCGCGCCCGCCCAGGCGTCCACCGGGCAGGCCAGGCGCGTCGGCCGCGCCGCGCGCGCCCATCAGCGTGACGCGCATCTCGCCCTGCGCGCACCCGGTGCTGGCACGCCGCTCCAGCCGCAGGGCACCGCCCGGCCAGGTCAGCCAGCCGAGCGAGCGCATCGCCGCACCCGGCATGTCGCCCACCCATTGGGCCGCGGCGCCCCGTTCGCGCCAGCGCACGCGCAACGCCGTGCCCTCGGCGAGCACGGTGACCGCAGGGACATCGCTGTCGGCCCCCACCAGCAGGGCATGGCGCAACGCCGGCTGGCCCGCGACCTCCGAAAAACGGTATCCGGCATGTAATGGCAAGGGCTTGCTGCACAGGTCCACCGGCACCGCCGGGCCGGCGTGCAGGCCGCTGGCGACCAGCAAACGCCCGCCCGCGACAGCCTGCACTGCCACATCCGGCGCATCCGGCACCGCGAACTGCAGGCCCGGCGCCACCGCTTGCAGCGCCGCGACGGCCGGCGCAACGCCGGTATCGGCCTGCGCCGCCAGGTTGCCGGCATGACGCCACAAGACGGCGGCGCCGGCCGCGCCCAGCACGACAGTTGCCGCGCAGGCCAGCGCCGCGTGGCGCGGCAGCGCGCTTGCCTCAGCCTCAACGAGGCGCAAGTTGCGCCGCCGCCGGCGCGAACGCCGCCAACTCTGCAGCCGGGAAAAGATCGGTTCCATGCCGCGCTTTAGCCGGGGGCGCGGGAAAAATCCCGGCAATTGTTACGCGCGACCATGATTTGTAAGAAACTGAATCAGGCTTATCCGCCCGGCCAGGCGCTTGCTATATTGAACTCAGCGCATCACCACCGGGAGACCAACCATGTTCCAATCGAAATTCATCGCTGCTGCCACGCTGGCACTTGGCGTGGCCGCCATTGCGCCAACCGCCGCGCTGGCCCAGGTGGACTTCAGCGTGGTGATCGGCAACGCCCCGCCGCCACTGCGTTTTGAAAGCCTGCCGCCGCCGCGCCACGGTTACGTGTGGGCGCCGGGTTACTGGCGCTGGGATGGCTACCGCCACGTCTGGGTGGCCGGCCACTGGCTGCGCGAGCGCCCGGGCTACCGCTACACCCCGTCCGAATGGGTGCGCGTCGACAACGGGTGGGGCTGGCGCGAAGGCGGCTGGGTCGTCTACGACAACCGCCCGCACTATGCGCAAGGCCCAAGCTACAGCTACCGCGACCGCTACTATGACGGCTACGACCGCCGCTACCATGACGGCTACGACCGCCGCTACTACAACCGCGACCGCTATCGGGACCGGGACCGCGACGGCGTGCCGGACCGCTACGACCACGACCGCGATAACGATGGCGTGCCAAACCGCCATGACCGCGACCGCGACGGCGATGGCGTCCCGAACCGCTACGACCACCGCCCCGACAACCCTTACCGCCGCTGACGGCCTTGCCGCCCGCGCCGGGGCGGCCGGGCGCCGCCGGCATATCGACCGGCTGGCGCCCACCTGTTACAGTGCGGGGATCCGTCCCGACGCCACCCTGCACATGTCGATCAAACAAGCGCGCGCCCGCGCCGAAAAACTGGCCCGACAGGCCGCCCCCGCCACCAGCGCCGCATGGCGCGCCTGGTTCGACGGGTCCGCCCATCCCAATCCCGGCCGCATCGGCATCGGCGTGCTGCTGGCCGGCCCGGGCGGCGAGCGCGTGGAGATCAGCCGGCGCGCAGGGCACGGCAGCAGCGGCGACGCCGAATACCTGGCGCTGATTGCGGCATTGGAAAAGGCGGTGGAGCTGGGCGTGCCCGAATTGCTGGTGTATGGCGACAGCCAGGTGGTGGTGCAGGACGTGCTGCTGGCGCCGCATGCTGGCGCCAAAGGACTGGAAGCGCACCGCGCACGCGCCGCGCAGCTGATGGCCGCGCTGGCACTGGTGCACGTGCGCTGGGTGCCGCGCCACCGCAACGGCGAGGCCGACCGCCTGTCGCAGCAGGCGCTCGGCCTCGCAACCGCTTGACGGCGCTTAGCGCACCTTGAACACGCTGACCACGTCGGCCAGGCTGCCGGCCTGGTTCTGCATGGATTCGGCAGCGGCCGCCGCTTCTTCCACCAGCGCGGCATTCTGCTGCGTGACCTGGTCCATCTGGCCGATGGCCTTGTAGACTTCATCGATGCCGACACTCTGTTCGGCACTGGCGGCGGTGATTTCGCCGATGATGTCCGACACGCGCTGCACGCTGGCGACGATTTCCTCCATCGTCTGGCCGGCATCGGACACCAGGCGCGAGCCGGCGCTGACCTTCTCCACCGAATCGCCGATCAGTTCCTTGATCTCCTTTGCCGCCGCCGCCGAACGCTGCGCCAGGTTGCGCACCTCCGACGCCACGACCGCGAAACCGCGCCCCTGTTCGCCGGCGCGCGCCGCTTCCACCGCCGCATTCAGCGCCAGGATATTGGTCTGGAAGGCGATGCCGTCGATCACCGTGATGATGTCCACGATCTTGCGCGAGGAGGCATCGATCGACTCCATGGTGCCCACCACTTCGGCCACCACCGAGCCACCCTTGCGCGCCACCGCTGCCGCCGCGCCGGCCAGCTGGTTGGCCTGGCGCGCATTGTCGGCGTTCTGCTTGACGGTCGACGTCAATTCTTCCATCGAGGAGGCGGTTTCCTCCAGCGAGGCGGCTTGCTGTTCGGTGCGCGCCGACAAATCCTGGTTGCCGGCTGCGATTTCGGTGGACGCGATATTGATCGCATCGGTGCCGCTGCGCACTTCGTGCACCACGTTCAGCAAAGCCTGGTTCATCTCCTTCAAGGCGCCCAGCAGCTGGCCGGTTTCGTCGCTGCCATGCACGCGAATGTCGCCGGTCAGGTCGCCCGTGGCGACCCGGCGCGCCGCCTCGACGGCACGCGCCAGCGGCGTGGTGATGCCCTTGGTGAGCATGAAGGCGCATACCGCGCCGAATGCCACCGCCAGGCCGCCCAGCACCGCCAGCAAGGTGCGGCTGTGCGCCGACACGCGGTCGATTTCCTTGCCGATCGCGTCGATTTTCCCGCGCTGCATGGTCAGCAAGTCCATCACCAGGGCCTGGTACTGCGCGGCGGCCGGACGGTATGTCTTGTCGAAGACTTCGTTCGCCTGTTCCAGCTCGCCGTCGGTCTTCAGCTTGGCGACCTGGTCGCGCGAGGCCAGGTACAGCTTGCGCTGCTCCATCACGCGCTGCCACAGGGCCTGTTCGTCGGCGTCGCTGATCAGCGGTTCGATGCGCTTTTGCAGGTCGGCCGATACCGCGCTCGACACCTTGGATTCCTCGGCGAAGAACGCGCCCAGCGAGGCGTCGCTGCTGCGGGCAATGGCCGTGGTGCGCCGGATCGCACTGTCGATCTTCGCATTCCAGTCGGAGATCATGCGTTCCTTCGCCAGCGGCGTTTCCATCATATGACGCGTGGCGCCGGCCACCTGCTGCAGGCGCCACACGCCGATGGCGGCAATCACGATCGACAAGGCCAGCGTGACGGCGAAACCGAAGGCCAGGCGCTTGCCGATGCTCAGGTTACTCAACAATTTCATGCCGCCAGCTTCTCCACCAGGCCCATGTCGGCCGACGACATCAAGCGTTCGATATCGACCAGGATCAGCATGCGGTCATCGATGGTGCCGAGGCCGGTGATGTATTCGGTATCCATCGAACCGCTGATGTCCGGCGCCGGCTTGATCTGCTCCGGTTCCAGCATCGTCACGTCCGACACGGCATCGACCACAATGCCCACGGTGCGGCTGCCGATGTGCAGGATGATGACCACCGTGAACGGGCCGTAGCTCGGTTCACCCAGCTGGAAACGCACGCGCATGTCGATGATCGGCACGATCAGGCCGCGCAGGTTGATCACGCCCTTGACATAGTCCGGCGCGCTGGCGATGCGGGTCGGGTGTTCGTAGCTGCGGATTTCACTGACTTTCTGGATGTCGATGCCGTATTCTTCCTGGCCCAGGGTGAATGCCAGGTACTCGGCGGCTTGGCTGGTTGTGGTAGTCATGATAATTTTTCATTTATGAAAGATGACCCTGATATGTTACCGCAGGCCAATAAATTTATCACCAAGAATTTTGCTGTGGAGAAACATGCAAGTTTGCATCCAATACATGGCACAATTGCGCAGCTATTCACGGGAACACGGCTTTTTTATGGAACTTTCGCTGAGCAGTTGGCAGCCGCGCCTGGTGGCGCTGGCCAGCGCCGCAGCGGGCGACGATGGCGCCCACGACACCAACCACCTGCACCGCGTGTGGCGTAATGCCACCCTCTTGCTGGAGCAGCACCCGGACGCCGACCGCCTGGTCGTGATGGCCGCCTGCTACCTGCACGACCTGGTCAACCTGCCGAAGAACCATCCGCAGCGCCACCTGGCCTCGCGCCAGGCCGCCGTGCTGGCGCGCGCGCAACTGGCCGACGCCGGCTTCCCGCCGGAGCGGCTGGATGCCGTGGCGCACGCGATCGAATGCCACAGCTTCTCGGCCGCCCTTACGCCGGCCACCCTGGAAGCGCGCATCGTGCAGGATGCCGACCGCCTGGACGCCCTGGGCGCCGTCGGCCTGGCGCGCATGTTCTATATTGCCGGACGCATGGGCAGCGCCCTGGCCCACCCGGACGATCCGCTGGCCACCCGCCGCGCACGCGACGACAAGGCCTATTCGCTCGACCATATCGAGACCAAACTCGCCACCCTGCCCGGCACCATGCAGACGGCCGCCGGCCGCGCGCTGGGGGAACAGCGCCTGCGCGAGCTGCTGGCCTTCCGCGACAGCTTCGTCGCAGAATGGGCGGTGGCGGCATGAGTGCAACCGCCTCGAAAGGCAACCTGAATTTCGTCCTGGTCAGCATTTTCATCGACATGCTCGGCATCGGCATCATCGTGCCGGTGCTGCCGATCCTGGTCGGCCAGTTCGTGCAGGACCGCGAACTGCATGCGCTGTGGTACGGCATCCTCGGCGCCACCTTCGGCCTGCTGCAATTCATCTTCATGCCGATGCTGGGCGCGATCAGCGACCGCGTCGGGCGCCGTCCCGTCCTGCTGTATTCGATGGCCGGCATGGGCATCAACTTCCTCACCACGGCCTGGGCGCCCAACCTGGCCTGCCTGTTCATCGGCCGCGTGATCGGGGGCATGTCCTCGGCCAGCATGTCGGTGGCATCGGCCTATGCGTCCGATATTTCCAGCCATGAGGACCGCTCCAAGAGTTTCGGCAAGATTGGCGCGGCCTTCGGCCTCGGTTTCATTTGCGGCCCGATGCTGGGCGGCCTGCTGGGCGACGTCGACCTGCAGCTGCCGTTCTACGTGGCCGCCGCGCTGTCCTTCGCCAACTTCATCTACGGCTATTTCTTCGTGCCCGAATCTCTGCCGCCGGCGCAGCGCGGCAGCTTCAAACTGGTGTCGGTCAACCCGCTGAATGGGCTGGCCAAGCTGGCCCGGCGCAAGGATATCCGCGGCTTGCTGGTCACCTTCACCCTGGTGACCGGCGCACAGATGATGCTGCAATCGACCTGGGTGCTGTACACCCACTTCCGCTTCGGCTGGAGCCCGGCCGAAAACGGCGCGGCCCTGTTCTGCGTCGGGCTGGCCGCCGCCGTGGTGCAGGCCGGCCTGCTGGGGGTCTTCATCCGCAAGTTCGGCGAAGTGCGCCTGTCCCTGCTTGGCCTGACTTCGGGCGCCATCACCTACATGCTGTACGGCCTGGCCACGCAAGGCTGGATGATGTACGTCTTCATCCTGTGCAACCTGCTGTCGTTCGCCGCCGGCCCGGCGCTGCAGGGCATCGTGTCGAAGGCCACGCCGGCCAACGAACAGGGCGAGCTGATGGGCTCCCTGCAATCGATCAGCAGCCTGGGGACGGTCGTCATGCCGCTGCTGGGCGGGACCATCCTGAGCGCGGTCGGCCACCTGCCGCCCAGCGACTGGCGCATCGGCAGCACCTTCTTCGTGTGCGCGGCGATGCAGGCGGTCGGCATTTTCGTGGCGCGGCGCTACTTCCGCCAGCACCAGGCGGTGGCTGCCGCCAAGGCGGAAAGCGGGGCATAATCCCACCATGACTGCGCGCCTGCTCCGCACCCTCCGGCATTTGCTGGCCGCCCTGCCCTGGGCGGCGGCGCTGCCGGCATATGCCGACTGCTCGCGCGACATCCTGGTTCCCGTCTCCAGCATCGGCGTCAGCGTCATCGTCGGCAATGGCACCTTCAGCGGGATCTATCCCGAACTGTTCCGCAGCCTCGGCCCGCGCGCAGGATGCCATTTCGTCTTTTCCGCCGCGCCGCGCGCGCGCCAGGAGATGATGTTTGAAACCGGCAAGGCCGATTTGCTGCTGCCCGCCACGCGCACGCCGGCGCGCGACCAGCACGGCGTGTTCGTGCCGATGATCGGCCACCGCGCCGTGCTGATTTCCCTGAAAAGCCAGCGCCCCCCGATCGCCAATGCCCAGGACCTGCTGGACCGGCGCGACCTGCGCGTGGCCGTGGTGCGGGGCTTCGACTATGGCGAGGCCTACCAGGCCCTGGTGCGCGACCTGGCGCGCCAGGGCCGCCTGTTCACGGAAGTCGACGCAAATGCCGTCTCGCGCTTGTTGTTCGTCGGCGCTGTGGACTTGACGATCATGGGGCCGACCATTCTGGCCGGCGCCATCAACCGCGAATCGCGCGTGACCGGCATGCTGGACCGGCTGCGGCTGGAGCCGATACCGGAATTGCCGTGGCAGCAGACCGGCGTCTACGTGTCGCGCCATTCCCTGACGCCGGATGATCGCGCCGCCCTGCTCGAACTGCTGGAGCGGGCCGCCAAATCGAATGCGGTGATTGAGGGTTTCCAGCGCTACCACCGGCCGGAAATCCTGGAAGAAAGCGTACGGCCCCGCTGATGGCGCCATCGGTGGTCGCCATCGTGCTGTGCGGCGCGCTGCTGCACGCAGGCTGGAATGCGCTGGTCAAGGGCGGGCGCGATCCATTCCTAAGCAGCGTGCTGGTGGCCAGCGGCGCGGCCCTGCTGTCGCTGCCCATCCTGCCCTTCCTCACGCCGCCGGCCTCCGCCAGCTGGCCCTATGCCCTGGCGTCGACCGCCATCCATTACGCCTATTACGGCCTGCTGGCCGCCGCCTACCGCCACGGCGACATGAGCCACGCCTATCCCCTGATGCGTGGCAGCGCCCCGCTCATCGTGGCCCTGGCCAGCGTGCCGCTGCTGGGCGAGCATCTCACGCCGGGCCAATACGCCGCCGTCGCCTGCATCTGTGGTGGCATCTTCGGCCTGTGGCTGGCCACCCGCCCGGCCGTCATCGCCCCGTCCGCCGCCGCTCGGCGTACTTCGGCCGCCCGTACCGATACCACCGCCATGGTGCAGCCCCCCGCGGCTGGCGCAGGCCTTGACGCGGACCTTGACGCTGCAGCTGGCGCCAGCCCCGGCGCCTCCCGCCGCCGCGCGACCGCCTACGCCCTGATGAACGCCGTTGTGATCGCCGCCTATACCCTGCTCGACGGCCTCGGCGCCCGCGCCTCCGGCGCCCCGGCAGCCTACGTCATGTGGCTGCACGTGCTGAGCGCCATCGGCCTGCTGGCCTGGTGCGCCTTCCGCTGCCCGCGCGAACTGCAAGGCTACGCCATCCGCCATTGGCCGGTGGCGGTGCTGGGCGGCGCCGGCACACTCGGCGCCTACGGCCTGGCCCTGTGGGCCATGACCGTCGCCCCGCTCGCCGCCGTCGCAGCACTGCGCGAAACGTCGATCCTGTTCGCCGCCCTGATCGCGAAATTCTTCCTGTCCGAACGCATCGGCGGCAGGCGCGCCATGGCGATCGCCGCGATCGCCGCCGGCGCAGTCCTGATGCGGCTGGCATAACACAGTCGCATCAACCTGCAGCGCGCCACCATCTATTGAGGTAATGGGAGCCCGCCCAACTGCATATGTCGTTTGCGCTGAAATGAGCCGCTGTTTTTCGCTGTTCTCCGCTGTTTTCCGCTGTCGATCATGGCGCCACCACCGGCAGTTCGACCGAGCTGCCGTGGAAGACGCGCTGCGTCGCCTTCTTGTAATCGCCCGGCGCGGCGAAGAAGATATTTGGCACGAACGTCTGCGGATTGCGGTCGTACAGCGGGAACCAGCTTGACTGCACCTGGATCATCAAGCGATGCCCCGGCAGGATCACATGGTTCACCGGCGGCAGCGCAAAACTGTACTTCACCGGCTTGTTGGAAGGGATGGCCGTCGGCTTTTCGAAGCTGTCGCGATAGCGCCCGCGCAGGATGTCCATCGACAGCGGCAGCTGGTAGCCGCCCAGTTTCGGCTGCGACGGCACTTCGTCCGGGTAGACGTCGATCAGTTTGACCACCCAGTCGGCATCGGTGCCCGACGTCGACGCCAGCAGATGCACCTGCGGCGCGCCCGACAGCACCAGCGGCTCCTTCAGCGGCTCCGACACATAGCTCAGGACATCGGTGCGGTCGCTGACGAAACGCTGGTCATGCACCAGCCACGGTTTCCACACCTTCTCATCCTCCATGCGCACGGGACGCGGCACGAAGGGCACCGGCTTGGCCGGGTCGGCCACGTATTCGTCATAAGACGTACCGCCGCCGGCTTTGGCGAACGACAGCTTGAAGCCACCCTGTAGGTACACCGGCCGCGCCGCCGAGGCGCAGCCCGCCGCGCACGACAGCGGCCACTGCGCCAGGCGCTGCCACTTGTTGCTGCCGGTCTGGTAGGACAGCACCGGCGGCGTATCGGCCGCGGGCGCGCCGTCGACCAGGTACTGCTTCAGGAACGGCACCATCACGTCGCGGCGGAACTGCAGGGCCGTGTCGCCGTCAAAGTGCAGCGCGCCGAGCGACGCGCCATTGTAATTGACGCCGCTATGGCGCCACGGCCCCACGGCCAGATAATTCAGCTTGTTGTCCTTGTCCTGCTTTTCCAGCGCGGCATAAGTCGCGTAGGCGCCGTAGATGTCTTCCTGGTCCCACTGTCCCACCACGTGCAAAGTCGGTACCGACAGCTTGCGCCCGGCCAGCACGCGGTCCAGCGCCTGTCCCTG
Organism: uncultured Duganella sp.; assembly: GCA_946482335.1. The sequence goes on along the minus strand of CAMLRG010000043.1, from coordinate 926 downwards.
CCAGAAACCGTCGTAAGCCGGGTGTTCGAACAGCTTTTTGGTGAAGTTCAACTGGTCCAGGCCGTGCTTGCGGGCCAGCTCCGCCACCGAACCGGCGCGCAGCACCGAATCGTAATCATCGTAGACGCCCGTCGCCAGCGGCTCGCCGCGCCCCTTGACCGTGTTCTGGCTGGCGATGTAGTCCAGCGTATTGACGCGGAAGGCGCCGTTATGGAACCAGTCGTCGCCGCGCCAGCCATCGACCATTGGACTCATGGGCACGGCCACCTTCAGCGCCGGATGCGGCTCGGTCAACGCCATCAGCACGGTGAAGCCCTCGTAGGAAGAGCCGATCATGCCGACCTTGCCGTTCGCCTCAGGCACGTTCTTCACCAGCCAGTCGATGGTATCCCAGGCATCGGTGGCGTGGTCGGTCTGGGAGGTGTTCAACGGGCCGCGCACTGGCCGCGTCATCACGTAATCGCCTTCCGAACCGTATTTGCCGCGCACGTCCTGGAACACGCGGATGAAATCTCGGCCGAACACTTCATCCCCCTGCGGCAGGGACGACTGCATGTGCGGACTGACTTGGCGGCGCGCACGGCCGGCGGCGCTGTACGGCGTACGGGTCAGGATGATGGGCGCCTTGCTGACGCCTTTTGGGACCACGATCACTGTATTCAGCCTTACCCCATCCCGCATCGGGACCATGACCACGCGCTTGACGTAGTCCGCTTGCGCCAGCGGCGCCTCAAAGCCCGGCACCAGGTCGGGCGCCATCGGCGAGGTTTGCGCGCCGGCGTGCGCCGCCAGCAGGAAGGAAATCAAGGTAAAGCAGGTGCGCATGAAAACTCCGCAAAATCAAAATTGCGGCAATATTACTGGAAAACTAACATGAAAGTCGGGGTCAGCTCTGGCAACCGGACATTCGCGCTGCGCGCGAATGT
>CAMLRG010000042.1 GCA_946482335.1 uncultured Duganella sp. | reverse complement strand
GTCGATTATGGGCCGGGGGAGTTGCGGATTCTGGATATCTGTTTGCTGCCGGATTATCGCAATCGTGGTATTGGGTTGGGGTTGCTGCGGAGTTTGCAGGCGCAGGGGGAACGGCTGCGGCTGCCCGTGCGGATCAATGTGGTGCTGGGGAGTCCGGCGCTGCGCTTGTTGCATCGGTGTGGGTTTGAAATTCTGGCGGTGGATGGGATCTACAATGTGATGGAGTGGGTGCCGCCTCTTCAAAACCGGTAAACCGGTGTCAGACCCGAAGGGTCTGACACCCGCCCGGCTTCGCTATGCCCAGCCTCCCAGGACCTTGTACAGGGTGATCTGGTTGGTGGCTTTGGCCAGCCTTACGCTGATCAGGCTTTGCTGGGCTGAGTACAGCGCGCGCTGGGACACCAGGGCGTTCAAATACGATTCCGATCCTTTCTGGTACCTCGCTTCGTGGATGCGGTAGCTGCGGCTGGCGGCTTCCGTCAGGGCGGACTGCGAGGTTACCCGTTCGTCCAGCGTGCCCCGCTGGGCCAGGGCGTCGGCCACTTCCCTGAATGCGGATTGGATGGCTTTTTCGTAGCGCGCGACGGCGATGCCGTTGTCGGCTTTGGCCATTTCCAACCTCGATCTGTTGGCGCCGGCGTCGAATAGCGGAAGCGTCAACTGCGGCAGGAAAGTCCAGGCGCCACTGCCGGCCTTGAACAAATCTGACAGGCTGCCACTTGCGCTGCCCGCAGTCCCGGTGAGGGTGATGCTAGGGAAGAAGGCGGCGCGGGCTACGCCGATGTTGGCGTTAGCGGCTTTCAGGGAATGTTCGGCTTCCATGACGTCGGGCCGCTGCAGCAGGACGGTTGACGGTACGCCTTCGGGCAATTCGGCCAGCGTGGTGACGGCAGTCGGCAAGGACTGCGGCAGCAGGCTGGCCGGCACTTGGGTACCGACCAGCAGGGCCAGCGCGTTTTCGCCGGCCGCTACCTGGGCGGTGTACAGGGCCATGTCGTTGCGCGCCGCTTCCACGCTGGTCTGCGCTTCGTACATGTCGAGACCTGAGGTGGCGCCGGCTTCGAAGCGGCGTTTGCTCAGTTCATAGGTGATTTGCTGGCTTTTCAGCGTGTCTTGCGCGAGGCGCAGCCGTTCCTTGTCGGCAGCCAGGCCAAGCCAGGTGATGGCCACTTCGGCCACCAGGCTCAGGCGCTGGGCGCGTTGTGCCTGTTCGGTGCCGAGGTAGGATTGCAGGCCGGCTTCGGACGCATTGCGCAATTTGCCGAACAGGTCCAGCTCATAGGCGGGCAGCGCGAGGCCACCGGTGTACTGGCGGTTGATATCGCCGCCCGGCGCGCGCGATGCGCTCTGGCCGACTTGTGCGTTCACATGTGGCAGTTGGGCGGCACGGTCGATGCCGTACTGCGCCCTCGCCTTCTCGATGTTCAGCACGGAGACGCGCAGGTCGCGGTTGTTCTTCAGCGCCAGCTCGACGACTTCGCGCAATTGCTGGTCGCCGATGAAGTCCTGCCAGGCGATCTCGCTGGCCGGCTTGGCGTCGGCTGCGGTGTTGGCGGGCTTGTAGGCCTCGCCTTGCGGCCAGGCGGCGGCCACCGGTGCCACTGGGCGTTCATACACTGGCGCCAGGCTGCAGCCGGCCAGCAAGGCTGCCGCTGCAAGGGTAAAGAGTGTCTTGTTCATTTCAATTCGCCTCCGAAGCGAGAGCCGGTGCCGCGGGTGCGGCGGGCGCCTTGCGTGCCAACCATGCACGCACCACCACGAAGAACACCGGCACGAAGAAGATGCCGAGGAAAGTTGCGGTCAGCATGCCGCCCAGCACGCCAACGCCGATCGCGTTCTGGCTGCCGGAACCGGCGCCGCTCGCCAGCGCCAGCGGCAACACGCCAAGGCCGAAGGCGATGGAGGTCATCAGGATCGGGCGCAGGCGCAGCTTGACGGCCTGCAGTGTGGCTTCGCGCAATGCGATGCCCTGCTCCTGCAGCTCCTTGGCGAATTCCACGATCAGGATCGCGTTCTTCGCCGACAGCCCGACCACGGTCAGCAAGCCAACCTGGAAGTACACGTCGTTCGCCAGATGGAAGCCCCAGGTGGCGAACACCGTGCCGAGCACGCCGAGCGGCACTACCAGCAGCACCGAGAACGGCACCGACCAGCTTTCATACAGCGCGGCCAGGCACAGGAAGACGATCAGCAAGGAGATGGTGTACAGCACCGTGGTCTGCGAGCCGGATTCGCGTTCTTCGACCGACAGGCCGGTCCATTCGAAACCGATGCCAGGCGGCAGTTGCGCCACCAGCTTTTCCATTTCGGCCATGGCGACGCCGGAGCTGACGCCTGGCGCGGGCATGCCTTGCACGTTCATCGACGGCACGCCGTTGTAGCGCTCCAGGCGCGGCGAAGCGTAGATCCAGCGGCCGGTGGCGAAGGCGGAGAATGGCACCATTTCGCCTTGCGCATTGCGCACGAACCATTTGTTCAAGTCTTCCGGCGACATGCGCGATTCCGGCGTGCCTTGCAGGTAGACGCGCTTGACGCGGCCCCGGTCGACGAAGTCGTTCACGTAGGACGAGCCCCAGCCAACGCTCAGCACGCGGTTCACGTCGGCCACGGCCAGGCCAAGCGCGGTGGCTTTCTGCTGGTCGACATCAAGCTTGAATTGCGGCGTGTCTTCCTGTCCATTCGGGCGTACCGCCATCAGGAGCGGGTTCTGGGCGGCCATGCCGAGCAACTGGTTGCGGGCGGCCATCAGCGCTTCGTGGCCGACACCGCCCTGGTCCTGCAGTTGCAGGTCGAAGCCGCTGGCGTTACCGAGTTCCATCACGGCAGGCGGCGCGAAGGCGAACACCATCGCTTCGCGGATCTGCGAGAAAGCGCCCATGGCGCGGCCAACGATGGCTTTCACTCGCAGGTCGGCGCTGCCGCGTTCGGACCAGTCTTTCAGACGTACGAAGGCGAGACCGGTGTTCTGGCCGTTGCCGGCGAACGAAAAACCTGCCACGGTGAACACGGACGCGACGGAAGCCTTTTCGTTCTCCATGAAGTGGTGCTCCAGCTTTTCCAGCACTTTCAGCGTGCGTTGCTGGGTGGCGCCGGTTGGCAGCTGCACCATGGAGAACAGCACGCCCTGGTCTTCTTCCGGCAGGAAGGAAGTCGGCAGGCGCATGAAGGAAACCGCCAGCACGGCCAGCAGCGCGCCGTAAACCAGCAGCGAACGGCCGCTGCGCGCGAGCATCTTGCCGACCCAGCCCTGGTATTTGGTGCTGCTGCGGTCGAAGCTGCGGTTGAACCAGCCGAAGAAGCCTTTTTCGGATACGTGGGCGCCAGGCTTCAGCAAGGTCGCGCACAGCGCCGGGGTGAACACCATGGCCACCAGCACGGACAGCACCATGGCGGACACGATGGTGACCGAGAACTGGCGGTAAATCACGCCGGTCGAGCCACTGAAGAAGGCCATCGGCACGAAGACGGCGGACAGCACCAGTGCAATGCCGACCAGGGCGCCGGAAATCTGGCCCATGGATTTCAGGGTCGCCTCTTTCGGCGACAAGCCCTCTTCCGTCATCACGCGTTCGACGTTTTCCACCACAACGATGGCGTCGTCGACCAGCAGGCCGATGGCGAGCACCATGGCGAACATGGTCAAGGTGTTGATCGAGTAGCCGAGCGAGAACAGGATGCCGAAGGTGCCCAGCAACACGACCGGCACCGCCAGCGTCGGGATCAGGGTGGCGCGGAAATTCTGCAGGAACAGGTACATCACGATGAACACCAGGATCACCGCTTCCACCAGGGTCTTCACCACTTCTTCGATGGAGAGCTTGACGAAGGGCGTGGTGTCGAATGCCACCTGGGCCTTCATCCCCTGCGGGAATTGCTTGTCCATCACTTCGATCTTCTGCTTGATCGCTTCGGCGGTGTCCAGCGCGTTGGCGCCGGTGGCCAGCTTGATCGCCACGCCGACTGCCGGTGCGCCGTTGTAGCGGGCCACGGAATTGTAGTTCTCGTTGCCCAGCTCGACGCGTGCCACGTCGCGCAGGTGCACGGTGGCGCCGCTGGTGGTGGTCTTCAGCAGGATGGCTTCGAATTGCCCGGGCGTCTGCAGGCGGCTTTGCGCGGTGACAGTGGCGTTCAGCTGCTGGTCCGGCACGGCGGGGGCGCCGCCCAATTCACCGGCCGAGACTTCGGCGTTCTGCGCCTGGATGGCGGCTGCGACGTCGGCCGGCGTCAGCTGGAAGCCTTGCAGCTTCTGCGGGTCGAGCCAGATGCGCATGGCGTACTGCGAACCGAACAGGGTGACATCGCCCACGCCTTGCACGCGGCTCAGCGGGTCGATCACATTGGCGGCCACGTAGTCACCCAGGTCGGACTGCTTCATCTTGCCGTCTTCGGAGACGAAGCCCAACACCATCAGGAAGTTGCGTGTGGCTTTCGATACGACCAGGCCTTGCTGGGTCACCGCGCTGGGCAGCAATGGCGTTGCCAGCTGCAGCTTGTTCTGCACCTGCACTTGCGCGATGTCCGGATTGGTGCCGCTCTTGAAGGTCAGCGTGATATTGATGCCGCCGGTCGAATCGCTGGTCGACGACATGTCGCGCAAGCCGTCGATGCCTTTCATCTTTTGTTCGATGATCTGGGTGACGGCATCTTCCACCGTCTTGGCCGATGCGCCGGGATAGGAACCGGAGATCGAAATCGATGGCGGCGCAATGCTTGGATACTGCGCGATAGGCAATCCCTTGATCGCCATCACGCCCGCCAGCATCACGACGATGGCGAGCACCCAGGCAAAAATCGGGCGGTTGATAAAGAAGCGGGACATGGTTTGGTCTCCTCGCTCAGCGCGCAGCCACGGCCGGCTTGCCTGCCGCCGCAGCGGTGTTGCCCGCGCCGTTCGTGACCTTGGCAACGACGGCCGGAGCACCAGGCTTCACTTTCTGCAAGCCTTCCACGATCACGCGGTCGCCGGCGGCCAGGCCGGACTTGACCAGCCATTTGTCGCCGATGGTGCCGCCGACCTGCAGCACGCGCTGTTCGACCTTGCCGTCCTTGTTCAGCACCATGGCGGTGGCCTCGCCTTTCGGGCTGCGGCTCACGCCCATCTGCGGCACGGCGATGGCTTCTTCGCTGACACCGGTTTCCAGCACGGCGCGGACGAACATCCCGGGCAGCAGGTCGTGCTTCGGGTTCGGGAACAGTGCGCGCAGGGTCACGTTGCCGGTGCCGGGATCGACGCTCACGTCGGAGAATTGCAGCTTGCCGGGCAGCGCGTATTTGCTGCCGTCGGCCAGCATTAAGGTCACGGCGGCCTGGCCATTGGCCTTCTTGATGGAACCGCTGTCCATTTCGCGCTTCAAGCGCAGCAATTCTTCGCTGGACTGGGTCACGTCAACGTAGATCGGGTCGAGCTGCTGCACGGTAGTCAGGGCGGTGGCCTGGCCGGCGGTGACCAGCGCGCCGGGCGTTACGTTGGAGCGGCTGATGCGGCCGGAGATCGGCGCTTCCACCTTGGTGTATTCGACGTTGATGCGGGCGGTATCCAGCGCGGCTTGCGCGGCTTCCACTTCGGCCTTGGCTTGTTCGTGGGCGGCGACGGCGTCGTCGTAATCCTGGCGGCTCACGCCTTCGATGGCCACCAGCTCTTTATAGCGGGCGACTTTCGGACCGGCTGCGGCCAGGTTGGCCTTGGCCTTGGCCAGGTTGGCTTTGGCGGAGTTGTAGGCGGCCAGGTAAGTTGCTGCGTCGATCTGGTACAGCTGGACGCCGGCCTTGACGTCGGCGCCTTCGGTGAACAGGCGCTTCTGGACCAGGCCACCGACCTGCGGGCGCACTTCAGCTACCTGGTAGGCGGCGGTGCGGCCCGGCAGTTCGGTGCTCAACGCCAGTGGCTGGGCTGTCACAGTGAACACGGCCACTTCCGGCGCCTGCTGGGCGCCGCCGGGGGCCGTAGCGGCCTGTTTGCCGCCGCAACCGGCGGCCAGTGCGGCTACCGCAGCAGCAGCACCCAGCAGCATGAAATTCTTTTGCATATTTTTCATCTTTTCTTCCCGAAAGACATAGAATGAACGATCATTCTAACACGGTTTAAAAATATGACCAGCGGGTCAGTAATTTTTACCTTGCGAGCGTGGCGACTAAAACGGACTAAAACATGGCGCCGGGAACGGATTGCTGGATCAGATTAGACTTTCGCTTCGGCGCAATGGACCGAATTAGACACGCGGGCTACGAGCGTGGACTGTTCTGGCGCGGAGGATTGGCGTTTTGGAGCGGATTAGACTCAAACCGTTCGAAATAGACTGAAAGAGACCGAGCAAGGAATTTGCGGACACACCACTCAAATGGGCCGCGACGCTTTTCGGCGTGCGAGTTCGCGGTCGAGCGCGTTGGCGAAGTTCTGGCGATCGGCTTGGCTGAAGGCAGACGGTCCGCCGGTATCGACACCGGCGCCGCGCAGCTCGTCCATGAAAGTACGCATGGTCAGTTGCTGCGCGATGGTGTCTTTGGTGTACCACTCGCCGCGTGGGTTGAGCGGCTGGCCGCCCTTTTCCAGCACCTGTGCGGCGAGCGGAATGTCGCCGGTGATGACGATGTCGCCAGCGCTGACGCGTTCGGCGATTTCAGCATCCGCTGCGTCGGCGCCTGCGGGCACCTGGAGCGCGCGGATGAAGCGCGAGCCAGGTACCTTGATCAGTTTGTTGGCAACCAGCGTGACGTTAATCTGCGTGCGCTCGGCGACCCTGAACAGGATGTCTTTGATGACGGCCGGACAGGCGTCCGCGTCGACCCAGATATGCATGAAATGTAGAGAGTACGATGAAATGATTCCTGCATTTTAGCCGCTGGGCCGCCGCAGATCACAAAGTTGCGGGAACGGCGTCGATCTGCACGCTTTGCAGCGTCACTTCGGAGTGCGCTTCGAAGCCTGAATCGATGCCGAGGATGATCCATACGGCGCCGTTGGCGTCGGTCGTCACCTTTTGCACCTTCTCGTTCTTCACGGTCTTGCTGGCGTAAGCGGTGCTGCCGCAGGCCAGGCCGTTGGCGATGTTGCCGATCACCTGGGCGTCCTTGCCGCCTTCGGCCTGGTTGCCGCGGTCAATGTTCATGCGGATTTCGTTGTTGACGGTCACGGCTTTCGGTTCGGTGGGCGTGGCGCCGGCGTAGACCCAGACCGCTTCGCCCGGCGCGCCGCCGACACCCATGCAGCCCGAGGGTACGTTGCTGGCGAATTTGAGGGTGAAGTTGACGTTGTACGTGGCGTTCTTTTCCAGGCCGGAGAACTGTTTTTTGACGAACAGGAACAGGTCGTCGCTGCGGTTGGTGCCGCCGATGAAGTAGCCTTTGCCGGTCAGGGGCGACGGCAGGGCGCGCTGCTCGAAGGTGACGTTGGTGGGGGCGGTCTCGGGGCTGTAGTCGGAGGAGCTGCCGGTCCAGCCGGTCACGCCTTTATCGAAGTCGACCAGCATGGAGTATTGTTTGGGGCCGGTGCCGGCGTCGTCGTTGCTGCCGCCGCAGGCGGATAGCAGGGACAGGATCGCGGCCGACAGGCTTGCTTTCAGGATTGTTTTCATTTGTGCTCTCTTTACGAAAGGTCGGGAGTGACTGATTGTAAAAAGAGCCTGGGGGGCTTGGGCGGCGGGTTTGTATGTAGAAGTATGTAGGTCTTGGCTACATTTGCTGACAAAACCGGTAAACCGGGGTCAGGCCCAAGGGCCTGACCCCGCCTGCACGCGCTCCTCCTCTTACTTCCAGTCGCCGCGGAGTTCGGCTACCTGGCGGTGGAGGAGTTCGGGGCTCACTTCCGCCGGCGCGACGGGCTGGCCTACCGCGAGCGACAATTGCGAGCGGAAGCCTTTGCGGAAGGCGCGCTCCAGCAAGCCATCCTTGCTGCGGCTGAGCAGGTGGCCCCACAGGCCGCGCAGCGCCATCGGGATCACCGGGACTTGCGAGCGTTCGATGATCTTGCTGATGCCGCCTTTGAATTCATTCATCTCGCCGGTGCTGGTCAGTTTACCTTCAGGGAAGATGCACACCAGTTCTCCTTCATGCAGGGCCTGGGCGATGTCGACCAGGGATTTCTCCAGCAGCCATGGGTCTTCCTTGGCGGGCGCAATCGGGATCGCTTTCGCGGTGCGGAAGATCCAGCCGAAGAATGGTGTCCTGAAAATGCGGTGGTCCATCACGAAGCGGATCGGGCGCGGGCTGGCTGCGACGATCACCAGCGCGTCGACGTAGCTGACGTGGTTGCAGACCAGGACGGCGCCGCCCTCTTCCGGGATGCGGTCGGCGTCGACGGTCTTCACCTTGTGCACGGTGTGGATCAGGATCCAGGCCAGGAAGCGCAGCAGGAATTCCGGCACCAGCGAGAAGATATATACCGCGACCAGGCCGTTCATGATGGCCGTGGCCAGGAACAGTTCCGGGATCGAGAAGCCCTGGCCCAGCAGCAGGATCGCCACGCCGGTTGCCACCACCATGAACAACGCGTTCAGGATGTTCATGCCGGCGATGGTGCGGGACAGGTGCTTCGGATCGGCGCGCAGCTGGATCATGGCGAACAGCGGGACGATGAAGAAGCCGCCGAATACGCCGATCAGGATCACGTCGAGGATGATGCGCCACGCGCCGGGCTGCATCGCCATCGCGAACGCATCCACCTGGCCGGAGGCGCTGTAGCCAAGGCTGGCCAGGTACAGGTCGATACCGAACAGGGACAGGCCGATCGAGCCGAATGGCACCAGGCCGATTTCGACCTTGCGGCCGGAGAGTTTTTCGCACAGCAGCGAGCCGGCGCCGATACCAAGCGAAAACATCGTCAGCAGCAGCACGAAGACACTGTTGTCGCCTTTCAGGTATTCCTTGGCATAGACGGGGAATTGCGCGAGGACGATGGCGCCATAGAACCAGAACCAGGAATTGCCCAGCATGGAGAGGAATACGGCGCGGTTGCCGGAGGAGAAGCGGATGTTGCGGATCGACTCGGTGAACGGGTTCCAGTTGACCTTCAGGTCGGGCTGCGGTGCCGGCGTGTAGGGAATGCCGTATGCGGTGACCAGGCCAAGCACGGCGAAGAACACGGTGGCGGCGGCCAGCCAGCCGGTGCCGTTCGGCTCCAGGTTGACGATTACCGCGCCGAAAACCTGGCCAAGCAGGATGCCGACAAAAGTGCCCATTTCCACGATGCCGTTGCCGCCGGTGAGTTCTTCCGGTTTCAGGTGCTGCGGCATGTAGGCATATTTGACGGGGCCGAACAGGGTCGAATGCATCCCCATGCCGAAGATGGCCAGCATCAGCAGCCACAGGATGTGCATGGACCACCCCACGGCGGCCAGCGACATGATGCCGATTTCCAGCCATTTGATGAAGCGGGCCAGCTTGCCCTTCTCTACCCGTTCCGCAATCTGGCCGGATGTGGCGGAAAACAGCACGTAGGGCAGGATGAACAGGCCGGGCACCAGGTTGGTGACCAGCGATGGATCAAGGGAGCTCCAGCTCGCGGCGTCGAATGCCAGCGCGACCACCAGGGCGGTCTTGAACAGGTTGTCGTTGAAGGCGCCGAGGAATTGCGTCCAGAAGAAAGGCGCGAAGCGGCGCTGCTTCAGCAGGTCGAACTGGCTGGGATGGCTCATGTTGCGTCACAGGAATAGTGTAAGTAACAACAACATACAGGACATTGACCGTCCGCTCAACCCGCTGTGGCAAAGTATCGGATTCCGATACCTGCCGGCAGCGGGCCTATTCGCGTACCATGCGGCGGAAGGCGGGGCCGACGGCCAGTACCAGCACCACCATGCGGCAGGCGTGGAAGGCGGTCACCACCGGGACGTCCAGGTGCAGGGCGCGCGCGGTCAGCGCCATTTCGGCGATGCCGCCGGGCGATGTGGCCAGCAGCGCGGTCGCTGGGTGGATGGCGCCGATCTGCGCGAGGACGAGGCCGAACAGCGCGGCCAGCCCGAGCGCCGTGAGCGTGCATGCGGCTACCGCGGCCATGTAGCGCGGGCCTCCATGCAGGAAGGCGGGCGTGAAGCGTGTGCCGAGCGAGAGGCCGATGCAGAGCTGGCCGGTGCGCACCATCCATTCCGGCACCTGGCCAACGGGCACGCCGACTGCCGCCAGCAGCGCCGCTGCCAGCATGGGGCCGAGCACCCAGGCGTTCGGCGTCCCGCGCCGCATCAGCAGCCAACCGGCGGCGCAGGTTGCGCCTGCCAGGACGGCGAAACCTGCCGGCGCACCAAGCCCGCCCGGCGGCAATGCCATCGCCGCCGGGACCGCAGCGAAGGCGGCGACGCCGGCGGCAGACTGGCCGCCGGCCCAGTGCTGGAGGCCAAACGGGAGCACCGTCACCACAAACATCAGCCGCAAGCCCTGCGCGGCCGCGACGTGCTGTTCGACCGCACCGTGGCGCTCGCCCTGCACTGCCATCTCGGAGGCACCGCCGAGCGCCATGGCGAAGAAGGCCGTGGCGCGGTCGACGCCGGCCAGCCGCTGCAGCACGCGCGCGCACAGCCATCCCAGGCCAAGCGCGAACGCCACGGCCAGCGCGATCAGCGGAGCGCGGCCCGCCAGTTCGGCCAGCACCGGCGCTGTGAAGTACAGGCCCAGCACCGTGCCGATGGCCCATTGTCCCGACGCCCGCGCGGGCACCGGGCAGCGCAGGTCGACGCCGGCCATGCGCAGCCCCGCCGAGGCAAACAGCGGCCCAATGATCCACGGCAGCGGCGTGCCGAGCCACGAGCAAAAAAAAGCGGCCAGCAAGCCGGCCGCAAAGGCTTTGGAGGAAGCCAGATGATCGGTCAGAATACCCACAGCTTGTCGGCCGGCAGCTGCAGCCAGTACTGCCCGTCCTGCAGCCGGTATTTCGAGTGGGCGCGGATGCTGATGTCGCCGCGCTTGAACAGGCACTCCCAGCGGTCGCCCAGGTACATGCAGGTGGACAGCGCCATCTCGAGCGCGTTTTCGGCCTGGCTGCTGCTCACGCGCACCTCTTCCACGCGGATCAGCGGGGCGATCGTTTCTCCACCCTGCCCGCGCGCCGTCGCTTGCAGGCGGGTGCCGGCCACGTCGATCACCACCTTGTCGCCATCGCGCGAAACCAGGGTGCCCGGCAGGCGGTTGTTACTGCCCATGAATTCGGCCGTGAACAGGGTTTCCGGCGTTTCGTACATCGATTGCGGCGTGCCTTGCTGTTCGATCTTGCCGTTATTGAGCAGCAGGATACGGTCGGAGATCGCCATCGCTTCGTCCTGGTCGTGCGTCACCATCAGGGCCGACAGGCCGAGGCGCACGATCAGTTCGCGCAGGAAGGCGCGCGCTTCTTCGCGCAGTTTCGCATCGAGGTTGGACAGCGGTTCGTCCAGCAGGATCACCGGCGGGTTGTACACCAGCGCGCGGGCAATGGCCACGCGCTGCTGCTGGCCGCCCGACAACTGGTGCGGGAAGCGCTCGCCCAGGTGGCCCAGGCCAAGCTGCTTCAGCACCTCGGCCACGCGGCGGCCGATCTCTTCCTTGCTCATCTTGCGCAGCTTCAGGCCGTAGGCCACGTTCTCGGCCACGGTCTTGTGCGGCCACAGCGCATAGGACTGGAACACCAGGCCCAGGTTGCGCTGTTCGGCCGGCATTTCGAAATTCCTGCTGCCATCGAACACGCGGCGCTCGCCGATGTCGATGGCGCCCAGGCGCGGGCTTTCCAGGCCCGCTACCGCGCGCAGCAGGGTGGTCTTGCCGCTGCCCGAAGGGCCGAGCAGCGCGACCACTTCGCCCTTCTGCAAGTGCATGGAAACGCCCTTCAGGATCGGGTTGGCGTGGGCGCCGGTGCCGTAATCCAGATGGAGGTCCGTGACGGACAGTTCGTTCATTTTGATGTCTCGTTTCATGATCTTGGTCTCAGTTATGCAGCTTGACGCCGAAGCGCAGCGCGATGCCCAGGCCGATGCCGACCAGGGTGATGTTGATGAAGGACAGCGCCGCCACGAGGTCGGTCGAACCGCCCGCCCACAGCGACACGATCAGCGCGCCAATCACTTCGGTGCCTGGCGAGAGCAGGTAGACGCCGGTCGAATATTCGCGCTCGAAGATCAGGAAGATCATCAGCCACGCGCCCATCAAGCCGTATTTGATCAGCGGCAGGGTCACGTCGCGCGTCACCTGCCCGCGGCGGGCGCCGACTGCGCGTGCCGCCTCTTCCAGTTCGGGACCCACTTGCAGCAAGGCGGTGGAAATCAGGCGCATGCCGTAAGCCATCCACACCACGGAATACGCCAGCCACACCGCGAAGATGGTGGTGCGCAGGCTGCGCAGCGCCGGGATCAGGTTTTCCGTCAGCCACAAGGCCACCACGCTTTCCGAGCCTTTGAGCATGCCATCGAGCCAGCTCGGCACGAACAGGAACACCCACAGGAAAGCCAGGCCGGCCAGCAGGCCCGGCACCGCACGCGGCACCAGCACGCTGTAGTCCAGGATGCGGGTCAGCATATCGGGCTTGCGGTGCATGGCCAGTGCGATGAAGCTGTAGCAGACGATCGTCAGGCCGCCGCCGATCACGCCGATCAGCACCGTGTTGATGATGCCGCGGATCAGCGCATGCTGTTCGAAGATATCGCGGAAGTGCTGCAGCGTGAGCACGTCGGCCAGCTTGACGCCCTCGCCCCAGTACTGCACGAAGGAGCGCAGCGCAATGCCGGACAGCGGCATCACGATGGTGAACAGCAGCCAGGCGCCCAGCAGCGCAAAGGCCAGCCACTTCCAGCGGCCGAGCGGCAGCGCCTTGCTGCGCGCGCCCTTGCCCTTGATGGACACATATTTATTGGCCGACTTCAGCAGCCAGCGCTGCAGCATCACCAGCGGCATGGTCACCGCCACCAGGCACACTGCCACCGCCGCCATCAGGTGGTAGGACGGGGTGCCCAGCTTGTTGGTCAGTTTGTACAGGTAGGTCGGCAGCACCAGGTGGCCTTCCGGGTCGCCCAGCACCAGCACCAGGCCGAACACTTCGAAGCCGAGGAAGAACACCAGCACGCCCGCATAGGCCAGCGCCGGCATGATCATCGGCAGCGAGACGTTGAACATCACCTGCAGCGGCGAGGCGCCGGCCACGCGCGCCGCCTCCTCGACGTCCGAGCCGAGGCTCTTCAGCGCGGACGAAGCATACAGGTAGACGTGCGGCACATGGGTCAGGCCGGCGATGACGACGATGCTGGTGAAGGAATAGATATTCCAGGGAATGAAGCCGATCAAGTCCTTGATCCAGGTGGAATAGAAGCCCACCGGCCCCATGGCCACCACGTAGCCGAAGCCCATCACCATCGGCGAGACGAAGATCGGCACCAGCAGCAGTGGCGAAATCCAGCCGCGACCCGGCAGGTCGGTGCGCACCATCAGGAAGGCCAGCATGCCGCCCAGCGGCACCGCAATGGCTGCCAGCCCGGTGGCCAGCATCAGGCCATTCTTGAACGCCATCGAAAAATCGGGGTCTTCCCAGATGAAGCGATAGGCGTCCAGTCCCGCTTCCTTGCCGGGCATGAAGAACGGGGCCGACAGGAAGCTCTGGTAAAAGATCAGGAACAGCGGCAGGAAGATGGCGGTGCAGGTCAGCACTGCCACAATCCCGCGCGGCCAGTTGAACCCGGCGCGCCCTGTTCCCTGCAAAGTCGCGGTTGTCATTGACAGCTCCTTATTTCTTGCCGGCGGTTTCTTTCCACTGCTTCAGGAACGCCATGCGCTTCTGTGGGCCGAGGAATTGCAGCAGGATCGGGTGCACCGGCACCGGCTTGATCTTGTCCTGGCCGACCTGCTTGATCAGGTCAGCCGAGGTTGTTTCGCCGGTGACGTCGGCACGGATCGCGTACAGCTTCGATTCGTTGGCGATGACGGTCTGGCCGCGCTGCGACAGCATGTAGTCCATCCACAGCTTGGCGGCGTTGACGTTCCTGGCGCCTTTGTTGATGAAGATCACGCGCGACATCACCAGGGTGTAATCCTTCGGCAGCTGCACGCCGATCGAAGGGTCGGTCTTGGCGCGCACCAGGGCGTAGGAACCGAGCACGTTGTAGCCGATCAGGTTTTCACCGGAGGAGATGCGCTCCATCATGGTGCCGGTCGAGGATTGCACGCGCACCTTGGCTTCGCCGAAGGCATTCTCCAGTTCCAGGAACTTCGGGTATTCCTTGGCATCCTGGGTCATGAACATGAAGCCGACGCCCGACTTTTCAATGTCATAGGTGGTGACCTTGTCCTTGAACTTCGGCTGCTGGATCAGCTTGACGAAGTCGGCGTGGGTCTGCGGCACTTCCCTGGCGTCGACCAGGCGCTTGTTGTAGACGATGGCGGCCGGCTCGAAGGTGGTGCCGTAAGCCTGGTCGTCCCAGACCGCCCAGCCGGGGATCTTCGACGCTTCCACCGACTTGTACTTCAGGGCGTAACCATCGGAGGCCAGGCGCATCTGCAGGTCCATCGCGGAAGACCACATCACGTCGGCGGTATTGCCGCCGGCGGCGATCTCGGAAATGAAGCGGTTGTACACCTCGGTCGAATTCATGTCGTTGTATTCGACGGTGATGCCGGGATACAGGGCGTTGAAGTCGCGGACCAGCGGCTGCGCGGCCTTGCTGTCAGTGGCGCCGTACACCACCAGCTTGCCTTCCTTCTTCGCCGCATCGATCACCTTCTGGTAATCGGCGGGATAGCCGGCAGGCGCCTGGGCGAATGCTGCGCACGAAGCGAACGAAAGCAGGCCGGCAGCGGCGGCCACCAGGGTCGTCTTGATCATTTGTGTCTCCTTGATTTTGAGAGGGGTATTTCAGCGCACCAGGCCTAGCTGGCTGGCGCGTATTCGGTAGTCGTCCACTGCTTTGTGGACATGGTCGTTAAGGGCCTGTCCTGTCAGGCTGAAGGGATATAGTCCGGCCTCGGTGCGCAACTTTGCGAACGCGGGACTGGCCAGGAGCTGGTCGAACGTCGCCACCCATTGCCGGTAATCGGCATCGGCCACCTGGGGACCCATCCACACGCCACGGATCACAGGCCAGACCAGGTCGTAGCCCTGCTCGCGCGCGGTCGGCACGGCCGCCAGCACGCCCGGCAGGCGCTGTTCCGACATGACGGCCAGCACGCGGATCCTGCCGCCTGCCGCAGCCAGGCTGGCTTCGGAGGCATCGCCCGACACCACGTGCACGTAGTTCGCCTGCATCGCGGTGAAGGCTTCGCCGCCGCCTTCCAATGCCACGAAGCGCAGCACTTTCGGGTCCATGCCGGCCTGGCGCACCAGCATCGCCACCTTCAGCCAGTCCTGGCTGCCGATGGTGCCGCTGACGCCGATCAGCACTTTGGAAGGATCGCGCTTGAGCGCCGCCACCAGGTCGGCCAGCGACTTGAAGGGCGAATCGGAGCGCACCGCGATCATGCCGTAATCCACGCCCAGCGCGGCCACCCAGCGCACGTCGTCGGCACTGGCCTTGCCGAACTTGCCTTGCGCGATATTCAGCAGGGAGCCGCCGGAGAACGCCACCAGGGTGTTCGGCTCGGCGCGGCGCTGGGATGCCAGCGAGTGCCAGGCCACGGCACCGATCCCGCCCGGACGGTAGACCAGCCGCATCGGCTGGCCGCCCGGCATCGTCGCCAGGCCCTTCTGGGCCAGCTTGCACGTCAGGTCCATCGCGCCGCCCGGTTTGGACGGCACGATGCACTCCGCGGCGTGCAGCTGTCCTGCGATGAGCAGGAAGGCGGCGACAATGGTTTGCAGGATCTTCATGGCGATACTTTTATCAGAAGCGGTGCTGCATGCCAACCATCAGGCCATGCTGGCTGTCGCTGAAGCCCGCGTCGTCGCGCGACAGGCCGATCAGCTGGCCGTGCTTGGCCTTGGTGTAGCCCACGGTGGCATACAGGTCGGTGCGCTTGGACGCGTGATAGCGATAGCGCAGCACGTACATCGTCGGGTCGGCATCCTTGCCGGTCGCCACATTGCGCACGTCCACATGGTACACGGCGCCGGTCAGGGTGACATTAGGCTGCAGCTTGTATGCGACACCGGTCCACAAGGTGTTGCCTTTCACATCGGCCACACCGGTCTTGCCGGACTGCAGTTTGTACGCGCGGCCGCCAACCCAGACCTTGAAAGGACCGCTGGCGTAATAGCCGCCCATGTGGATGGCGGTGGTTTCGTCGCGGTTGCCGGTGGCCGCCACGGTATTGCCGTTGATGCGCTCCATCGTGAACATGGCGCCCAGCGACTCGGCCTGGTAGCTGACCGCGCCGGCGTAGCGGGCGCTGTCGGCCGAACTGCCGTTCTGCTGTTCGCCCAGGCCGTAGCTGAAGCCGTACTTCCAGTCGCCGGCCGAGCCGGAATACTTGATCTGGTTGTCGAAGCCGGTGGTCATGCCGAATTTGCTTGGCAGGGTGGCGCTGGCGCCGGTGGCCCAGGAGTAGTACGGCGCGAAGCCCATCGGGTCGAAGCGGATCACGGTTTCGTACACGGTGGTGAAGGAGCGGCCCAGCACCAGGCGGCCGTATTTGCCTTCCAGGCCGATGTTGGCCTGGCGCTTGAACAGGGCGCCGTCCTGGGCGCCGGTATCCATCAGGATGCCGCCTTCCAGCTGGAACACCGCTTTCAGGCCGCCGCCCAGGTCTTCGCTGCCTTTGATGCCCCAGCGCGAAGTATTCATGCCGCCGGAGCTGACATGGCTCACGGTGCCGCCGCCCGGCTTGGCGTCGGACGTGACGTCGACACCGAGGTCGAGCAGGCCATAGACCTGCACATTGGATTGGGCGTTGGCGGAAGTATAGGCGGCAAACATCATTGCGACGGCCGCTGCCATCGAAGTTCTTTTCACAATCAGTCTCCTGGGTTTATAGTTATTTCAGTCATGCCTCGCTCTGGCACGGTTCAACTATAAAATCGCCAACCTTTCAATCGCCTTTCAGGCAAATGCCATGCGAATACTGTTAGTGGAAGACCACACCGAATTGCAACACTGGCTGTCCAAAGCCCTGCGTGACGCCAACCTTTCCGTTGAATGCGCCGACAATGGCGCCGACGCCGACTCCCTGCTCCTGACCCAGGAATACGCCCTGGTGATCCTGGACCTGACCTTGCCGCGCATGGACGGCCTGGAAGTGCTGAAGCGCCTGCGCGCGCGCGGCGGCAAGACGCCGGTATTGATCCTGACCGCGCGCGGCGGCCTGGAAGACCGCGTGCAGGGCCTGAACCTGGGCGCCGACGATTACCTCGCCAAACCTTTCGAGCTGGTGGAACTGGAAGCGCGCGTGAAAGCCTTGCTGCGCCGCAGCGTCGGCAACGAAGCGCTGGTGTACGAATGCGGCGCGCTGCGCTTCGACACGGTGAGCCGCATGTTTTCCTACTTCGGCGAAAACCTGCAGCTGACGCCGCGCGAACACGCCGTGCTGGAAGCGCTGATCACCAAAGGCGGCAAGCCGTTGGCGAAGGAAAAACTGTTCGACCAGGTGTTCTCGCTGGCGGACGACGCCAACCTCGATGCCATCGAGCTGTACATCCACCGCGTGCGCAAGAAGCTGGACCGCAAGGAGCCGGGTGCCGCCGCCATCACCACCCTGCGCGGCATCGGCTACCTGCTGCAGCCGGCCGAAGCCAAGGCCTGATGAAGGCCCTGCACGCAATGGGCAGCCTGCGCGGGCAGTTGCTGCGCTGGCTGCTGCTGCCGCTGGTGGTGCTGGAGATCATCAACACCATTTCGGTCTACTACAACGCGGTGGATGCGGCCGACATGGCGTACGACCGCTCGCTGCTGGCGTCCACCCGCGCGCTGGCGGAGCGCGTCACGGTGGAAGACGGCAAAGTCGTGGTCGACGTGCCCTATGTGGCGCTGGACAGTTTCGAGACCGACACCCTGGGCCGCATCTATTACAAGGTCACCGGCATCAAGGGAGAAACCGTTTCTGGCTACGACGACCTGCCTGCCGTGCCGGGCAACGTGCCGCGCTCGGAAAACTACCCCGCCCTGGTGCGCTTCTACCACGCCAACTACAACGGCCAGCCGATCCGCATCGCCGCCCTGCTGCAGCCGGTATACGACGACAACATGCGCGGCATCGCCCTGATCCAGGTCGGGGAAACCCTGGATGCGCGCAAGGGCCTGACGCGCAAGATCCTGTTCGACACCATCGTCTGGCAAGCCAGCGTGGTGCTGCTGGCGGGCTTGCTGGTGTGGTTTGCGGTGAAGCTGGTGCTGCGGCCGCTGATGCAGCTGAAGCAGGAAGTGGAATCGCGTGACGTATCCGACCTGTCCGACCTCGATCCGGCGCTGGTGCACAAGGAGGTGCGGCCGCTGGTGCAGGCCATGAACGCCTCGACCACCCGCATCGCGGGACTGATCGCCAGCCAGCGCCGCTTCATCGCCGACGCGTCGCACCAGCTGCGCACCCCGCTGACGGTGCTCAAGACGCAGGCCGAGCTGGCGCAGCGCGAGCTCGAGCGCAGCGCGTCGGCGCCGCCGGAATTGCGCAATGTGGTGGCCAGCATGGCAGCCACCACCGATTCCACCGTGCACCTGGCCAACCGCTTGCTGATGCTGGCGCGCATCGAGCATAGCGAGAACGGCGAACCGGTTCCGGTCCCGCTGCGGGAGACGGTGCAGCAGGTGGCGCTGGAGCTGGCCGTATCCGCCGTAGGACGCGGGATCGACCTGGCGCTGGAGGGCGACGGCGAAGCGAGCGTGAACGGACAAGCCTTGCTGCTGCATGAACTGGTGTCCAACCTGGTCGACAATGCCCTGCGCTATACGCCGCGCGGCGGCAGCGTGGTGCTGCGCGTGCGGCCTTTGGGTTCGCAGGTGGTGCTGGAGGTGGAGGACAGCGGCCCCGGCATCCTGCCCGAAGACCGCGAACGGGTGTTTTCGCCCTTCTACCGCGCGGCGTCGACCATGCAGGCCAATCCCGGCGGCTCAGGGCTCGGGCTGGCCATCGTGCGCGATATCGCGGCCCTGCACCATGCCGAGGTCGAACTGGCCGAAGGCAGCGGCGGGCGCGGCTTGCTGGTGCGCGTCACGTTCCAGGCCGCGCCTGCGGTGCCGGCGTCGGCGACGGCAGCGTAACGGCCGCCCAAGCGAACGCGGCAGGAAGCCGAAATCCCCTATCATGCGCCGGTTAACCATGTGGTTTCCGGCGCATGCTCTATGTTCATCAAGCTTTCCTTTCGCCAATTACTGCTGGGCGTATTCCTGGTGATCGCCCTGCTGCTCAGTGCCACCTCGGTCCAGGCCTTGCTGACTCTGGACCGCCTGGCCGCGGAGAGCCGCGAAGTGGGCCAGCACGCGGTGGTGTTGACCGCCAACGTGCAGCGCCTGGCCGAACGCAGCGTGGCGATGGAGCGCAGCGCGCGCCAATTCCTGGTGCTGGACGATACCGCCTTCCGCGACCGCTACGCCGCCGCCTGGCGCGATGGCGAGGATGCGCTGTCGGCGCTGTCCCAGGGCTTGCCCTCGGTGCCGAAATCCAGCTTCGCGGCGTGGCGCGAACAGGGCGAACAAGCCTGGAATGCGCTGCAGGCGCCGCGCACCAAGCGCGCCCAGCGCCAGCAGATGCTCAACGTCGCGCTGGCGGGACTGCCCGCCATCAATGAGGAATTGGCGGAAGAAGTCAAACGCGAAGTGGACCAGCGCAACCAGCGCATCCTGCTGGGGCTCGAGCACCGGCGCGGGGTGCTGGCCGGCCAGCTGCTGGCCTGTATCAGCCTGGCCGCCGCGCTGGCCATCGGCTGCGGCATGTGGCTGTCGCGCCCGTTGGCGCAGATCGAAGGCGCCATCGACCGCCTGGGCGGCAACCGCTACGACCAGCCGATCGAAGTCGAAGGGCCGGACGACTTGCGCCGCCTCGGCCAGCAATTGAACTGGCTGCGCCAGCGCCTGGCCAGCCTGGAAGCGGACAAGTCGCGCTTCCTGCGCCATATTTCGCACGAACTGAAAACGCCGCTGGCGGCGCTGGTGGAAGGCGTGGCCTTGCTGGAAGACGAAGTGGCCGGCACGCTGACGCCCAACCAGCGCGAGGTGGCCGCCATCCTGCGCCAGAACACGGCGTCGCTGCAAAACCAGATCGAGGACCTGCTGCGCTACAACACGGCAACCTTTGCGGCCCAGCATTTGCAGCGCAAGCCGACCGATATCGCCGCCCTGCTGCGCGATGCGGTCGACGCGCAGCGCCTGCAATGGCAGGCACGCCGCCTGGACGTGGCGGTGGAAGGCAATGCGCCGCTGATCTCCGTCGATCCCGGCAAGATGGCTATCGCGGCCAGCAACCTGCTGTCGAACGCGGTACGCTACAGCCCCGAAGGCGGCACCGTGCGTTTCATCGTCGGCGAACAGGCCGACACCCTGGCCATCGATTGCATCGACCAGGGCCCGGGCGTCGCCTCGGAAGACGCGGCACATATCTTCGAACCCTTCTACCAGGGCCAACGCCAGCCGCCCGGCGCGCGGCGCGGCAATGGCGTCGGCCTGTCCATCGTGTTCGAGTACGTCAGCGCCCATGGCGGCTCCCTGCAACTGCTGCCGGCCACTTCCGGCGCCCACTTCCGGATTGAACTGCCTTATGACACTTAAGATTTTCCCGCTTTTGCTGTTGACGCTGCTCGCGGCCTGCGCCCAGCGCCAGCCCGTGGCCCCGACGCCGGCTTTGCCGCCGCTGCCGCCGCCGGCCGCCCCGGCCCCGCTGACCCTGCTCGTGGCGCCGCAGGACGAGGTGGCGCCGCTGCTCGCCTACCACCAGTCGCTGCGGCGCATGACGCAAGGGGAATTGCTGAAGGAATTGAGCGGCCTGTCGCTGCAACAGAAGACGCCCAGGAACCTGCTGCAATCGGCCATGGTGCTGTCGCTCACGCGCGGCAACGGCGACCTGGCCCGGGCCCAGGCGCAATTCGACATCGTGGCCACCGCGCAGGAGCCGGAAGCGCAGGGCTTGCGCCAGCTGGCGCAGCTGCTGTCGGCGCAATGCGCGGACACGCGCCGCCTGATCGAGGACAGCGAGCGGCTGCGCGTGCAGTTGCGCGACAACCAGCGCAAGACCGAGCAATTGAACGAAACCCTGGAAGCGCTGAAGGAAATCGAGCGCGGCCTGCCTGCGAGGGCCAGCAAATGAAAGCTGCCATGAGCGCCATGGGCGCCACGACCGCGGCGCCCGCCGCCGGCCAGTCCGCGCGGCCCGCACCGCGCCTGCTGCTGGTCGACGACGACGCCGACCTGCTGCGCCTGCTCTCCATGCGCCTGAGCGCCAACGGTTACCAGGTGACCGCCGTCGGCAGCGCCGAAGCGGCGCTGGCCAGCCTGTCGATCGCCCTGCCCGCGCTGGTGATCAGCGACGTGCGCCTGCCGGAGCGCGACGGCATGTCCCTGTTCCAGCACATCCGCAGCCAGCACCCGGCGCTGCCGGTGATCCTGCTCACCGCCCACGGCACCATCCCCGATGCGGTGGAGGCCACTTCGCTCGGCGCCTACGCCTACCTGACCAAACCCTTCGACGCCCGCATCCTGCTGGAACGCATCGGGCAGGCCCTGAGCGTGGCCGCGCCGGACGCCGCGCCCGCCGCCGGCAACGGTGCCTGGCGCGCCGACATCATCAGCCGCAGCCGCGCGATGGAAGAAGTGCTGCATGAAGCGCAGCTGGTCGCCGCCTCCGACGCCAGCGTGCTGATCCGCGGCGAAAGCGGCACCGGCAAGGAATTGCTGGCGCGCGCCATCCATCGCGCCAGCCGCCGCGCCGATGCGCCCTTCATCGCCGTCAATTGCGGCGCGATCCCCGAGCAATTGCTGGAATCGGAACTGTTCGGCCACGTGAAAGGCGCCTTCACCGGCGCCGTCGCCAGCCGCGAAGGTTTGCTGCAGGCGGCCGACGGCGGCACCCTGTTCCTCGACGAGATCGGCGATATGCCGCTGCTGCTGCAAGTGAAGCTGCTGCGCGTGCTGCAGGAACGCGTGGTGCGCCAGGTCGGCTCCGACGCCGGCCGCCCGGTCGACGTGCGGGTGCTGTCGGCCACCCACCGCGACCTGGAAGCGGCCATGCTGGAAGGCCAGTTCCGCGAAGACCTGTACTACCGGCTGAACGTCATCACCCTCACCCTGCCGCCGCTGGCGGAACGGCGCGAAGACATCGGCCTGCTGGCGACGCGCTTCCTGCACATGCTGGCGGCCAAGTACGGCAAGACCGTCAACGGCTTCGCGCCCGAGGCATTGGAGGCGCTATCGCGGGCCTCCTGGCCGGGCAATGTGCGCCAGCTGTACAACGTGGTGGAACACGCCTGCGCCCTGGCCACGGCGCCGCTGGTGCCGCTCTCGCTGGTGCAGCGCGCACTGCGCGTGCCCTCGCTGGAAGTGCTCAGCTACACGGAAGCCAAGCAGCGCTTCGAGCGCAATTACCTGGTGCAGCTGCTCAGGCTCACCGACGGCAATGTGGCCGATGCCGCGCGCCTGGCCGAGCGCAACCGCACCGAGTTTTACCGCCTGCTGCAAAAGCACGAGTTGAACGCGGCGCAGTTCCGCAATGAACCTGTCGCCGAGGGGCGACAGCCATAAACCCCGTGGAATCAGGGCCTTGCGCGAAACGCCGTGAATGCTGTCGCCACCCGGCGACAAATGGCGTGTTGCCGCAAAGCTAAGTCATTGATTTCTCTACATGGCACGGGCCTTGCAAAGGAAAGGACAACGCACCAGCGTTAATATGCCAACCCAATAAGGAGAGGAAACACCATGAAGGATTCCAAACTGATCGCAGGCCTGTTCGCCGCCGCTGCATTCGCCCTTGCCTCGCTGTCCGCCAATGCCCAGCAGGACGCCGCCATGGCCGGTGCAGCCGTCGCCACCTCTGACGCAACCCTGATCGCCAAGGTCAAATCGGCCATCGCTGACCAGAAGCAGATCACGGTATCCGCCAACCAGGGCGTCGTGGTGCTGAGCGGCTCGGTACCGAACTCCGATGCAGGCACCAAAGCGATCCAGGCGGCATCCGCCGTGGCGGGAGTGAAGGAAGTGAAGAGTGAACTGACTGTCGCCGGCAAGTAATTGCCCTCGCTGCAGTAGTACCTCCCTTGACGGGCGGCTTCGGCTGCCCGTTTTTTTATGCGCAGCGCACCAGGAGTTCGAATTCCGCGATGCTGGCCACCGCGACCGTCAGCTGCGCGTGCGGCGGGTGCTGCCAGTGCAGCGCGGGCTGGCCAAGCTTGTACTGCGCCTCCAGGCGGCACCATGCGCGATAGAAGGCCGGCGCGCGCTGCGCTGGCGGCAGGCTTGCGATGCGCTGCGCGGTGGCGGCATCGAAGCTGTGTTCTGCCAGGGCCGCGAAATCGCGCTGGCGGCCGTGCAGTTCGATGTCGAGCCCGAGCGGCACCGAAGTGCTCACCGCGCAGGCGACCCAGGGGCCCGCGTGTGACATACTGAAGAATGGTGAAGCGCCAGGCATGTGGACCTGCGGGGCGGCGCCCGGGCGCTCGGTGAACTGGATGGCGGTATCGGCGGCGCCGGGCACGGCCTCGGCCAGTGCCCGCTGCAGCAGCAGGCGGCCGGCCAGGAATTGCCGCTGGCGTTCGGCGCGGCGGAAGCGCCGGTAACGTTGCTGCACGCTGGCGCCCAGGCTTTCGAGCCCCAGGGCCAGCGTGGCATCGTCAATGACGGCCATGTCAAGCAGCCAGAGGGTTGCTTGCGGCCGCATGGATTACTTCTCTACGCGGACGAAATCGGCCTTGAATGCAACGCCGGTCATGATGGCGCCGTCATGGCACTCGAACTCGGTGACCGAGGAGTATGGCTCGTTCTTGTAGTTGCTCTGGATATTGACGATGGCGTTCGCGCCCAGGGCGTTGGCGCGCTTCTTCAGCTGCAGCATGGCGGACAGGAAGGCCCAGTTGCAGGAAGTCTGGGCGGACTTGCCGACCGAGTTGGTCTTCTGGCTGGTCTTGTCGCTGCCCAGGTTTTCCAGCACTTTGCCGGCCGGCTTCTGGTCGCCGAACAGGAACTGCACGTCATCACCCAGCTTGGACTTGGCGTCGTTCTCGGCCATGGCGCCGGCAATCGGGAACATCAGCTTGGTGTCGCGCGCTTGCGCAGGAGCGACGGTGGCCATCAGGGCTGCTGCAGCGGCGACCGCCGCGAACATGTTTTTCATTCTTGTTTCTCCTTTCAGGTTGAGGTGTTACTGCTTCACTGCCTTCTCGTCCGCGCCGGTCGGGCCGCCGCGGGCGGTTTCGAAATTGGCGATCAGGTAGCCGCTCGCCAGGTTGGATACGCGCGTCAGCATCATGGCATCGCCCACGCTCGCGGTCCAGCCGGCCGCAAACGCGTCCGCACGCTGGAAGAATTCAGGCGAAGCGATTACCTTGCCGCTGGCATCCTTGATGTTCATGCGCATCAGGACGCCCGAGCTGCCCGCCAGCGGGCCGAACATCACGCGCGTCGCGGCGCCGGTCAGTTCCAGCTGCTCGATCACAGGTTCGACGACCAGGGTTCGGCCGTTTTGCGGACGGCTGTTCCATTCGGCCAGCTTCTCGGCCAGGTCCTTCTTCATATTGGCTTCGATACGGTCCACGCCTTTCTGCTTACCCGTCGCGCCGCGCGCGAAGGCGACCGGTTTCACTTCGATGCGGCCGAAGTTCTTGAAGGCTTCAGCGGGCGGCGGGTTCACCAGCGCGGTGGACTTGACATGGGTGGCGCAGCCTTGCAGCAAGGCCAGGGCGGCCAGGCCGGCGCCCAGCAGGACGGTGCGGCGGGAATGCTTCATTTGCTTCCTTTCTTGAAAATCAGGGAGGTGTTGATTCCGCCGAAGGCGAAGTTATTCGACATTACATAGTCGCACTGCATATGACGTCCCTCGCCTGCAATATAGTCGAGGGGCGCGCATTCGGGGTCGATATCGGTCAAACTGACGGTCGGCGCAAACCAGCCTTCATTCATCATCTGGATGCTGATCCAGGCTTCCAGCGCGCCGCAGGCGCCCAGGGTGTGGCCCATATAGCTCTTGAGGGAGCTGATCGGCATGCCGCTGCCGAAGATCGCGTGGGTGGCATGCGATTCCGCCACGTCGCCGTGCTGGGTCGCGGTACCGTGCGCGTTCACGTAGCCGATGGCCGACGGCGCCAGGTCCGCGTCCTCCAGCGCCAGGCGCATCGCTTGCGCCATCGTGGCCGAGTTGGGCTGGGTCACGTGGCAGCCGTCGCTATTGGTGCCGAAGCCGACGATCTCCGCATAGATATGGGCGCCGCGCGCCTGGGCGTGCTCCAGCTCTTCCAGGATCAGGCAGCCGGCGCCTTCGCCGATCACCAGGCCGTCGCGCGCCTTGTCGAATGGGCGCGGCGTGGTGTGCGGGGTGTCGTTGCGGGTGCTGGTGGCAAACAGGGTGTCGAACACGGCCGCCTCGGTGGCGCACAGTTCCTCCGCGCCGCCTGCGATCATGGCGGTCTGCTTGCCGCTGCGGATCGCCTCGTAGGCATAGCCGATACCCTGGCTGCCCGAGGTGCAGGCGCTGGACGTGGTGATCACGCGGCCGGTGGCGCCGAAGAACACGCCGATATTCACCGGCGCGGTGTGCGCCATCATCTTGATGTAGGTGGTGGCATTGATGCCGCGCGTGCTGCGCTCTTCCATCATGCGGCCAAAGTCGCCGATGGCGCTCGGCGTGCCGGCCGAGGAGCCGAAGGACACGCCCATGCGGCCGCTCTTCAGCAATTCCGAATCGAGCAGGCCGGCGTCTTCCAGCGCCATTTCGGTGGCACGGGTCGCCATCAGCGCCACGCGGCCCATGCTGCGCATGGTCTTGCGGTTGAAGCGCGGGCTCAGCTCGAACTCCGCCGCCGGCGCGCCCAGGCGCGTGTTCAGGCCCTCGTAATCCTCCCAGTCCGCCATGCGCACGATGGCGTTGCGGTATTCACCCAGGCGGGCGCGGATGGCGGCCCAGTCATTGCCCAGCGGGCTGATGCCGGCCATGCCGGTGACGACGACGCGGCGGCTCATGCCAGCCCTCCGTTGACGGAAATCACCTGGCGCGTGATGTAGCCTGCTTCTTCGCCGACCAGGAAGCTGACGGCGGCCGCCACTTCGTCGGCGGTGCCGACGCGGCGCGCCGGGATCATTTTCAGCACTTCGTCCATCGGCAAGTCTTCGGTCATGTCGGTGTCGATCAGGCCGGGCGCCACGCAATTGACGGTGATGTTGCGCTTGGCCAGCTCCAGCGCCAGCGCCTTGGTGGCGCCGATGATGCCGGCTTTGGCCGCGCTGTAATTGACCTGGCCGCGGTTGCCGACCAGGCCCGACACCGACGCCATGGTCACGATGCGGCCAGGCTTGCGGCGCTGGACCATCGGCATCACCAGCGGGTTGACCACGTTGTAGAAACCATCGAGGTTGGTGCGCAGGACGATATCCCAATCCTCGCCGCTCATGGCGGGAAAGGCATTGTCGCGCGCCACGCCTGCGTTGCAGACCACGCCGTAATAGCAGCCATGCTCGGCGATGTCGGCTTCCAGCGCCGCGGCCGCCGCCGCGCGGTCGCCGATATCGAACTGCAGCACGCGCGCGCTGCGGCCCATGGCGGCAACCTGCTGCGCCACCTCTTCCGCCTCGGCACGCTGGCTGCGGCAATGCACCACCACATCAAACCCATCGCGCGCCAGGCGCAGCGCGACCGCCTTGCCAATGCCGCGCGACGATCCCGTCACCAGGACTGACTTATTCATTTGAAACTCCCCGCAAAAACTCATTAACATCGTCGGGCTGGAACACGGTCAGCGTGGCGCTGGCCAGGTCCTGCCCTGGGTTGCCTGTATCGGCAATTGAACATGCATATGCGCCGAGCCCATTGTCCCCGCGCATTTCCATCTTTACTTTTACCTGCAGCAGCTGGCCGTTGGCGAACAGCGGGCTGCCGGTGCTGTAACGCCGCGAGCCAAGCAGGAAGCCAACCTTGACCTGGCCGCCGTCGCGCTTGGCCAGCCAGCCGGCATGTGCCGCAACCGCCTGCGCCATGTACTCGATGCCGACCCAGCTGCCGACGCCGTGCGCCGCCGGCGAGTAGAACAGGCTTCCTTCGTGGATTGCCACTTCGGCCGTCAAGGTTTCGGCATCGGCCGCCACCACGCGGTCGAGCAGGCACATGGGGCCGGCGTGCGGCACCAGTGGGCGGATATCCTGCATCGTCATGCCGTCCTCCCCAGCACCAGCGCGGCATTCGAGCCGCCGAAGGCAAACGAATTGCTCAGTACATAGCGCAGCGGCCTGCCCAGCCTGGCGCCGGGCGCCGCCACCTGCAACTGCGGCAGTGCCGGATCGGCCGCGCCATCCCACAGCTGCGGCGGCAGGTAGCCGTCCGGGTTATCGTCCTGCATCAGCAGCCAGCACAGGGCCGCTTCCAGCGCCGCCGCGGCGCCCAGCGCGTGGCCGGTGAATGGCTTGGTGGAGCTGACCGGTACGCGGTCGCCGAACAGGTCCGCCACCACGCGCGACTCCATCGCGTCATTCTGCAACGTGGCGGTGCCGTGCAGGTTGATGTAATCGACCTGCTGCGGCGTGATGCCGGCGCGCTGCAGCGCCTGGCCGATCGCCAGCCGCGCGCCGCCGCCTTCGGGATCGGGGGCCGACATATGGTGGCCATCCGACGATTCGCCCCAGCCGCACAGCGCTACCGCCGACGGTTCGCGGCTCATGAGGAACAGCCCCGCGCCTTCGCCGATATTGATGCCGTTGCGGTTGGCGCTCAGCGGGTTGCAGCGCACCGCGCTCACCGATTCCAGCGCCGAGAAGCCGGCCACGGTGAAAGCGCACAGGGTATCGACCCCGCCCGCCACCACGGCGTCGCAGGCGCCCATCGCGATCAGACGCGCGGCACTGGCCATGGCCTTGGCGCCCGAGGAGCAGGCGCTCGAATGCACCAGGGCCGGGCCGCTGACGCCCAGCTCCTGCGCCAGCAGCAGCGCCGGCGCGCCCATTTCTTGCTGGCCGTAATGGAAGTGCGGCGGCAGTGCGCCGTCCGCCGCGCGAGCGGCCAGGGCGGCTTCCGCTTCGCCGACGCCGGAGGTACTGGTGCCGATCACCACGCCGACCCGGTGCGCGCCGTAACGCGCGATGGCGGCATCGACGGCCGGGCGGATTTGCGCCAGCGCGGCCAGCGCGAACTGGTTGTTGCGGCTGCGCTGCGCCAGCGGCAGGTGCGCCACCGAAGGCAGCACCGCGCCAGCGGCCAAGCCCAGCGGCAGCACGCGCCCGGGCGAGCAAGCCTCGGTCGGCTGCACGCCGCTGTCGCCGCACAGCAGCGCCGTGCGCACGGCCGCCTTGCCGTCGCCCATGGCGCACACGATGCCGCAATCGTTCAGGTAAAAGGCCATTACTGCAGCTCCGATTCAATGGTCAGGCGGTATTTGTAGCGCAGGTTGTCCAGCACCAGCTTGCCGCTCCAGCGCGGCGTGCCGCTGTAGTTGATCACCATGATGGGTTCACCGTTCAGCGACAGCGTGCGGCGCAAGCCCTGCTCCTCGACCTGCCAGCCGGCCGGCAGGGCGGCGCGCACGGCAGCCACCGGCCACAGGGTGAGCTGCATGTCCTCCAGCACGTCCTCGGCCCGCACCTGCGACGGCAGCATGGCATGGCGCCAGGAAGTCAGCGCCTTGCCGTCGTAGCTCAGGGACAGCACGCGCTGGCCCAGCGCCAGGCCGACCAGCTCCAGCTTTTGCGGCTCCACTTCCAACGCCACGTCCAGCTCATCGCTGCGGCCGTTGCGCTCCACGCGCAGGTGCTGCTGCACGCTGATCGATGCGCCCAGCGCCGCCGGCGCCAGCTTCAGGCCCAGGCGCGCGGCCGGCGGCGGCGTCCTGTCCGCGCACGCCGTCAACAGCAGCGCAGCCGCCAGCGCAGCCAGCGGCGCAAACGCCGGCGCGCCGAGGCGCAGCGCACGACTCTCAAGCCACTTCCACATTCCCGTCATCCCCTGTCATCACAAAACACGGCACCAGCAGCCATACCAGCGCGGTGCCCATCAACATCGTCAAGCCGAACGCCCGCAGCGCCGGCGTGCCGCTCAATCCCAGCAGGCCGAAGCCAAGGATGGCGTTGGCCGCCGACATCCCGACCGCCAGCCACGGCGCAACCGGTCCGCGTGCTGCGCGTTCGGCCATGAAGACGCCGTAATCCACGCCCACGCCCAGCAACAGCATCAGGGCCAGCACATGGAACAGCTGCATCGGCATGCCCAGCCAGCCCAGCAAGGCCAGCGTCGTGACGCTGGCCAGCAAGGTCGGTGCCAGCACCCGCCACGCGCCTTTGCGGTAGCGCGGCACCAGCAGGGCGAACACCACGGCGTAGGCGGCCAGCACCACCCAGCCCATCATTACGCGGTAGCGGCCGAGTACCGCCGAAATCTCGTCCACCTTGTCCACCCATTGCACGCCGTCCAGGCCGTCGGCGCTGCCGCGCAGGCGCGCCAGGCCGCTGTACTGCAAGCCGCGCAGCGCCACGATGCTGGCGAACTCCTGGCCATGCCGGCCGAGCCAGAGGTGGCGCCATGGCTCGCTCGCCGGCGCGGCCAGGAAAGCCGCCAAGTCCAGCGGCTTGGCGGCGCCTTCTGCCAGCGCGCGCGTCGCCGCGACCCAGTCCCTGCCCTCGCCGACCTGCTCCGCCACCGCCGCCAGCGGACCGGCATCCGCGAACAGCTTTTCACGCAGCAGCGCATGGCGCTCGCCTTGCAGTTTCTGCGAAGGCACCCAGTTCGACATGGCCTGGTAGCCGCCGATCACGCCTTCCGCCACCAGCGGATCAAGGCGGCGTTTCAATGTCTCCTCGCGTTGCAGCACTTCTTCCTCGCTGGCGCCGCGCACCAGGTAATACTGCACCGGGGTGGGCGAATCGAGCAGCTTGCCGAGGCGGACCTGGTTGTCCAGCAGCGCCTTGGGGGAATTCTGCAACAGGCGGATGTCGTCGTTGGCGCCGAGCCGCGCCACGCCGACGCCTACCGCGCCCGCGAACAGGCCAAGCCCCAGCACCAGCAACAGCCGGCTGGCCGGCGTCGCCGCCGCGCGCGCCCATGGCCAGCGCGGCCAGTGTGCGAGCAATCGGGTGTACGGCGCGACCAGCGGTCCCTGGCGCAGCACGCCACCGCGCACGAACAGCGGGAACCAGGCCAGCACCGTGAGCCACGCGAAAATCAGGCCGAGCGCGGAAAACACCGCCATCGCCTGCAGGCTGGGGAATGGCGTGAGCGCCAGGCCCGCATAGCCGATCATGGCGGCCAGCAGCGTCAGGGCCAGGCCGGGCAGCAGGCGGCGCAGCAGCGCCCCGGAATCGAGGGCCGGGTCGGCCGCCATGCGGTTGCACAGGAAATCGATACCGTAATCCTGCGCCACGCCGATCAGGCTCGCGCCAAAGACCAGGGTCAGCAGGTGCACCTGGCCGAACACCATCCAGCACACGGAAAACGCGCCCAGGCAGCCGATGGTGATCGACATCAGCACCAGCACAATCGGCCGCACGGATCGGAACACCAGCCAGGTGAGCAGCACGATGCCGATCAGCGAGCCGGCGCCAATGGTATGCATCTCGCGCTGCGCCTGGGCGCTGGCCGCCGCGGCGTGCAGGATCACGCCGGCCGGGATCAGGTCCGCCTGCGGCACCGCCGCGCGCGCGGCAGCGGCAGCGCGATCGAGCAGCGGCAGCACGGTGTCCTGCGCCGTGATCGAGAAGGCCGGCACTTTCAGCTCCAACGGCAGCAGTACGTATTGCATCTTGCCGTCAGCCACGAACAGGTAGCCGTCGCGCGGACGCACCGGCGTTTCCTGCGCGCGTTCCTGCACCCAGCCTGCGAACAGGCCGAAGGGATCTTCCTGCCAGCTGCCCACTTTCGGTCCGCCGAATGCGCTGTACAAGCCGCCCAGCGCGGTCTCGGCCCAGGCCTGCGGCGCGCTCTCGCGCAGCAGCTTGTCCTGCTGCGCCGACAGCAGCACGCTGCGGTGCCGGCGGAACAGCTGCAGCCAGTCGCTCTCGGTCCTGTCGTCCAGCGCCGTCGGCGCCAGCAAGTCCGGCTGCGCGCCGATCACCTTGCGGTAGGCGTCGGCCGCCCGCTTCGCCTCGTCCCAACCGGCCGCGCCCACCAGCACCACGACGCGCTGCTGGGCCGAATCGACCATATGCTGGAACGATTGCTGCAGCACCGGGTCGCGCTCCTGCACCGGCAACAGCGCCAGGATGTCGGTATCCGGCACCACGCGCTGCACGAACCACAGCCACGCGTTATGCCCGACCACCAGGGTCGCGACGATGAGCCACAACAAGGCGAAGCGCTTGGCCTTCATCAGAATTGCGCCGCCTCTTCCGCCGACATGGCGCCGTCGCCGGTCTGCATGGCCGAGAATACGATGCTGGTCCTGTCGCCGGCCGCTTCATGCATTTCGATACGCTTGACGTAAGCACCGCCTTCCAGCTCGATGGCGCCGATGGCCTTGGCCAGCGCAGGCTCGCGCGCCTTGAGCGCCACCCGCCAGGCATCCTTGTCGGCCGCGCCATCCACCTCGAACAGCTTGTCCAGCTGCGCCAGGTCGCCGCCCAGCAGCGAGAACAGCACGCCGTTGATCATCCGCACCACGGGTTCGGACTTGGCATCCATGCGCATCGCCACACGCTCGCCCTGCAGGTGGACGATTTCGTCGCGCGTCAGGCGCAGGGTATTCGGGAACGGCTTCAGGGTGCGCCACAGCACGCCCTTGCCTTTCACCACGCAGAAGCGCCCATGCGAGAGCAGCGGCTTCTTCATGCCCGCCAGTTGCTTGGTCTGGTCGAAGCGTCCGCACAGCACGTCCGGCTTGGCCAGCATGGACTGGATTTTCGCGACCGGCGCGGCAGCCTGCGCGCAGGCGCCCGCCAGGGACAGCAGCGCGGCTATCAGGAACTTTCTCATGGTGCGGGCACTCCCAGTTTTTCGAACAGCACCGGCGGCGATACGAAACACATTTCCTTCGTCGCCATGTCGACCGCCACCTGCACCGTGCTTGCTTTGTTCAGGCGGCGGCCGGTGGCGGCGTCGCTGATCAGGTAATCGATCTTCAGGCGGTTTTCCCATTCCACGATTTCGGCCCGCAGCCTGAGCACCTGGCCGAAGGTGGCCGGCGCCGCATAGCGCAAGTGCATGTCGATGATCGGCCAGGCATAGCCGGACGCCTTCATCTCGACGTAGTTGTAGCCGATCTTGTCGAGCAGCGCGCAGCGCGCCACTTCGAGATATTTGACGTAGTTGCCGTGCCAGACGATTTCCATCGGGTCCAGGTCGAAGAACTGGACCTGCATCTCGACTTCGGCGAACCAGCGCGCTTCCCGCTTCTTACGCATACAGCTCCCATGCCTGGTTGCGGATGCGCTGCACCAGCAGGCGCAATTCGGGATCGAGGCGGCGGTCTTCCGCCACCACGGCGATATCGTCGGCCAGCAATTGCTGCATCTGCGCCAGCGCGGCGTGCGGCGCCATATCCGGGTTTTCGCGGCAGCGCAGGTGCACGCCCTGGCGCACCGTCACCAGCAGCGCGGCGGCGCACTGCTCCACCAGTTCCAGGACGCGCAGGCAGTCGCGCGCGGCGATGGTGCCCATGCTGACCTTGTCCTGGTTGT
>CAMLRG010000041.1 GCA_946482335.1 uncultured Duganella sp. | reverse complement strand
TCCCGCTGGTGTTCCTGCAGAACATCACCGGCTTCATGGTCGGCCGCAAGTACGAAAACGAGGGCATCGCCCGCAACGGCGCCAAGATGGTGACCGCCGTGGCCACCGCCTCGGTGCCGAAGTTCACCGTCATCATCGGCGGTTCCTTCGGCGCCGGCAACTACGGCATGTGCGGCCGCGCCTATTCCCCGCGCATGTTGTGGATGTGGCCTAACGCGCGCATTTCCGTGATGGGCGGCGAGCAGGCGGCCGGCGTGCTGGCCACCGTCAAGCGCGACGGTATCGAAGCCAAGGGCGGCAGCTGGAGCGCCGAGGAGGAAGCGGCCTTCAAGCAGCCGATCAAGGAACAGTACGAAGTGCAGGGCCACCCCTACTACGCTTCGGCGCGCCTGTGGGACGATGGCGTGATCGACCCGGCCGATACCCGCATGGTGCTGGGCCTGGGCCTGTCCGCGGCGCTGAATGCGCCGATCCCGGACACCAAGTTCGGCGTGTTCCGCATGTAAGGGGCGATGCGATGAGCTATGAAACCCTGACCGTCGAGATCAACGACAAGATCGCCACCGTGACGCTGAACCGTCCGGACGTGCGCAATGCCTTCAACGAGCATTCGATCAACGACCTGACCCGCGCTTTCTCGGAGCTGGGACGCAACGAGCTGGTGCGCGCCATCGTACTGGCCGGGAAAGGCCCGGCCTTTTGCGCCGGTGGTGACCTGAACTGGATGAAGAAGATGGCCCATTACACCCACGAGGAGAATGAGGCCGACGCCATGCAGCTGGCGCAAATGCTGCGCACGATCTACCTGTGCCCGAAGCCTGTGGTCGCACGTGTGCATGGCGATTGCTATGCCGGCGGCATGGGCCTGGTTTCCGCCTGCGACATCGTGATCGCCGTGCCGGAAGCTAATTTCTGCCTGAGCGAAGTGAAACTGGGCTTGATCCCCGCGACCATTTCGCCCTATGTGATCAAGGCGATGGGGGAGCAGGCTTCGCGCCGCTATTTCCTCACCGCCGAACGTTTCAGCGCCGCCGAAGCACACCGCATCGGCATGGTGCACGAACTGGCCGCCGCCGACGCACTTGACGCCAAGCTGGCGGAAGTGCTGAAGGCGTTGACGGCCAACAGCCCGAACGCAGTCAAGGAAGCGAAAGTGCTGGTGCGCGATATCGCGGGCAAGCCGGTGAACGATGCGCTGCTGGCCGATACGGCCGAGCGCATTGCGCATATCCGCGCTTCCGAACAGGGCCGCGAAGGCGTGGCCTCCTTCCTGGAGAAGCGCAAGCCGGGCTGGCTGAATTGAACGGAGCAGTTTTTGGAAGTGAACCAACAAAGCGATTGGGTGGCACGTAGCCTGAAGTCTGTCTGGCACCCGTGCACCCAGATGCAGCACCATGAAACCGTGCCGCTGATCCCCGTCAGCCATGGCCGCGGCGTGTGGCTGTATGACCACCAAGGCAACCGCTACCTCGATGCGATCAGCTCCTGGTGGGTGAACCTGTTCGGCCATGCCAACCCGCGCATCAACGCGGCGTTGCGCGAGCAGCTGGACATGCTGGAGCATGCGATGCTGGCCGGCTTCACCCATGAGCCGGTCATCCGGCTCAGCGAACGCCTGGCGGCGCTGACCCAGGACCAGCTGGGCCATGCCTTCTACGCGTCGGATGGCGCGTCGGCGGTCGAAATCGCGCTGAAAATGAGCTTCCACGCCTGGCGCAATATGGGCCAGGGCGGCAAGCAGGAATTCGTCTGCCTGAAGGGCAGCTACCACGGCGAGACCATCGG
Source organism: uncultured Duganella sp. (assembly GCA_946482335.1). The sequence goes on along the minus strand of CAMLRG010000041.1, from coordinate 30,888 downwards.
CGCACTGGCAGTGACCGATGTGGCGCTGTTCAAGGATGCCTACGGGCCACTGCTGCGTGCCACGCAGACCGTGATGTCGCCGGACGCGCGCCAGGCCGCGCCGGGCGAGTCGGCGCAGGATGTGGCACGGCGCGCCGCGGCCGATGTCGAACGCATGTTCACTGAGCGCGCAGGCAGGATTGCCGCCATCATCATCGAGCCGCTGGTGCAGTGCGCCACCGGCATGGCGATGCACGATCCGCTCTACCTGAAGCTGGTGCGCGACTTGTGCGACCGGCACGGCGTGCATTTGATCCTGGATGAAATCGCCGTCGGCTGCGGCCGCACCGGTACCTTCTTCGCCTGCGAGCAGGCCGGTATCTGGCCGGACTTCCTGTGCCTGTCGAAGGGCATCAGCGGCGGCTACCTGCCGCTGTCGATCGTGCTGTCGCGCGACGAAATCTACCAGGCCTTCTACGATGCCGAGGTGACGCGCGGCTTCCTGCACTCGCATTCCTACACCGGCAACCCGCTGGCTTGCCGCGCTGCGCTGGCCACACTGGATATTTTCCAGGAAGACCATGTGCTGGAAGCGAACCAGGCACGTTCGCGCAAGCTGACCGAGGCGCTGGCACCCCTGGCCAACCACGAATACACGGAGAACTTCCGCAACCGCGGCATGATCTGGGCCTTCGACGCCGTCGGCGCCACGCCGGGCTTCTCGCGCCGCTTCTTCACAGAGGGCACGAAGCAGGAATTGCTGCTGCGCCCGATCGGCAATACCGTGTACCTGATGCCGCCGTATATCCTCAGCGACGAAGAGATCGAGGGCCTGGCTGCGCGCACGCTGTCGGTCTTCGAGAAAACGCGGGTGGCCTGATCATGGAACTGCTCGCAAGACTCGACCGGCAGCTGCAAGGCCTGCACGACAAGAACCTGGTCCGCAAGCGGCGCTCGGTGGAAACGGCCTGCGCGCCGCGCGTGATGGTGGATGGCCGCGAAATCCTGGCCTTCTGCAGCAACGACTACCTGGGGCTGGCCGCGCATCCGCGGCTGGCTGAAGCGATGCAACAGGGCGTGCAAATGTACGGCACCGGCAGCGGCGCCTCCCACCTGATCAGCGGCCATAGCCGCGCGCATACCCTGCTGGAGCAGCGCCTGGCCGAATTCCTGTCGCCGCACCTGGTGGAGGCGCAGGCGCTGTACTTCTGCACCGGGTATATGGCCAACCTGGCCGTGCTGACCGGTTTGGCGGTGGGCGACAAGGATACGGAAATCTTCAGCGAGGCCCTGAACCACGCTTCGCTGATCGATGGCGCCCGCCTGGCGCGTACCAGGCTGTCCGTCTATCCGCACGCCGACGTCGCTGCGCTGGGCGAGCTGCTGGCCGCCAGCAGCGCCAGCAACAAGATCGTGGTCACCGATTCCGTGTTCAGCATGGATGGCGACCTGGCGCCGCTGCCGGCCCTGCTGGCGCTGTGCGAGCGGCACAATGCCTGGCTGGTGGTGGACGACGCGCACGGCTTCGGCACGCTTGGGGCCAATGGCCGCGGCGCGCTCGAGCACTTTGCCATGCGCTCGCCTTACCTGGTCTATGTCGGCACGCTGGGCAAGGCCGCCGGCGTCGGCGGCGCGTTCGTGGCGGCGCACCGCACCGTGGTGGAAACGCTGATCCAGCGCGCGCGGCCCTATATCTTCACCACCGCCGCACCGCCGGCATTGGCACACGCGCTGCAAGCCAGCCTGGATATCATTTGCGGCGACGAAGGCCGCGAGCGCCGCGCCCACCTGCGGGCGCTGGTGGCACAATTGCACGACAGCCTGCGCCTGAAGCGTTGGCAACTGCTGCCGTCGCAGACGGCGATCCAGCCAATCATCATTGGCGGGAACGAAGAAACCATGCGGCTGTCGGCCGCGCTGTACGAGCAAGGCATCTGGGTAGGCGGCATCCGCCCGCCGACCGTGCCGGCCGGCAGCGCGCGCCTGCGCATCACGCTGTCGGCCTCCCACTCGGCCGACGACGTGCGCCGCCTGGCCGATGCAATCAATGAACTGGAAAGGACCTGATATGGCGCTGGAAGACCCTGTCATCGCTCCTGAGCCCCAAGCTGCCGCTGCCGCCGATGGCGTGCCGCCGCGCTTTGCCTGCTTTGTCGCGGGCACCGACACCGAAATCGGCAAGACCCTCACGTCTTCCGCCATGCTGTACGCACTGGTGCGCAATGGAGCGCGCGCCTGCGGCATGAAGCCTGTCGCCGCCGGTGCGGTGATGAAAAACGGCCGGTTGCACAACGACGACGCCGACCAACTGATCGAAGCAAGCAATGTGCACCTGCCGCAGTCGCTGACCACGCCATTCATGCTCAGGGAGCCCGCAGCACCGCATATCGCGGCGGCGCTGGAAGGCGTGGAAATCGATCCGGTGCCGATCCTGGCAGCTTATGTCGAAGTCGCGGCGGCCACCGATGCCATCGTGGTGGAAGGCGTGGGCGGCTTCCGGGTGCCGCTGACCGACAACTTCGACACCGCCGACCTGGCACAGCAGCTGGCGCTGCCGGTGGTGCTGGTTGTGGGCCTGCGCCTTGGCTGCATCAACCATGCGCTGCTGACGGTGGAGGCGATCGAGGCGCGCGGCCTGAAGCTGGCGGGCTGGGTCGCCAACACGCTGGAATTTGAAATGAATTTCGCGGACGAGAATATCGCCGCACTGGCAGCACGCATTCCGGCGCCGCTGCTTGGCCGCATCCCTCGCCTGGCCAAGCCGACCGCCGCCGCCGCCGCCGAATACCTGAACTTCACGTCCCTGCCGAACTGGCCGGGCCGCCGCAACAAGTGAGAGAGGAAGCATAATGTCCCTGCAAGAACCGAAAACCGTCCAACTGCACCGTCCTGCCGCAGCGATCAAGCTGCCGGAAGCCGCTACCTGGCCGCTGGAAGACGTGATGGCGCTGTACGAGCTGCCATTCAACGAGCTGATGTTCCGCGCCCAGGAAGCGCATCGCGCGCATTGGCCGGACGGCGACGTCGAACTGGCAACCCTGCTCTCGATCAAGACCGGCGGTTGCGAGGAGGATTGCGGCTACTGCCCGCAAGCCGCGCGCTACGACACCGGCGTGGAAGCCAAGAAGATCCTGGACCTGGACACCGTCCTCGACGCCGCCAAGCAGGCGAAAGACAATGGCGCGACCCGTTTCTGCATGGGCGCCGCGTGGCGCAGCCCGAAAGAGCGCGACATGGAAAAGGTCGAAAACATGGTGCGTGAAGTGAAAGCCATGGGCCTGGAAACCTGCGCCACCCTGGGCATGCTGGAAGCCGAACAGGCGCAGCGCCTGAAGGATGCGGGCCTGGACTACTACAACCACAACCTGGACACCTCGCCGGACTTTTACGGCGACGTGATCTCCACCCGCCAGTACCAGGACCGCCTGGACACCCTGGGCCACGTGCGCAACGCCGGCCTGAAAGTGTGCTGCGGCGGCATCGTGGGCATGGGCGAATCGCGCGAACAGCGCGCCGGCCTGATCGCCCAGCTGGCGAACCTGAACCCTTACCCTGAATCGGTGCCGGTCAACCATCTGGTGCAGGTGGAAGGCACCCCGCTGCACGGCCTGGACAAGCTCGATCCGCTGGAATTCGTGCGCACCATCGCCGTCGCCCGCATCACCATGCCGAAGGCGCGCGTGCGCCTGTCCGCCGGCCGCCGCGAACTGGGCGAAGCGGTACAGGCAATGTGCTTCATGGCCGGCGCCAACTCGATCTTCTACGGCGACAAGCTGCTGACCACCGATAACCCGGAAGCCAACGACGACCGCGCCCTGCTGGCAAAACTGGGACTGCCGACGCGCGGCGCGGTGCTGGACTCCGTGCAAAAAGAAGCCTGCGGCTGCTGAAAAATCCAAAAAGAATAGAGAGAGACATGTTCAAGAAAATCCTGATTGCCAACCGTGGCGAAATCGCCTGCCGCGTGGCCGCGACCGCGCGCCGCATGGGCATCAAGACCGTGGCCGTGTATTCGGAGGCGGACGCCAATGCCAAGCACGTCGCCGTGTGCGACGAAGCGGTGAACATCGGCCCGGCCGCCGCCAAGGAATCCTACCTGTGCGGCGACAAGCTGATCGCCGTGGCGCTGGCCACCGGTGCGGAAGCGATCCACCCGGGCTACGGCTTCCTGTCGGAGAACGCGGAGTTCGCGGATGCCTGCGCCGAGGTGGGCCTGGCCTTCATCGGCCCGCCGGCTTCCGCCATGCGCGCCATGGGCTCGAAGTCCGCTGCCAAGCAGTTGATGGAGAAGGCCAACGTGCCGCTGGTGCCGGGCTACCACGGCGACAATCAGGATGCGGGCTTCCTGCAGGAGCAGGCCGACCGCATCGGCTACCCTGTGCTGCTGAAGGCTTCCGCCGGCGGCGGCGGCAAGGGCATGCGTGTGGTCGAATCGTCGGAAGCGTTCAAGGATGCGCTGGCATCCTGCAAACGCGAGGCGATCAGCTCCTTCGGCGACGACAAGGTGCTGGCCGAGAAATACCTGCAGCGTCCGCGCCATATCGAAATCCAGGTGTTCGCCGACACGCAAGGCAATTGCATCTACCTGTTCGAGCGTGACTGCTCCGTGCAGCGGCGCCACCAGAAAGTGCTGGAAGAGGCACCGGCACCCGGCATGAACGCCGAGCGCCGCGCCGCGATGGGCGAAGCCGCGGTTGCCGCCGCGCGTGCCGTCGGCTACGTCGGCGCCGGCACGGTGGAGTTCATCGCCAACCAGGATGGCAGCTTCTATTTCATGGAGATGAACACCCGCCTGCAGGTCGAGCATCCGGTGACCGAAATGATCACCGGCACCGACCTGGTGGAATGGCAGATCCGCGTCGCCGCCGGCGAAGCGCTGCCGAAAAAGCAGGACGAGCTGGCCATCAACGGCCATGCGATCGAAGCGCGCATCTATGCCGAAAATCCCGAGAAGGGCTTCCTGCCGTCCATCGGCACGCTGCAGCACCTGGAAACGCCGGATGCGGTCAACTTCGAACTGGGCGGCGTGCCTGGCTTCCCGGCCGCCGTGCGTATCGATTCCGGCGTGCGCCAGGGCGACGCCATCTCGCCGTTCTACGACCCGATGATCGCCAAGCTGATCGTCTGGGGCGCGGACCGCAAGCAGGCACTGGCCCGCATGGCGCAAGCGCTGTCGCAATACCAGATCGTCGGGCTGGCGTCGAATATCGCCTTCCTGAAGCGCCTGGTGGAAGGCGACGCCTTCGCCAACGCCGACCTGGATACGGGCCTGATCGAGCGCAATCATGAGGCGCTGTTCCCGCCGCCGCGCTCCATCCCGGTGGTGGCCGTGGCGCTGGCCGCCGTATCGCTGATCGAGGAAGAGAAGGATAAGTCGGCGGCGCAATCCGGCGCCAACCAGGGCGACCCGTGGGGCCAGGCGCTGGGCTGGCGCATGAACTTCCATTATGTGCGCAAGCTGGCCTTCAGCGACGAGCATGGCAAGCACTATGAGCCGATGCTGACCTACCTGCCGCATGGCTGGCACTTCGAGATCAAGGGCCTGGGCGTGGACCTGTCGCTGTTCAAGCAGGATGGCGTGGACCTGAGCATCAAGCTGGGCGAGACCTCGGTGCATGGCACCGTGCGCCGCGCCGGCGATGTGTTCCACGTGTTCACCGGCGGCGGCCACTATGTGCTGGACTATAACGACCCGATGGCGCATGCCGGCGAGTCCGAAGCCGAAGGCGGGCGCCTGACCGCGCCGATGCCGGGCAAGGTGATCGCCGTGCTGGCGGAAAAGGGCAAGGAAGTGAGGAAGGGCGATGCGCTGGTGATCATGGAAGCGATGAAGATGGAACACACCATCTCGGCCCCGCACGACGGGGTGGTCGAGGACATCCTCTACGCGGTTGGCGACCAGGTCAGCGATGGTGCTCCGCTGCTGGCCTTCAAGACCGCGGCTTAAGGAGACCGGCATGCGCATCCTGCTGTACCGCGCCGACGGCGACACTGCGCCCTGGATCAAGGATTTCGCCGAACTCATGCCCGAAGCGGAGGTGGTGGTGTGGCGCGAAGGCGCCGACCTGCCCGCTTGCGATTACGCCGTGCTGTGGACGCCGCCGCAAGCGATGCTGGCCGACCTTGTACGTGTGAAGGCGATCTTCCTGACCGGGGCCGGCGCCGACGCGATCATGAAGTATGCGCACGCGGTTCCGGCGCATATCCCTATCGTGCGGCTGAACGATGCGGGCATGGGCGTGCAGATGGCGGAATACGTCACTCACGCAGTGCTGCGCTACTTCCGACGCCTCGACGAATACGAGGCCCAGGCCGGCGCCGGCGCCTGGCTGCCGCTCGAACCACGCGACAAGAGCGGCTTTGCCGTGGGCGTGATGGGCGTGGGCGCGCTGGGCTCGCACGTCATCGACGCGTTGCGGCCATTCGGCTTTCCGCTGCGCGCATGGAGCCGTTCGCCGAAATCGCTGGCAGGCGTCGAATGCTTCCACGGCCATGAGGGGCTGGACGGCTTCCTTGGGTCTTCGCGCGTGGTGGTGTGCATGCTGCCGCTGACGGAGGAAACCAGCAATATCCTGAACCGCAGCAATATGCTGAAGATGCCGCAGGGTGCCTACATCATCAATGTCGGTCGCGGCGCGCACGTTTCCGAGCCGGACTTGCTGGCGCTGATCAAGTCGGGGCATATCGCCGGCGCCACGCTGGACGTGTTCCGCAACGAGCCGTTGCCAACCCAGCATCCGTTCTGGATGGAGCCGCGCATCATCATCACGCCGCATATCTCGGCACTGACGCTGCGCCGCGAAAGCGTGGAGCAGATGGTGGGCAAGATGCGCCAGCACGCACGCGGCGAACAGGTCGCCGACGTGATCAACCGCGAAAAGGGTTATTGAGATGAATTTGCCGAAGAAGGTCAAGATTGTCGAAGTGGGGCCACGCGACGGCCTGCAGAACGAGAAAGGCGATGTGCCGGCCGACGTGAAGATCGAGCTGGTGAACCGCCTGACGGAAGCTGGCTTCCCGAATATCGAGGCGGCGTCTTTCGTATCGCCCAAATGGGTGCCGCAGATGGCGACATCGAAGGACGTCATGGCCGGGATCACGCGCAAGCCGGGCGTGATCTATTCCGCGCTGACGCCGAATATGCAGGGCTTCGAGGCGGCGCTGGCGGCGGGTGCCAATGAGGTGGTGATCTTCGGGGCCGCGTCGGAAGCGTTCTCGCAAAAGAATATCAACTGCTCGATCGCGGAATCGATCGAACGCTTCGTGCCGGTCGCCAAGGCTGCCAAGGATGCGGGCTTGCGCCTGCGCGCCTCGGTCAGTACCGCGTTCGGCTGCCCGTACCAGGGCGAGGTGCCGCTGGAATCCGTGGCTTATGTGGTGGGCCGCATGCGCGACCTTGGATGTGACGAGATCGATATCGCCGACACCATCGGCGTCTCGACGCCGCGCAAGACGCAGGCGGTGATGGAGCGTGCGATCAAGGAGTTCCGTGCCAACGGACTGGCCGGCCACTTCCACGATACCTACGGCCAGGCGCTGGCCAATATCTATGCGTCGATGGAAGTGGGGATCGAGATCTTCCATTCCTCCGTGTCGGGCCTGGGCGGCTGCCCGTATGCCAAGGGGGCGACGGGCAACGTGGCGACCGAGGACGTCATCTATATGATGAACGGGCTGGGTATCGAGACCGGTGTGGATCTCGACAAGGTGGTCGATGCGGGCCAGTTCATTTCCAACTTCCTCGGCCGCAAGGCCGCCAGCCGCGCCGGTAACGCCATTGCCGCCAAGCGCGCGGGTTGATCAGTTCTCGTCCGAACGGCCGCGCAGCAGGAAAACTGCCAGCAGCGCGGCCGCGGCACGCTGCAATGCCTGCCAGTTGGGCGTGGTGATCAGGATGTCCAGCGGCGGCAAGGGATGTGGTGCGCCGTCCGCGATGCCGCTCCACTCGCGTGCGAACTGCGCGATGCCATTGCGCTCTTCCGCCGAGAAGACTGGTTCGGTGAAATGCTGTTTCCAGTCCGGCGTTACCCAATCCTCCCATTGGTTCAGCACTTCGTCCGGCGCCGACATGGCGGGCGTGGCGGCCTGCAATTGGCGCTGGGCTTCGAAGGAGCTGGCCAGTTCCAGATATTCGATGATGCGGTTGCGCACGCGGCGCAGTCCTATCGGCTGTTCCGGCACCGATGCGCGCGGCGTGCGGAGCCAGTAGTACAGGTCGTAGGTGGTGGCGTTGTCCGGCGGCGGCCCGTCGGGAAACTCTGCCTTCTGCTGCCATAGCGGGAACCAGTGCGGGTCGTGCAAGAGCTGCGCAGCGGCCCGCGCGCCAAATTGCACATGGCGCACTTGCGCTTCCGCCAGGCTGGCCTGGTTTGCGCCGCCGGCGAGGAAGGGCGAGTAAAGTTGCGCCAGGTCGTCTTGCCAGCCACAGGCGCGGCATGTGGCGCGCGAGCCGGGGGCGCTGGCAAAGGTGGCGTATCCGCAGCAGGGGCAGGTGTACATGGCGCGATCCTATCGCAGAAAAAAAAAGACCTGCACGCATGCAGGTCTTTTTCTTGAAACTTGGTCGGAGTACAAGGATTCGAACCTTGGACCCTCTGCTCCCAAAGCAGATGCGCTACCGGGCTGCGCTACACTCCGAAGAAGCAAGATAATACAAGCTGGGCCGGGGGCCGTCAACCCCCATTTTGAAAGCTGGAGGGATTTTCCTTGGGTGAAATGGCTTATCGGGTGCCGGGTTGGCGGATTGCAGTCGGTATCGTTATTTCCTTGCTACTGCACGCGGCGGCAGTGTTTTTGCTGCGGCTGCCCGAGCCGCGTCCGCCGGCCGACCCGCGCATCTGGATGACGCAGGTCGAGGTGAGGATCGTGCCGCCGCCTCCGCCTGAGTTGCCGGAGCCTGAGGCCAAGCCCGAAACGCAGCGGCCCGCGGTGGCTGCCGCCGAGTCGCGCCGCCCACGGCGCCGCACCGAGCCCAGCAAGGAGGCGGCCAAGCCGCAGCCGGAATTCTCCAGCTCCCCGGCGCGCGAGCCGACGCTGGTCTTGCATCCTGCTGAGCCGGGCCCGGCGCAGGGCTTCGACCGCGAAGCCGCCAAAGCGGCCGCCCGCGACATCGCCGCCGAACTCGCACCCGCCCCGGAAAAGTTGCGCGCGACCCGCGACGAGAAACTCGCCCGCCGCATCCAGGAGGCCGCCCGGCCCAATTGCAAGGATGGCATCCCCGGCGGCCTGCTGGCACCGCTCTACCTGATGATGGACAAGAAAGACAGCGGTTGCAAATGGTAAATGTTTGTCCACCCCGGCCCGCCCGCGGTACCGTCCTGACCCCAAGGTGCAATTATTTTTTCAGCTCAAGGGCGCGGTCGTAGAGGGCGTTTTTCTTCTTGCCGGTGATCTGGGCGGCAAGGGTGGCGGCTTGTTTGACGGGCAACTCGGCCAGCAGGATTTGCAGGATGCGGTCGGTTTCGGCATCCTGGCCTTCCTCGGCGGCGGGGGCGCCTTCGACCAGGACCACGAATTCACCCTTTTCGTGGTTGGGGTCCGATTTCAGCCAGGCGGCGGCTTCGCCCAGCGGGCAGCGGTGGATCTGTTCGAACAGTTTGGTGACTTCGCGGGCGAACACCGCTTGGCGCTCGGCTCCAAAGGTTTCGGCCAATGCCTGGGCGCATTCGACGATGCGGTGCGGCGCTTCGTAGAACACCAGCGTGGCCGTGGCGGCGGCAAGACCTTGCAGCACCACTTCGCGCTGCCGGGCTTTCGATGGTAAAAAGCCAACAAAATGGAACTGGTCGTTGACCAGGCCGCTGGCCGACAGTGCCGCCACGGCCGCCGATGCGCCCGGCAGCGGGATCACGCGCAATCCGGCGGCGCGCACCGCATCCACAATGCGCGCGCCGGGATCGGATACCGCCGGGGTGCCGGCATCGGATACCAGCGCGATGCGCTCGCCGGCCTGCAGCCGGGCAATCAGCCCTTGCGCAGCTTCGCGTTCGTTGTGCATGTGCGCGGCGAGCAGGGGCTTGTGCAGGCCGAAGCGGTTCATCAGCTGGGCCGTATTGCGCGTATCCTCGCATGCCACGGCATCCACAAGCGACAACACATGCAGGGCACGCAGGCTAATGTCGGTAACGTTGCCAATTGGCGTAGCCACCACGTATAAAGATGCCGTAGGATAGGTCTGGTGGACCGTCTCGCCAAGGATGGGCAAGCCGGCGAGCGGGCTGGGATCTTGTGCTGTCATCGGGGGTAGGATGCTGTCAAAAAATATCAACAAATTGATACTCTGCGTCGCGGCGGCTTTACTGGCCAGCGCTTGCAGCGCGCCGTGCGGCGCGCCGGGCCGATTGTGCGCGCCAATCTCGTCGGTGACAAGTGCGCCGCCTGCCGCCGCGCCGGCGCCGCGGCCGAAACCTCCGGCACCTCCGCCGGAACCGGAAGCGGTGGTCGAGACCTTTGCCGTGCCCCCGCCCGAAGCGGCGCGCCCGCCGGGCATCATGCAGGTCATCCCGCAGCCTGCGGAATCCGCCGGCAAGCCGCCTTACCGCATTGCCTTGCTGCTGCCGCTGCGCTCCGAGGCGCTGGGCCGGGCGGCCGATGCGCTGCGCGCGGGCTTCATGGCTGCGTTGGAGCGTGACGGCAAAGGTTTCGAGATTAACCTGGTGGAAACGGGCGACTCGCCCAAGGATGTGCTGGCCGCCTATGTCAACGCGCAGGAGCGGAACGATATGGTGGTCGGTCCGCTGGCGAGGTCGGCGGTGACGGCCATTGCCGGCAGCCCGCTGGTGGAAAAGCCGACCATCGCGCTGAACCATCCGGAATTGCGCGGCGATCCGCGCATCCCGCCGCAGTTGCTGGTGATCGGGCTGTCGATCGAGGAAGAGGCGCGCCAGGTGGCGGAATGGGCGGCGCGCGAGAACCCTTCGTCCCGCGCCCTGGTCATTGCCGGCAATACGTCCTGGCAGAAACGCATTGCCAGCGCGATCACGGAGCAGTGGCAGCGTCTGGGCCTTACCGCACGCGCCCATGACCTGAACCCGCAAAACGGCTACCTGCAGGATGCCGAGCTGGTGGCGCTGCGCGCGCGTCTGCAGAGCGAACCGGCCGGGGTACTGTTCGCCGCACTCGATCCGGACCAAACGGCCCAGCTGAAGATCGCGCTGGCCACGCCGCCGCTGTCGGACATCCCGGTATATGGCACTTCTTCGCTGAACCCGGGCCGCAGCATGTACCGCGCAGGCCCGGAGCTCGATGGGGTACGCTTGCTCGACCTGCCGTGGCTGGTGCAGCGCGATCATCCGGCGGTCATGGTCTATCCGCAGCCGGTGCCGCGTGACGAGGCACGCATCAGCGCGGACATGGAGCGCATCTATGCGCTGGGCATCGACGCCTTCCGCATCGCCCGTGAAATCGCCCGCCAGCCGCAGCGCCGCTTCCAGCTGGATGGGGTAACCGGCCAATTGACCATCGACTTCGGCAAGGGACCCTCGTGGTTCGAGCGGGTGGAAGTACCGGCCGAATACCGCAACGGCGTGCCGGTTCCAGTGGCGCGCTAGGCCAGCCCATGCCGCGCACCGAACTGCAGGAAATCGGCCGCAGCGGCGAGGACCGCGCGCTGGCCTATCTGCAGCAGCAGGGCCTCGAACTGGTGACGCGCAACTTCCTGTGCAAGGTCGGGGAGCTGGACCTCATCATGCGCGATGGCAGGCACCTGGTCTTCGTCGAAGTCCGTGAGCGTAACAGCCCCGGTTTCGGCGGCGCCGCGGCCAGCATTTCCCCCGCCAAGCAGCGCCGCATCGTGCGCGCCGCCCAGTTCTACCTGCTGCGCTGCAAACCGCTGCCGCCATGCCGGATTGACATCGTGGCCATCGACGGCGACCGGATAAATTGGCTGCGCAACGCTATCATTGACCAAATGTAAGCATTTTTAACAGCGCTTGTGAGGCCCGCCAAGCCACTGCACTATAATTACGCACACTATGACCAATCAACGCATTCTCTCGCACTTCCACGAAAGTGCCGAAATCAAGATCCAGTCCGCAACCGTCCTGGCGCAGCCGATCGCGCAGGCGGTGGAGCTGATGTTCTCCGCCCTCTCGAACGGCAACAAGATCCTGGCCTGCGGCAATGGCGGCTCGGCGGCCGACGCCCAGCACTTCGCCGCGGAACTGGTGGGCCGCTTCGAGCGCGAACGTTTCCCGCTGCCGGCCATTTCGCTGGCGACCGACACCTCCATCCTGACCGCCGTGGCCAACGACTACAGCTACCGCGAGATCTTCTCCAAGCAGGTGCAGGCGTACGGCCAGGCCGGCGACATCCTGCTGGCGATTTCCACCTCGGGCAATTCGGCCAACGTGATGGCGGCGATCGAGGCGGCGCTGGAGCGCGAAATGCGCGTGGTGGCGCTGACCGGCAAGGGCGGCGGAGCCATCGGCAAGATGCTGACCGACGCCGACGTGCACATCTGCGTGCCGGCCGACCGTACTGCCCGTATCCAGGAAGTCCACCTGTTGACCATCCATTGCCTGTGCGACGGCATCGACGTCGCCCTGTTCGGAGGAGATGTAAATGAATAAAGCGCGTCCACTGACGCTGGCCGTGATGGCTGCCGTCCTGGCGAGCACCACCCTGTCCGCCTGCGCCCCGATCCTGGTGGGCGGCGCCGTCGCCGGCACCATTGCCGCGACCGACCGCCGCACCTTCGGTGCCCAGACGGAAGACAAGTCGATCGTCGTGAAGGCGGAGCTGAAAATGCCCAACATCGTCGACAAGAGCTCCCATATCAATGTGAACAGCTTCAACCGCCGCGTGCTGATCACCGGCGAAGTGCCGGATGAGGAAACCAAGGCCAAGGTGGAGCGCGAAGTGCGCGGCATTGAAGGCGTGATGAATGTCACCAATGAGCTGGAAGTGGGCTTTTCCTCCAGCTACACCTCCCGCTCCAACGATGCGCTGATCACGTCCAAGGTCAAACTGAGCCTGGCGGACGCCAAGGATATCTCGGCCAATTCCTTCAAGGTGGTCACCGAGAAGGGGGCCGTGTTCCTGATGGGCCGCGTGACCCAGCGCGAAGGCGCACAGGCTGCCGAGATTGCGCGCGGCGTGTCCGGCGTGACCAAGGTCGTCAAGGTATTCGAGTACATCACCGAGGACGAGTGGAAGCAGTACCAGCCGTCCCAGGCTTCACAAGGCTAAACCATCATGAGTACCGGCTCCAGAGCGTGGCTGAAACCGGCGATTGCGCTTGCAGTCATCGCCGGCATCGGCTTCACCGCCTACCAGTCGCTGAACAAGCACCAGTCCGCGCCTGCGGTCACCTTCCTCGGCATCAAAGGGGAAAAGATCACGCCCGACAGCCTGAAGGGCAAGGTCGTGATGGTCAATTTCTGGGCCACTTCGTGCACCACCTGCGTGGCCGAAATGCCGGAAATGGTCGATACGTACAATAAGTACAAGGGCCAGGGCCTGGAATTCGTCGCCGTGGCGATGAAGTACGATCCGCCCAACTACGTAGTCAACTTCACGGAAACCCGCCAGCTGCCGTTCAAGGTCGCGCTCGACGTGACCGGCGAAGCGGCCAAGGCCTACGGCGACGTCTCCATGACCCCGACCACCTTCGTCATCGACAAGGATGGCAACATCATCAAGCGCTACGTGGGCAAGCCGGAATTCCCGGCGCTCCACGCCCTGCTGGAAAAGGCCCTGAAGGGCTAGAAGGCCGCCTGCGCGGACAAGTAAGCGCCACGCTGGGTCTTCGGGTTGAAGACCGTGATGGTCCCCAGGTCCGCGTAAGCCGCCGTCAGCGAGAAGTGGCGGTTGGGCACCCATGCGAGGAAGACGTCCTTGTATGCCTTCTCGTTGTCGACGCCGAGGTTGTGCGGCTTGCGGCGGTATTCGGCGCCGAGCACCAGCTTGCGCGTCAGCAGGTAGCCGGCGGAGAGTTCCGGCATCAGTTTGCGGCTGCCTTCGCGGTCGCCGCCGAAACCCATCAATCCCATCTGGTTGGCGCGCGTGCTGCGCAGGGTGCCGTTCAGCAGCAGGCTTTGCTCGAAGAGGATTTTGGTGGCGGCAATGTAGAAATCCGTGCCGCGGTCCGACTTTGCGCCGAGCTGCTTGACGTTGCTGACGCCAAGCGCACCCAGGCCGTCGACGCCCTTGTTCTTCTTGTACTGCAGGCCGATGGCAATTTGCGGCAGCCAGCTGTCTTGCGCATAGATCGCGTCGCCGGCAACCCGCAGCTTGACCCCGACGATGTCCTGCCTGATGCGCAGCCGGTCAAGTGGCGCCAGCTCGCCGTGGAAGTCCTGGCGCGCCACTGAGACCTCGACGCGGTCGCCAATGCCGACAGCCAGGCCATACGCCTCCATCCGGTAATCTTGCGTATTGACGCGCGTGGCGAAGCTGCTGGCGCCCCAGCTGTCGCGGGTGCCGTAGCCGGTAATCAGTGCCCAAGGCACGATGCCGCCGCCAGCACTGCCTTCCACCGAGCTGACGCCGCCAGTGGCGATGAACTTGCCCTGGTCGGGCTGCATGGCGGGCGCGCCGCCGCCGGCAGTGACGATATCGCGGTGCATGGGCGCCAGCTTGGCGATCAGTTTGTTCGATACGCTGGTCGGTACGCCATTGCGTTCCATCGCAATCTGCAAATCTTCCGTCAGTGCGTTGAAGTGCTTGTCGGTCAGCTTCAAGTCCTCGTGCACGGACTTCATGTCGCGGCCCTTGTACTTGCCGGTGAACTTGCATGGTCCGCCGGAGAGCTCGCAGAATTGCTCCGCCAGCCGCACCTTGCTTTGGGCGATGTCGAAACCGTCAAAGGTTTCCTTGATACGGTCATCGGCCAGCACGATCTCGAACATCGTGGCGACGATGCGTTTGATGCCATCGGCCCCGCCAAGGCCGCGATAGACGCTGTCGTCCTGGTAAGGCGTTTGCGCGCAAGCGGCCGACGCGGCAAGCAGCAGGCCGGCGCCAAACAGTTTTCGCATATCAGCCTTTCGGGTACAGGACCATCTGAGTGCAGCGGAACAGGGCGATGGTCTTGCCATTGGCCTTGTTGGTGACGGTTGCATCCCACACCTGGGTGGTGCGGCCGCCGTGCACCAGCCTGGCCGCGACGGCAATGGTGCCCTCGCGCGCGGTGCCGAGGTGGTTCGACTTCAGCTCGATGGTGGTGAAATTCTGTGCGCCTTCCGGCAGGTTGGCAATGCAGCCGAACCCGCAAGCGGTATCGGCCAGGGTGACCACGCTGCCGGCGTGCAGGTAGCCGTTCGGCGCCAGGTGGTGCTGGGCGATATCCATTTCGGCGTGCAATTCACCTTCGGCGACGTCGATGACGCGGATACCGAGGTGGCCGGGCAGGGTGTTATGGGTCAGTTGCTGGAGTTTTTCGAGGTCGAACTTCATCAGGTGTTGTCTCCGTTGTAGATCAGGAATCATAACAGCCTGAAACAGGGTATGCTTACGGATGCGCGGCCTGCCCCACAAGGGCCCGGTCGGCAGGCAGGACCAGACGCTCAAAAGGTGGATTCAACCGATTTATTGACGGAGAAATGACCTATGAACGAAAGAGAGCAACTGTCTGCCATCGTGCAGCGCATGGAAGTGAAGCTGGCGCAAGGCCAGCAGGAAGATTGGGCGCGCCTGTTGCACCGCGCCCGCACGCTGAGCGCCTTCGACTGCTCGGCTGCCAAGGGTGAGATCCTGCATTACTTCGGCGGCGCGGGTTCGATCAGCGACCTCCAGCTCGACGAAGAATTCAGTGATCTGCGCACCCAGCTTTACACTCTTTGCTACGGCAAGCGCACCACCCATTGAAACGCCGCACGGTCCGCCTGCTGTTCGGGGCCTGGGCCCTGGTTTCAACGGGCTGGCTGGCCAATTCCTATCGGACGCAGGGCGTGGACCCAGTGCTGTTACGCGGCAGCGTTGACGCGGACGAATTCCTGAGCTTGCCCCCTCGCGCCCCGGGCGCGCCAGCGGGACTGCTCTTCTTTTGCGGCTCCGGCGTCGCGGCTGAAGCGTATGTCCCGATGCTGCACGCGGTTGCCGCTGCCGGCTACCCGGTCCGGATTATCAAGCTTCCATGGCGCTTTGCGCCGCTCGATGGCAACCAACAAGAAGCCTTGGCGCGGGCGCGCCGTGCGATGGCGGCATATGTCGGGGTGCAGCGCTGGGTGGTCGCCGGGCATTCGCTTGGCGGCGCGCTGGCAGCACGGCTGGTTCACGAAGCGCCCGGCGTGCCCGCGGCGCTGGTCCTGGTCGGCACTACCCATCCAAAGCGGCAGGACCTCTCCTGGCTGCGCATCCCAGTGACCAAGGTGTTCGCTTCCAACGATGGCGTAGCGCGTGCCTCCGATGTCATCCGCAACAAGGCCCTGTTGCCGGCACATACGCGCTGGATCGAAATCCTGGGCGGCAACCATTCCCAATTCGGCCATTATGGCCATCAGCTGCTGGATGGCGACGCAACGGTGAGCCGCGCTGCGCAGCAGGAGGTCGTGGTGAAAGCCCTGCTTTCCGCGCTCAAGCCCAGTTGATCGGTGTCTTGCCCTGCTGCGCCAGATAGGCGTTGGCACGGGAAAAGGGACGGCTGCCGAAAAAACCTTTGTGGGCCGAGAAGGGCGATGGATGCGGCGAGGTGATGACCAGGTGCCTGCGCGGATCGATCAGGGCGCGCTTGGCGATGGCATAACTGCCCCACAGGATGAAGACCAGTCCTTCGCGCCCGGCCGACAGGCGCTTGATGGCGCTGTCGGTGAAATTCTCCCAACCTTTGCCGGCGTGCGAGCCGGCTTCGCGGGCACGCACCGTCAGCACGCTATTCAACAGGAATACGCCCTGGCCGGCCCAGTCGGAAAGGTCGGTGCGCTGGCGTGCGATGCCCAGGTCCGATTCCAGCTCCTGGAAGATATTTTGCAGGCTTGGTTGCGGGCGGTTGCCATCCGGGACGGAGAAGCAGAAACCCATCGCGGCCCCGGGGGTATGGTAGGGGTCCTGGCCGAGGATGACGACTTTCACGTCATCGAAGGGCGTGAGGTCGAAGGCGCGGAAGATGTTGCGGCCGGCGGGGAAGCATTGCCGCTCGGCGTATTCGGCGCGCACGAAGCTGGTCAGCTCCTGCCAGTAGGGTTGCGCGAATTCCCCGTCCAACTGCGCTTTCCAGGATGGCTCGATACGTACTGTCATCCCGAAATCTTATCATTCCGCGGTGCGCCTATACTGTAGCAGTGAAAAGCGCACATCCCACCCTGTTTGCCCATGCTGTGCCCGCTGCCCCGCTCAAGCTGCGGAGCAAGGCGCGGTTTGGCGACGCGTTCCAGGACATAACGCATCACTGCCTGAGCCACATCCGCCACAATATGCCGGGGGTGCTGGCTGGCGACCCCGAGAGCCTGCACCAGATGCGGATCGGTGTGCGGCGTTTGCGCGCACTGCTGGACGGCACGCGCGATTTCGGTGTCCTTCCGGCGGACACGGCACGCAAGCTGCAATGGCTTGGCCAGGAATTGGGCAAGGCGCGCAATTGGGATGTCTTCCTTGACAGCACGCTGCCCCACTTGGGCGTTCCCCATCTTGCCCCGGAGGCGCGGGAGCAGATCCGCGGCGCTGCACGCCAGATGGCTGTGCAGGTCCGCCAGGATATCCGGAACATGCTGGAAGGGCCGCGCTGCCGCTCGCTGATGGAGGAATTGGCGCTATGGGACGGCGAGCGGCTTTGGTCCGGCACGGGACGCTCACAGCCTTGGGGTAAAGATGCGCGCAAGATTGCGCAGGCATTGCTTCGGCAATCGCGCAAGCGGGTCGGTAAGCGTGTCCGCCAGTTGGGCGCCGCACGGCCGGACAGCTTGCACAGCCTGCGCATCGCGGTGAAGAAGGAGCGCTATCTGCGCGAGTTCTTCGATTCGCTTTCGCCACGCGATGCGCGCCAGCGTTCACGCGTGCGCTTGCGCGTGTTGTCTGGTGCGCAGGAGAAGCTTGGCCAGTTGAACGACAACCTGATCGCTTGCGAATTGCTGCGAAGCCTGCAAGCGCATTTCCCTGCACAGGCGGCGAGCCTGGCCTTTATGGAAGGCCTGCTCACCGCACAGCAGGCGCCGGCGATGAAGGCCGCCGTGCGTTTTGCCCGGCGCAAGCTTGCGGCTTAGTCGTTGAGTCCTTTGCCGGCCAGGATGCTCGGCGTGCATTTCTCGACGCGCGCTGCGCGCGTGCTGGCTTGCTTGGCCGAGGAGAAGTGCAGCAGGTAGCCCCGCTGGCGACCCGGCGTGAGGGCGTAGAACGCCTCTGCAAGTGCCGGGTGTTCATCCATCTTCTGCAGGAATTCGTCCGCCATCGGGAAGTCGTCGGTCTTGCGGTATTCCACCTTGGCGCCGGACTTTTCCACGGCAATCGCTTCCTCGATATAGGCCTTGATGGTCTTCGCCTGCCGCTTGATGTCGGCCAGGCTTGTGAAGCGCAGCTGGCGCGCAGCTTGGACGTTTTCAGTCTGCTGCACCAGGATTCCTTCAGGGTCCTGCATCAAGGCGCCCTTGAAGAACAACAGCGCACAATATTCCTTGAAGCCGTGGATCAGGACGATGTTCTGGTCGTTGTACGTGAAGCAGGCGCAACCCCATTTCGTCTCTTCAGTCAGATGCGTGGAGAGAACGATCTTCTTGAGTGCCTCGAATTCTTCGTGCCACTTATGCTCAGCCATCTTCGCCTCCATATTTTTTGTTGGCGACAATACTACTTCAGAATGGTCGAATAGGCTTCCCGCAAGGCGGGTGGCAGCTTGTCGATTGCTATCTGCTGCTTTCGAGCGTTCTCCCGCAACTTTGCTCTACTGCCGAACGCCGCGACGGTTCGGTTGGCGTGGTCGCGCGCAAGCGCCAGCAGGACATCATCCGGAATCTCGCCAGACAGATGCGGTTCGAACATCTTTAATGCCGCTTCTTCGAATACCGTACATTGTCCTCCCTTGATGCTGATAATGACTCCCGTAGCATCCAGTTCAAACTTCGGAAAATCGGGTGGGCGTGGATTTGTACGGACGGAGTAGCCACCAACAACGTAGAAGATCGCACGCGCAAAGTCTTCAGCTTTGGCGTATATAAACCAGTTCGACCTGATCGATTCCCTATCGACCAAAGTAGGACAAGGGGAAAGTAGTTCCGGAGGCAAAGGCTCGAATTGAATTCGAAATTGATCATACTGAAGACCAAGCAAGGGCTCTTGCAGCACTCGAGGCAAGGACTCTTCGGCATGAGCAGCCCCAATTGGCGCGACGATATGGGCCACAAGAATCAGCCTACGGACGATAGACCACATAACCTGGCCTTTCTTTGCGATAAATAGGTCCTGGCCAGAAACCGGACTGCACAAAATCCGAGATCCAGTTTCTTCCGTCATAGCCTTGGATATGAGCAGCCTTATTGCCACCTTTGGCGGGCTGGAAGACGACAATATCGCCTTTCGTCGCTGTATAGCGTTCGGGTTCCTCGACTGGCACGGCGGCGTATCCGTTTCGCGTCAGAAGTGGTCCATAGCTCTTGGCTTCAGCTGGATGCGCATACGTTTGCGCACCTGCTGCTGAAAGAGCCATACGTACGAAGGTCGCACATTGTCCTTTGCTGACCTTTCCGGCATTAGCGCGCAATTCTTTTGCAAACAAATCTACGTTGATCATGTCTATCTCCAAAAGCGATCACAAGATCAGTTTCCGACGAAGCCAGAGGAGATACTGTGAGCTTTCGCAAACTGCAAGTTCGGCGGACATTGCCATCGTGACGCAGCTCAATAGCTTCGTGTTCTTAGCGCTCGTTCTCTTCTCCGTCGCAAGCAATAGCGCAAGCGTCGAGTACCGCGCTTGTCCGGAGCAGATCTCAGAGCCGTCGATAATGCTCAAGAACGTCGGCGGTGGCTGGCGGCCTTACGTCGCAGCGCCACTCTACTTGCACTCGGTGGCGCCAATAGACGGGCCACCGGAGCGCCTAGAACGAAGTCGCTTTGTCGAAACGGCTCGATGACAGCATTACGTCCTCCACGATCAAAGGGAAGAAAGGGGAGAAAGCGGGACAGAACGTGTTCAGCGTCGATTGCCGCTGAACGCGCTCATGTAGGAGGGATTACGCCTGTTCCAGGACGTTGTGGGCTTGCACGTCAGCGTGGTAGGAGGAGCGCACCATGGCGCCGACTGCGGCGTGGGCGAAGCCCATCTTGTACGCTTCTTCTTCGAACATCTTGAACACGTCGGGATGCACGTAGCGGCGCACCGGCAGGTGGCTGTTGGACGGCGCCAGGTACTGGCCGATGGTCAGCATGTCGATGTCGTGCGCGCGCATGTCGCGCATCACTTCCAGGATCTCTTCGTCGGTTTCGCCCAGGCCGACCATCAGGCCGGACTTGGTCTTGACGTGTGGGTAGCGTGCCTTGAAGTCTTTCAGCAGCTTGAGCGAGTGCAGGTAATCTGCGCCAGGACGGGCTTCCTTGTACAGGCGTGGCACGGTTTCCAGGTTGTGGTTCATCACGTCCGGCAGGCCGTCGGCGAAGATGTCCAGGGCCTTTTCCAGGCGGCCGCGGAAGTCCGGCACCAGCACTTCAACCTGGGTCTTGGGCGACAGGTCGCGGGTCTTGGTGATGCACTCGACGAAGTGGGCGGCGCCGCCGTCACGCAGGTCGTCGCGGTCGACCGAGGTGATCACCACGTAAGACAGGCGCAGCTTGGCGATGGTGTTGGCCAGGTTTTGCGGCTCGTTCACGTCCAGCGGATCCGGGCGGCCATGGCCCACGTCGCAGAACGGGCAGCGGCGGGTGCACTTGTCACCCATGATCATGAAGGTAGCAGTCCCCTTGCCGAAGCATTCGCCGATATTCGGGCAGCTCGCTTCTTCGCACACGGTCACCAGCTTGTTCTCGCGCAGGATGTCCTTGATCTCGTAGAAGCGGGAAGAGGCCGATGCCGCTTTCACGCGGATCCACTCCGGCTTCTTCAGGCGCTCGGCCTGTTCGATCGGGATGATCTTGATCGGGATGCGGGAAGTCTTGTCGGCGCCTTTTTGCTTGTCGCTTGGGTTGTAAGTCATGGCTGCTTTGCTTTCAAGTTAATTCGGGTTCGGCCACCTGCAGCTGGTTCACCAGCTCGTCGGCCAGGGCCTGCTGGACATCGGCCAGCGGGACATCCACGCCCATCGACCGCATGTCGATGGTTTCCAGGCCTGCGTAACCGCAGGGATTGATCCAGGAGAAGGGGGCCAGGTCCATGCCCACGTTCAGCGATACGCCGTGATAGGTGCAGCCGTTGCCGCGCACCTTCAAGCCGAGGGCGGCGATCTTGGCGCCTTTCTTCGGGCCATTGGCGATGTAGATGCCGGGCGCACCTTCGATGCGCTCACCGGCGAGATTATACGCGGCCAGCACATTGATGATCGCTTCTTCGATCTTATTGACGAACTGGCGGGCGTACAGCTTGCCGCCTTTTTTGTTGCGGCGCAGGTCCATCATGAGATAGATCACAACCTGGCCGGGACCGTGGTAAGTCACCTCGCCGCCGCGATCGGTCTGGACCACGGGGATGCTGGTGGCACCAGCCAACAAATGCCCACGGTCGGCGCCCAGGCCCAGCGTGTAGACGGGCGGATGCTCGACGATCCACAGTTCGTCGGGCGTGTCTTCCTGGCGCGCATCGGTGAAGGCGCGCATGGCAGCGAAGGTTGGCTCGTATTCGGCTTGGCCGAGATGGCGGATCACCGCCGGCTGGATTGGCATAAGGCGTCAGGTCGGGAAAAGCCCCGCCATTATACCTTTCCAGCCTTACCACTGCTTAATGACTGAGCAGTTTTATGCCGATTTCCTTAAGCTGGCATCAGGTTAATGTTCTTTAGCCAATCTTGCAAAGACTCGCGCTGCCATTGGTGGGCGACGTAATCCTTGAGCTTTTGCGGGACCGGGTCGCCATTCATCACCAGTCGGCTCAGCATGACGGCCAGGTCGGTGTCGGCGATGCACCAGCGGCCGAACAGGTAGGGACCGTCGATCACGCGTTCGGCCAGATGCACCAGCTTATCCGCCGCCGCCTGGGCGGCGGGGGACAGCGGCTGTTCGGCACGGCGGTAGAACACCGTGTAAGTACTGCGCTCTTCCCGCAATGCGCCCAGGTCGCTGCGGATCCAGGCCTGGATCTGGCGGGCGACCGCACGTTTCTGCGGCAGCACGGGGTAGAGGGCGTGGTATTCCGGGGCCGGGAACATCTCATCCAGGTATTCGGTGATGGCGCTGGATTCCGTCAGCATGAAGTCGTTGTGCACCAGGCAGGGCACGCGGCCGGTCAGGGCCTTGCCGGTATAGGACAGTTCCTTGTTCTTTCCGGCTTCCAGGTCCACGGTTTCCATCTCGAATTCCAGGCCTTTTTCGCGCAAGGCGACGAAGGCGGAAATGGCGTAGGGGCTGGTGAACTGGCTGTCGACGTACAGTTTGAGGCTCATGGCTTAGGCTCCGGCTTGGTTATATTTATTCACATGGTATGCCTTGCGTCATGCTTGCCAAAACGATATATTTTCATTGGCCTTGCTAATTTTGCTCACATGAGACTGCCCAACCTTTCCGCCCTGCGCGCCTTCGAGGCGGCGGTGCGCCACGAAAACTTTTCCCGCGCGGCCGCGGAGCTGTGCCTGACGCACGGCGCGATCAGCCACCAGGTGCG
Source organism: uncultured Duganella sp. (assembly GCA_946482335.1). Next base: position 8,240 of record CAMLRG010000041.1, on the reverse strand, counting down.
CGGTTTGGAAGAGGAATTGGGCGTGCAATTGTTTCTGCGCAATGGACGGCAGGTAACGGCAACGCCGGAGGCGCGGCGCTATGCGGCGACCGTGGCGCGCTGTCTGGCGGAGCTGGCGGATGGCGCGGCCGAGCTGCGGCCACCCGAGGGCGTGCAGCGCCTGAGCGTGACGGCGATCCCTTCATTTGCGGCGCGCTGGCTGGCGCCGCGGCTGGGACAGTTCATCGAACAGCATCCGACCATCGAGGTGATCCTGCAAGCCAGCGGGGCTTTGCAGGATCTGGTGCGGGAAGGGATCGATGTCGGCATCCGCTTTGGGCGCGGCAAGTATCCGGAGCTGGACGTGGAGCGCCTGATTGGCGAGATCTATTATCCTGTAGTGAGTCCACACTATCGCGGTGGAAGGCTTCCCACCTCGCCACAGGATCTGGCAAAGGCGACTTTGCTGCGTTCGAACGAACCGTGGCTGCCATGGTTCCGCACGGCCGGGCTCGCGCTGCCGGAGCCATCCGGCGGCGTGATGTTCGAGGATTTGTCGATGCTGATCCGCTCCGCCGTGGATGGCGACGGGGTAGCGCTGGTGCGCCATATCGTGGCGATGCAGGAAATTGCGTCGGGCCAGTTGGTGCGGCTATTCGATATCGCGACGCCGTGCCCGGACGATTACTACCTGGTGAGCCCGCCCGGCGCCCTGCAGAAACCGCAGGTGCGGGCGTTCCGTGAGTGGCTGAAGGCGGAAATCGCCCGCAGCCAACTCCTTACAACACCATCTTGACCATCGGGTGGCCGGACAGCGCGCGATAGATATTGTCCAGCTGCTCGCGGCTGGTGGCGCGCACGGTGACGGTCAGGCTGGTGTAATTGCCTTTCGCCGATGGGCGCGACTCCAGCTTCCCTTCATGGAAAGTCGGGTCGTGCTCGACGACCACTTCAATGATCGTGGTGGCGAAGGCGTCGTGGGTGGCGCCCATCACCTTGATCGGGAAGTCGCTCGGGTACTCAATGAGGGACTCTTCAGGCGAGATGGGTTTCATCATGATTTTTCCAATCGTGTAACAAAAAAAAGACCCGGCGCGGTGCGAGTCGCGCCGGGTTCCATTTTACAACGTTACCTATATGGCCCCCGCGGGCCATTTTTCAAGCTCAGGCCGTCGCAGGCGCCTTGTTCGACAGGCGCTGCAAGCGGTCCAGGGCGGACTCGCTGCCGTTCACAGGGGTGGTGACGGATTTGCGGATCGCTTCGATTTCGGCGGCCTGGTCGTAGGGGCGCTGGCCGATGACGGAGACGATCTTCATGCCTTCCGCTTCGTTGGCGATCGCCTGGGCGCGCTTGGTGAGGGCGTTCAGGGCGCTGGTGTTGCCGCGCATGCCGGACAGGCTGGCCAGCTGGCTCTGGCGTTCGGCGCGCACTTCCTGCAGTTCGCGCTGGGCCTTGGCCTGGGCCAGGGCTTGCATCGCTTTCTTGGCGGCGGCGTCGAAGTCGGCCAGTTGCTGCGACAGGGCGTCGACGATCTTCTGCAATTCTTCCATGTAGGCCTGGGCGTCGGCTTCTTCCTGGATTTCCTGCGGCAGGCGGTTCTTGTTGGCTTCCAGCTCGTCGCAGAACAGGTTGATCGTCGCTTCCGAAATCTGGCCGGCGGCCAGGCGTTCGGCCAGGGTGCCGGTGGCTTTCTCGTCGGTATCGATCAGTTTGCGCAGGCGGGCGACGTCGTCGCGCTCCTTGTTGAAGGCGGCGCGGGCCTGGGCCAGCTTTTGCGCGGCGCTGCGCAGGGTGTCGGCCAGGCGGTCGCGGTCGGCCTCGGTCGCCGTTTCCGGGTCAAAACTGGCGATCGCTTCCGACACGCGGTCGCCCAGGGCGCCAAAGTGCTTGGAAATCAGTCGTGCAGTCAGGGCCCAGCCATTCGAGTTGCTCATTTTTTGCATCCTTTCAGTGAAGTTCATATTGCGGCGGTCGCTTATTGGATGACCAGCCGTTCCTGCTCAACCGGAATTCCCACAACAAAATCGACGTGAATTCCGCGTTTCCTTGCATCGCCGTTCACGCTCTGGAGGATTTCCGTCGTGACCAGCAGATATTCCTTGCTGCCGTCGGCCAGCGGCCGGGCATACGGCATGAAGTACAGCTGTAGCTTCAAGCCTTGCATGCCGCTGGCTTCGTCGATGCGGGTTTCGGTACCTGTGAAGGGCGGGACGAAACCTGCGCCGTGATCGCCGACGTCGCGTTCGAAATCGAGCGCTTCCTGTTCGCCGAAAGCGGCCTCCAGTTGCGCGGCGTCGATGCCGTGTTCTTCCAGCTGGCCGCGCCACAGGCTGAATTGCAGGTCGCCGAGGCCGCTGCCGTTGGCGCCGGTGAAGGCATCCTGGTCTTCCGCCGTCGTAGGGATGAAGCGCACCAGCTGCGTGCAGTACAGGATCTCCTTCACCTGGCCTGCTTCGTCCACGTACAGCTGGAGGAATTTTTCGCCTGCGTCGTCATCGCCTTTGGCCAGGTAGTAGCGGTACAGGCGGCCGGCCATCGACAGCTTGAACTGGGAAATGGCCAGGATCCGGCTGTCTTCGGCTGCCGGCAGCGCGACCAGGGAACCGTTGGCGCTGGCGCGCAGCAGGGGGGACATTTGCAAGTCCACCACGCTGCCGATGCGGGCGCCCAGCGGCAGGCTGCGGTCCTCAGGTTGCGGCGCGTCGGACTCGACGCCGCGGCGCTTGGCGCCGCCACGCAGGTAGTCGAAAGCGTCTTTCCAGCCCATGGCCTTAGTTCCTTTCAAACGAGTAGTTGGCGTGCTTTTTCACTTCTTGTGCCCCGGCCATCAGGCGGAACGCTTTCCACGCCAGCCAGACCAGGCCACCAATCAGCAAGGCCACAGCGAGTTTGGCCAGGGTGCTCGATTCGTGGGCGGCCGGCTTGGCGGCTGGCGCTGCGGCGGGCACTGGGCTGATTGACTCGACACTGGCGCTGCCAGCGCCGCCTGCCGTTGCGATGTCGCTGGCGCCGGCGGCGTCGGCCATGGCGCCGGAGTTGCCGGAGGCGTCCGCTGCTGGCGTGGCTGGCGCCGGAGCGGGCGCGGGGGCCGGCGGCGCGGCATGGCCGCTGGCGGCGCGGCCGAGCATGAAGCCGCCGATGCCCCACAGCCAGCCGTTATTGCTGTCGCGGACGATTACCGGGGCGGCTGCGCTGCTTGCGCCGGCGCTGGGTGCGCCGTGCTGGGCATAGCCGCCATTGCCGCCGTTCCCGCCCATGCGGCCGCCGGGCAGTACCGGGTCGAGCGGGGGCAGCGGGGGCGCGGCGCCACCTGCGGCAGCCATACCGGCCGCACCAGCGCCGGCTGCCCCAGCGGCTGCGCTGCCGGTCCGGCCGGCGGTGGCGGTGCCGCCGAAACTGCCCGGCGCGGGCTGGCCGGACGCCATGCCGCGGCGGGAGTCATAAGTGCGCAAGGCTTGGTCCTGGGCGGCGCGCCGGTCCAGGTCGCGCGACATGGCAGAATCGCGTTGCGGCGTACGAGCCGCCGCCGGGGGCTGCGACTGGCGTTTGCCGAAGCTGCCGAACGCCGGTTGGCGCGGGCTGGCGATGCTGCGGGCCGCAGTGCTTTTGCCCGAGGAGAAGCCGCCGCGGAAGGAGCCGCCTGGACGGGCATCGGCCGTGTTGGCGACTACAATTGCCACCACGATTGCCATGATGGCCGCGAAGCGTGTGCGCTTGAACATGTTTTCCACCGTTGTCAGGTAACTAAACTTTCGATGAAAATCAGCATATCGTTCCAACAACCGCACCGCATCGGTAAAAAAAGGCCCGCTTCACCATGACGAAGAAATACCTGGACATGAACCAACACGACGCGCTGTACAAGGTGGCGCGCACCTATCCCGGCGGCATCGAAGCGCTGGCCCAGCAGATGGGCATCTCCGCCAACGTGCTGCGCAACAAACTATCGCCGACCATCGCTTCCCACTACCCGTCGTTCGAGGAAGTGTCGACCATCGTGGACTTGTGCCACAAAGCCGGGGTGCACGAAGCCATGCTGCCGCTGCATGCACTGCTGACGCGGCATGGCATGGCGGCATTCATCGTCCCGATACCGGATGAGGTGAGCAGCGACGACCTGTCGCAGACGGTGTGCAAGGTGATGGCCCAGGTAGGCGCGGTGGCGGAAGCGGTGTCGCTGGCCTTAATGGATGGGAAGGTGAGCGAAGCCGAAGCGGACTTGATCGAGCGGGAATTCCACGGCGCCCTGTCGGCCCTGGGCGAGTGGCGCGAGCGCATCCGTCAGCGCGCGAAAATCACCCGATAAAAAAAAGCCAGCCTGCTTGGCACAGGCTGGCTCGCGAAGATGACTTCCCGGCTTAACGGAAGCGGTCGCCCTGGTTTTCGTCGCGGCGGTCATTGCCGCGTTCGCGCGGTTCGCGGCGCTGCTGCGGTTGTGGCTGCGCTTGCTGCGGCGGCGGAGCTTGGTGCTGGACTTGCGGCGGTGGCGACATCTGGGCCGGGCGGGCCGGCGCCATCTGCATTTGCGGCGGGGCTTCGCGGCGGCCGCGGTCTTCACGCGCTTCACGGTTTTCGCGCGGTTCGAAGCGCGGTTCCGGGCGCGGCTCGGCGCGCTGTTCCATACGCTGCTCCATGCGCTGTTCCGCGCGCAACTCATTGCGCGGCGCCTCCATGCGCTGCGGCTGGGCTTGCGGCGGCGCCGCTTGCAGCTGCGGCGCGGTGGTGGTCACCCGGCGCTGCTCATTGCGCATGTTCTGGCCGCGCCAGATATCGCGCTCGTCATTGTCGGTGCGCACCACGTTGCCGCGCTGCTGCGGTTGCGGCATGTGCTGCGGCTGCTGGGGCTGGGTTTGCAGCAAATGCTGGCGCGGCTGCTCCTGGCGCTCTTCGCGCACCACACGGTCCGGACCGCGCAGCTCAGGGCCGCGCTCGACACGGCGCTCCACGCCACGCTCCGCAGCGCGGTCAAAGCGCTCGCGGCCATCGCGGTTCTGCTGCCACTCCTGGCGCTGCGGGCGCACCTGGCCGGCGGTCACCTGCGGCGGCGTCACCATTTGCGGGACGTTGCGCACATCCTGCGGTGCCACGCGCGCCACGTTGGTGACGGAAATGCGGCGGCCCTGGTCGAACTGTTCGCGCGGCAGGGCGGTTACCCCTTCGCGGCGGCCATCGAAACCGCGGTCCTTGTAGCGCTCATGCCAGCGGTCGTTGGTACGGTGGTTCCACACCAGGCGGCGTTCGTAGTCCGATGAGATGCGGTAGCCCGGCACATAGCGGTCGCGTGGGCTCAACGGATACCAGCCGACCGCCGGGCCCGAACGGCCAGTGCTGAAACTCACGCTCCAGTTGTTGCCGCCCACCCAGCCCACCAGGGCCGGCGACCAGACCGGGCGGCCAATGAAGCGGCCCGGGGTCCAGCACCAGCGGCCGCTGACCACGACCCAGCGGCCATAGTGGAATGGGGCGTAACCCCAGGGTGAATTGTCGACCCAGGTCCAGCCCCAGGGCGAGATCCAGACCCAGCGGCCGTCGCGGTAAGGCGCCCAGCCAGCCGGCACGGCGCGCGGGAACCAGACGGTGCCGTATTCGCGGTCGTCCACCCAGTTGCCGTAGTAGTCCAGGTCTTCATAGCCGGTCATATCGGCCGGCACATAGCGCGACGCGACCAGGCCTTCATCGCGGCGGTCGCGGTTGGTGGCCCAATCGTCGAAACGGTCGCGCACCGCCAGTGCCGTGAAGACGTCGTCGCCGCGCACTTCCACGCGCTTGCCGGAACGGGCGGTCAGCATGGTGCCGGCGCCTTCGACGCGGGCGGTACCGGCGAAGACGTTGACCACCGTGGTGTCGGGGGTGCGCTCGGTATCGACGCGGAATACGCCGGGCTCGGCCAAGGTGACGCGGGCTTGCGGCGTAGTGAATTCGAATTCATCAAGCATGGCCGGGTCGCGCACGCGCACGCTGGCCGTGCCGTAGTTCAGGCGCAGGCGCAGGCGCTCGTCGTCCAGCTGCTCGACTTCGATGTCGGAATCGCCATCCAGGCGCACGGCAGTGGAACCGACGCGGAATTCCGCGCGGGCGCCGGGGGCGGTGGTCAGGTGGTTTTCGGTGGTGACCGGCCAGTTCATCAGGTTGCCGGTCTCTTCCTCACCGTTGACGTACATGGTGACCCGGCCCTCGGTGACGGTGACGCGCCCCACCCGCGCGGGCGGGTCGGCCAGGGCGACCGAGGACACGGCAACCAGGGCTGCCAGCATCAGGAAATGCAGGAACTTGCGGCTCATGTTATCTCTCTCCAAGGGCTACTTTTTGTCTTCATTTAACGCCTGAAGAACAGAAGAGAGGACGCAAGTTACAAATAATTTCAAATGGGCGTGAAGCGCTGCACCTGTTTGCCGTCGACCTCGATGATTTCGAAGAAAACTTCGCGCGGCCGGCACCAGATGCTGCCGTTGGCGGCCCTGTAGACGATCATCGTGCTGAGGTCGGACTCCAGGGTGGCCTCACACACCAGTTCGTAAATGCCGCCTTTGTAATGCCGGAATTGGGTAGTCATGGCTGGGCCGCGCCGCGCTTGACAAAGAACAGGGCGCCGCCGATCAGCATCAGAAGCCCACCAAATAGACGATTTTGCACCTTGATGGCGGCAGATTCGCGGAAGAAGCGTTGCATCGACGAGGCCAGGAAGGCGTAGCTATGCATCACCACCAGGTCGATCACGAACATGGTGGCAGCCAGGATCGCCAGCTGGGGCAGCAGCGCGGCTTGCGGGTTGATGAACTGCGGCAGCACCGCCACCATGAAAATGATGCCCTTGGGGTTGGTGGCATTGGTCAGGAAGCCGATCATGACACGCTTGCGGAAGCTGGGCAGGGCCTGGCGGGTGGCATGCACGCCTTCGCCGGCGGCGACCTTGGCGCGCCACTGGCTCAGGCCGAGCCAGATCAGGTACAGGGCACCAACCGTCTTCACCACGTTGAAGGCCAGTTCGGAGGCGATCAGCAGCGAGCCGACGCCCGCGCCGGCAATGGCCAGGACCAGCAGCAAGCCCAGTTGCAGGCCAAAGATGGTGGCGGACGTGCGTTTGACGCCATACGACAGGCCGTGCGACATCGACAACACGGCACCCGAACCGGGCGAGACCGCGATGATGCTGGCTGCGATGACAAAGGTGATCCAGGTGGTGAAAGTCATGGCCGATTACCGACGAATAAAGAGTCCATTGTAGCGTCGAAGCCGCCCGCTCGCTGCGGCAACATGGTAGATTGTCGTTCCTGAAATTTTTCTTTGGAGTTGAAACGAATGGCCGGTTCCAGCCTGCTTGCACTGATTGACGATATTGCCACCATCCTCGACGACGTGGCTGCCATGAGCAAAGTGGCGGCCAAGAAGACGGCGGGTGTGCTGGGCGACGACCTGGCGCTCAATGCGCAGCAGGTGGCGGGGGTGCAGGCCGACCGCGAATTGCCGGTGGTGTGGGCGGTGGCGAAGGGTTCGATGGTCAACAAGGCGATCCTGGTGCCGGCGGCGCTGGCGATCAGCGCCTTCGCGCCCTGGGCCATCACGCCATTGCTGATGCTGGGCGGCGCTTACCTATGCTTTGAAGGCTTCGAAAAGCTCGCCCACAAGTTCCTGCATTCCAAGGCCGAGGACGTGCAGCACCATCAGGAACTGGTGGAGGCGAACCAGAGCGTCGACGTGGTGGCGATGGAAAAGGAAAAGATCAAAGGCGCCGTGCGCACCGATTTCATCCTGTCGGCTGAAATCATCGTGATCGCGCTCGGCACGGTGGCCGCGGCGACATTCGCGCAGCAAGTGACGGTCCTGGTCAGCATTGCCGTCGCCATGACCATCGGCGTGTATGGCCTGGTGGGCGCCATCGTAAAAATGGACGATGCCGGCCTCTACCTGAGCAAGCGTGCCGGCGCCGCCACCCAGGCACTTGGCCGCATCCTCCTGAATGCCGCGCCCAAGCTGATGAAATTCCTGTCGGTGGCCGGCACCGTGGCCATGTTCATGGTCGGTGGCGGCATCCTGACCCACGGCATCCCCGGCGCGCACGACGTGATCCACCACGCTGCGGAAGCGGTCGGCACCATGGCCGGCGTCGGCCCGCTGCTGGCCGCCGTCACCCCGAGCGTACTCGATGCCATCGGTGGTGTGGTCGCCGGCGCCATCGTCCTGGCCCTGGTCACGGTAGGCGGCAAGCTGTTGAGCGCGCTCAAGCGCTAAGCACGCACAATCTGGTCTGATGTAGGTGTGG
>CAMLRG010000040.1 GCA_946482335.1 uncultured Duganella sp. | reverse complement strand
AAGATGCTGGCGCGCGAGAACATGTCGCCCAAGGATGTGCAGATCCTGGAAATGGCGCCGCCGGACATGCCGGCCGCGCTCTATGCCAATGCGGTCGACGCCTACTGCACCGGCGAGCCGTTCGGCGCCGCTGCGCAAAAGGCAGGCTATGCCCGTCCACTGTCGATGACGCGCGACGAGTGGCGCAACTATATCTGCTGCGTGCTGACGGTGCGCGAAGAATTGATCAAGTCCAACCGCCCGCTGGTGCAGGACCTGGTCAACCATGTGCAGGCTGCCGGCAACTGGCTCGACGCCACGCCAGCCAACCGCGCGAAGGCCGCCAAAATCGCCGCTACGCGCAAATTCTTCAATCAGGATCCGAAGGTGATCCAGTTCGTGATGGACAACCCGGCCGACCGCGTCACCTACGGCGATTTGCGCATGATCCGTTCCGAATTCGATGAGTTGATGAAGCTTTCCATCGAAGCCGGCACGCTGAAGCGGCCGGTGGCCTTCGAAACCTATGTGGACGAAAGCTTCGTCAAGTCCATCAAGCCGGTAAGCATTGCCTTATGATCCGTTCCCGCCTGTCCACGCTGCTGTTGGCAGCGGCCGCCGTTGCGGCCGGCACCGCCCACGCTGCCGATAAACTGAAGTCCGGCACCTTCGACCCGCCGCGCATGGCGCCGCAGATCGCGCAGAAGGCAGCCGACGGCAAGGATTTTGCGCTCGACAAGTACCGCGGCAAGGTGGTGGTGCTGGAATTCGGCTACACCAGTTGCGCCGACGTCTGCCCGGTATCGCTGGCGCTGCTGAAACAGGCGCGCGAGCGTCTTGGCCCCTTGCGTGACAAGCTGCAAGTGGTGTTCGTCACCGTCGATCCGCAGCGCGACACCGCGCCCCGGCTCAAGGCGTACCTTGAACAGTTCGATTCCAGCTTCGTCGGCCTGACCGGCAGCGAGGAACAGATGGCTGCCATCCGCAAGGCCTACGGCATCTCCGCGACCAAGAAAATGGCCGAAGGCAGCAAGACCGACTATACGATGGGCCACTCTTCCTACCTGTATTTCATCGACCCGCAAGGCAAGCTGCGTGCGCTGATGCCCTTTGGCCGCCCGGCCGACGACATCGTGCATGATGTGACCCTGCTGGCGCGCGGCCAATGACGCGGCGCCTGGCGGTCGTCGCGCTGCTGCTGGCAGCCGCCATTGCGGGCGCGCTGTCCTGGGCCGCGTTCGCGCCCATCCGTCCGGCTTCGCGCGATGCGCTGTTCGAGATCCCGAAGGGCACCTGGGCGCGCCGGATGGCGGGCGACAAAGCGGAAATCCTGCCCGACACCATCACGCTGGTGCTGGGCGTGAACGACGTGCTCCTGCTGCGCAACAGCGATACCGTGCCCCAGATCTTCGGACCCGTGCTGATCATGCCGGGCCAGGACTTCCGCCTGCCATTCGAGCAGGCGGGAGAACATCCTTTCGCCTGCACCGCGCATGCCAGCGGCCAGATGACGGTCGTGGTCCAAGCCACGCCGCAAACCGGCTGGCAGCGGCTGCAATGGCGCCTGAAAACCCTGTTTGAAAAAGCCCCATGGAGAGACTGAACAAGATATGGCCGCCGCTGGCGGTGCTGGTGGCGATTGTCGCCGTCTGGTGGTATGTGGTGGTGGCCACCGAAAGCCTTATTTTCCCGACGCCCGCGCAAGTGGTCACCGGCACCATGGAACTGGTGGAGGATGGCAGCCTGTGGGAGCATATCGGCGCCTCGCTGATGCGGGTCGGCATGGGCTTTTCGCTGGCGATCGTGGTCGCGGTGCCGCTGGGGCTGTGGATGGGACGGGTGGATGGCGCCTTCCGCACGCTCAACCCGGTGTTCCAGATCCTGCGCCCGATTTCGCCGATCGCCTGGATTCCGGTGGCGATCCTGTGGTTCGGCGTCGGCAATGCTTCGCCCGTATTCCTGATCTTTATCGCAGCCGTGTTCCCGATGATCGTGCAGACGGCGGCGGGCGTGCATACCATCGAGAAGCGCTACCTGCGTGCGGCGGAAAACTTTGGCGTGTCGCGCGCCAAGCTGTTCCGCCAGGTGATCGTGCCGGCGGTGCTGCCGGAGATTATCGTCGGCATGCGCATTTCGCTCGGCGTGGCGTGGCTGGTGGTGGTGGCAGCCGAGATGATCGCCTTGCGCTCCGGCCTTGGCTACCTGATCATCGATTCGCGCAATGCGGGCAACCGCTATGACCTGGTGATCGCCGGCATGATCATCATCGGCCTGATCGGGCTGGCGCTGGATGGCATCATGCGCCTGTTGGAAAAACTCAAAGTCGTAAGGTGGCGCTATGGACGCTAAGATTACCGTCAAGCAGATCAAGAAGAATTTCAATGCACTGCCGGTGGTGGACGGCGTCGACTTTTCCGTCGCCGATGGTGAATTCGTGGCGATTGTCGGGCCTTCCGGTTGCGGCAAGTCGACGCTGATGAAGATCGTGGCCGGCTTCGAGCATCCGGACGAAGGCTCGGTGGCCATTGACGGCAAGGCGATGACGAAGCCAAGCCCGAAAGGCATCGTGATCTCGCAGCATGGCTCGGTCTTCCCGTGGCTGACGGTGCAGCAGAACCTGATGTTCGGCCTGAATGGCGACCAGCATGGCGACAAGGCAGCACTGGCCGACCATTATGCGGAAATGGTGGGCTTGAAGGGGTTTGAGAACGCCTATCCGCACGAGCTGTCGGGTGGCATGCTGAAGCGCGCCGAGATCGCGCGTGCGCTGGTGGTCAAGCCCGAGATCCTTTACATGGACGAACCGTTCTCCGCACTGGACGCGTTGATGAACCTGAAGATGCGCAACGAACTGCTGCGCGTGCTGGCCGAGGAGCGCCACACGGTACTCCTGATCACGCACGATGTGGAAGAGGCAATCTACCTGGCCGACCGCATCCTCGTGCTGTCGCCGCGCCCGACGCGGATCCAGGCCAGCTTTAAGGTCGGACATGCGCATCCGCGCAAGCTGTCGCATCCTGAACTGCAGCAACTGAAAGACGACATCCTGTCGCAACTGGGGCTATAAGATGCTGAAGCTGATTGGCAAGACAACTTCGATCAATGTGCGCAAAGTCTTGTGGACCCTGGCCGAAACGGGTCTGGCCTATGAGCGCCAGGAGTGGCAGGCGGAGCACGCCGCGCTGAACCCGAATGGCCTGGTGCCGGTGCTGGTGGACGGCGATTTTGTGCTGTGGGAATCGAACAGCATTTGCCGCTACCTGTGCGGCAAGGCGGGCCGCGGCGATCTGCTGCCGGCGGAGCCGCAAGCCCGCGCGTGCGTCGAACAGTGGATGGATTGGCAAGCCACCGACCTGAACGCCTCCTGGCGCTATGCCTTCATGGCGCTGGTGCGGCAAAATCCGGCGTTTGCCGATCCGGCGCAGATCGCCGCCAGCGCCGATGCCTGGAACCGCAACGTCGGCATCCTCGAGCGCCACCTGGCCGCCGCCGGCCCCTTCGCCGCCGGCGCGCACTTCACGCTGGCCGACATCGTGCTGGGGCTGTCGCTGAACCGCTGGCTGATGACCCCCATCGACCGCCCAGACTATCCGGCCATCGCCGCCTACGTCGAGCGCCTGCTGGAACGGCCAGGCTTCCGCGAGTTCGGCCGCAACGGCATCGCCTGAAGCCGCGCAGCCTGCTCAGATCCAGCTGCTTGCCTCGACGTTGGACAGATTGAGCAACATGATTTCATTGAAGCCATTGAATGGCATCAACCATCCGGCCTTGCCGAGCGCCGCCAGGCCGGCCTCCAGCGATTTGTCCAGGTCGCTCCTCGTCATATAGATCGCTGCCGGCTTCACCACCCATTTACCATTGGCGACCTTGCCCTTCGCCTTGTGCACCAGTGCCTCGGCGGCGTCAAACTGGGAAGCCTGGACAAGCTCGGAATAGAAGGCTTCGGCGCACTCCGGGACGCTGAAGTCCACCACTTGCAAGGGGGCCCGGATCTTGAAGATAATCAGTCGCCCGCCGTAGGAATTGTATGCAACGTCCTTGAAGTAGGCTGGCGTGCGCAGCGTATCCTTTTTGTCGACGATATCTTTCGCCTTTGCCTTGGTAAGACCCGTGCTGTGGTAGAGCTCGTCGCGCTCCGCGAGCATTTTGTAGCTGACTTGCGGGGCGGCCTGTGCCAGGGTTGGCGCTTCCATCTTTTGGATGACCGCCCTGTGCGGCGCCAGCCGTTGCCAGACGGTCCCTGCCGACGGTGCCATTGGTGCCACGACGGCCGGCAGGGCGCGCGTCTTGCGCTGTACCGCAGGAGGGACGACTGAACGCATTGCCGGCAGCACCGCCGCGGGCGGCGTGATCGTTCGTTTCACCATGGCTGCTCTCCTTCAAAGTGGATCCGCTGCCATATTAACCTTCGCGGAGCAGGAGCCGGTATTCGCTTGGCGTGACGCCGACAGTGGCGCGGAACTGGCGGGTGAAGGCGCTGTGGTCGGCGTAGCCGCAGGCTTGGGCGATGTCGGAGACGCTGGCGTCGCCGGCCAGCATGCGCGAGGCGGCTTCAAGGCGGGTCTTGATGATCATCTGGCGCGGCGTGAGGTGGAAGATGCGCTCGAAGTAGCGTTCGATCTGGGCCACTGACATATTGGCGGTGCGCGCCAGCTGCGGCAGCGTCAGCGCTTCGCCGTACTTTTCGTGGATCAGGCGCACCGCATCGGCCACCTTGTGATAGGCCGGGTTCTTGTTGTCGGCCATGGCCAGGTCGCGCGACACGCCGGCCAGGCCGACGATGGCGCCGTGGACATCGCGCAAGGGCCGCTTCTGGGTCAGGCACCAGCCGGGATCGCGGTTGGGGTAGAGGTGCAGTTCCAGCTGGTCCTCGATCTGCACCCCATCTTCCAGCACCGCCCGGTCCTGGGCCTGGAAGCGCTGGCCCAGCGGCGCCGGGAACACTTCGTTGGCGGTCTTGCCCAGCAGGCTGGCCTTGTCCTTCATGCCGCAGCGGCGCGCCAGCGTGTGGTTCACCACCACATAGCGCGCGGCGCGGTCCTTGACGAAAAACACCACGTCCGGCAGGGCATCGAACAGGGGCTCGGAAAAGAACACGTCGCCGATCCTGGCAGCCAGGTCGTTGCGCGCGGCGCCATGCAAAAGTTGTACTGACATCCCAATCTCCCGTGAATTTGTCCATTTTTACACGGTTATGCGGATTTCGTCATCATCAAAGGGCTTGCGATGCAAGACGGGACCCCCGGCAAGCCCTATGATGGCAAGCATGAAAACCATCTCCATTATCGATTCCCACACCGGCGGCGAACCGACCCGCCTGGTGATTGACGGCGGCCCGGACCTGGGCAGCGGCCCGTTGAGCGAGCGCCTGGCGCGCTTCCGCAGCGAGCATGACGGTTTCCGCTCCGGCGTGGTGTGCGAGCCGCGCGGTTCGGACGTTCTGGTGGGTGCGCTGCTGTGCCAGCCGCACGCCCCCGATTGTGCCGCAGGCGTCATCTTCTTCAACAATGTCGGCTATCTCGGCATGTGCGGCCACGGCACCATCGGCCTGGTTGCGTCGCTGGCCTTCATGGGCCGCCTGGGCGCGGGCGTGCACCGTATCGACACGCCGGTGGGCGTGGTGGAAGCGGAGCTGCACGAAGACGGCAACGTGACCGTGAACAACGTGCCGGCCTGGCGCAAGGCTGCGGCGGTGCCGGTGGACGTGCCGGGTTATGGCGTGGTGCGAGGCGATATTGCCTGGGGTGGCAACTGGTTCTTCCTGGTGTCCGACCATGGCCAGCGGCTGGAATTGGGCAATGTGCGTGCGCTGTCGGCCTATACCACCGCGATCAAGGATGCGCTGGAAGCGCAGGGCATCACCGGCGATAACGGTGCGCTGATCGATCACATCGAACTCTTTGCCGAATCCCCCGGCGGCGCGGGCGACAGCCGTAATTTCGTGCTGTGCCCGGGCAATGCCTACGACCGCTCGCCTTGCGGCACCGGCACCAGCGCCAAGCTGGCTTGCCTGGCGGCGGACGGCAAACTTGCCGAGGGCGACATCTGGCGCCAGGAAAGCATCGTCGGCAGCGTATTCGAAGGCACGTTCCGCCGCGATGGCGAGCGCGTGCTGCCCAGCATCCGCGGCAAGGCCTGGGTCAACGCGACGTCCACCCTGGTGCTGGACCCCAGCGACCCGTTCATCTGGGGCATCCGCTAAGGCGCCCCAGCCTTACCGCTCGACGTTTTGTCCCGGCTGGTGCAGAATCGTAACTATCTGTCTCTCACCGTACCGGGGATGAATGCCAATCAATTACGTCAGGCGCCTGACAGGGCGGCAGCGCGCCGCCCAAGCTAACCGCCACCTCGGCATCGCGCTGGCCTTTGTGGCCGGTGCCGCCAATGCCGGCGGCTTCCTCGCCGTCAAGCAGTACACCTCCCATATGACCGGCATCCTGTCGTCCGCCGCCGACGACCTGGTGCTGGGCGCCATCGATGCGGCGCTGGACTGCGCGGGCGCCTTGCTGGCCTTCCTGGCCGGCGCGGCCTGCTGCGCCATCATGGTGAACTTTGCGCGCCGCCGCAACCTGCACAGCGAATTTGCCCTGCCGCTGCTGCTGGAGGCCGTGCTGTTGCTGGCCTTCGGCGTACTGGGCACGCAATTGCAGGCGATCGACGTGATCGTGCTGCCGGCGACGGTGATGCTGCTGTGCTTCATGATGGGATTGCAGAACGCGGTCATCACCAAGCTGTCGAACGCCGAGATCCGTACCACGCACATGACGGGGATCATCACCGACCTTGGCATCGAGACCGGCAAGGCCTTTTACTGGAATCGCGATGCGCAGGCGGTGCCGCGCGTGGCGGCCGACTGGAAACGCTTGCGCATCCTGCTGGCGCTGGTGTCGTCCTTCTTCGGCGGCGCGCTGGCGGGCGCGTTCGGCTTCAAGTTCATCGGCTTCGGCGCCACCTTGCCCCTGGCGGCGGTGCTGCTGGGGCTTGCCATCGTTCCCATCATCGACGACGTGCGTGCGCGGCCGCACCTGCCGCCGCAGCACCCGTATTAAGCCGGTCAGGCCGGGCGCACTGCGCCCGGTGCGCGGCGCGCATCCAGGCTCAGGGTACCGGCACCGAAGGCGGCGATCTGCAGCAGGCCGCCGGCCATGGCCAGGTTCTTCATCAGGTGGATCATCTGGTTCTGGTCACCGACCGCACTGTGGAACACCAGGCCGGTCACGATGGAGAACGCGGCCAATGCCAGGGCCACCGGGCGGGTGTAAAAACCTGCCACCAGCAGGAGGCCGCCAATGACCTCCACGCCGATGGCGCCGGCCAGGGCCAGTTCTGGGAAGGGCAGGCCCATGGCGTTGATATAGCCGATGGTGGCAGCCGGGTTGGCAATCTTGCCGATGCCGCTCAGGACGAAGATGGCTGCCATCAGCAGGCGGGCGGCAAGCGGCAGGTAGGCGGTGTTGATTTGCTGGTTCATGTTATGGCTCCTTCAGGGAAGATGGTATGGGCTCATGTTATGCCCCATCAAGTGATTCCGGAAGCCAATATATTTAGATGCAATCTATCGTCAGTTCAGATCGATTGCTGCTGTAACAGTTGCGCCAGCCGGACCCGCAGTTCCGCACTGGGGGGCTGGCTATGCGGACGGCCGGCGCTTTCCAGGGCCACCGCCAGCGGCAAGTCCATGGTGCCCAGGTGATGGAGGAACCAGTGCGGCAAGCGCTCCAGCAACGCGCGCGCATCCGCGGGGTCGTGCGGCGCGACCGGCAAGGCGTGCTGCAGGGCGGCCAGCACACGGCGGTGTGCGGCGCGGTGTTCGTGGCCGCTGGGGTAGTGCAGGCGGTCCATCAGCACTTCCTCCTCGGCGAAATCAGCGGCCAGGGCGTCCAGCAGGCCGGCGATGCAGCCGGGCAGGGCGCCGTCGTCGGCGTCGATGGTGGCGTGGATCGCTTGCAGCAGGGCGCGGTGCGCCGAGTCCATTGCGGCCACGCCGGTTTCCAGCAGCGGGCTCCATTCGAGTCGTGGCATGTGCTCTCCTTGTCGATCCTGTCAGTCTGGCGCCGGCGGCACCCGGCTTCCATGATCCAGATCAACTACAATAAGCCATGGAGAAAATACTGATCGTGACAGGCGCCAGCCGTGGCATCGGCGCCGCCATCGCGCGCCGGGCGGCGGCCGATGGCTGGGTGGTGGCCGTGAATTACCAGCGCGATGCCGCGGCGGCGGCCAGCGTGGTGGCGGACATCGAGGCAGGCGGCGGCCGCGCGCTGGCGGTGCAGGCCGATATGGCAAGCGAGCACGATATCGCACGCCTGTTCGCCACCGTCGAACGTGAGCTGGGGCCGGTGTCCGGCCTGGTCAACAATGCCGGCATCACGGGCGGCCTGGGCAATTTCAGCGATGCCGACCCCGCCACAGTGGAGCTGGTGTTCCGCACCAATGTGCTGGGCCTGATGCAGGCCAGCCGCCACGCGCTGGCGGCGTTCCGCGCGCACGGCCAGGGCGGGGTGATCGTGAACATCAGTTCCACCGCCGCCACGGCGGGGAGTCCGAACGAATACGTGGCTTATGCCGCCAGCAAGGCGGCGGTCGATACCTTCACCATGGGGCTGGGCAAGGAAGTGGCGGCGGAGGGGATTCGCGTGTGCGGCGTCGCGCCGGGCACCACCCAGACCGACATCCACACCACCTCGGGCGACCCGGGCCGGCCGGCGCGCGTAGCCGCCCGCATCCCCATGCAGCGCGTGGGCGAGCCGGAGGAAATCGCGGAAGCGGCGGTGTGGCTGCTGTCGCCGGCGGCGCGCTACGTCAGCGCCACCACGCTGCGCGTGTCCGGCGGCGCCTGATCACCAGGGGATCGACAACAGCCGCGCCGCCATGCGCGGCCAGCACAGCGTACTGAGCTCGTCGCGCGCCGCCCAGCGGAAGCCGTCGGCTTCCGGCGTCGGCTCGCCGGTGCGGCGGTGGGGGAAGAAACTGGTGCAGCGCAGGTGGTCCAGGTTGCACAAATCGTCCCCGGCTTCCACTTTGAACAAGTGCAGGCGCTTATCGGGACGATAGGGGAATTCGCCCAAGTCCTCGTAACGCGCGGGATCGAATTGCAGCCCCGTTTCTTCCATCAGCTCGCGCCGGGCCGCCGCGAGCGGCGTTTCGCCGGGGTCCGGCAAGCCCTTCGGGATGTCCCAGCTGGCGGTCCCGGTCACATGGCACAGCAGCACTTGGCGGGCCGAATTCAATACTAGCGTGCCGCAAGAGACTTGCTGCATGTTCTTGATTCCTTTACTGTTTCTCAATTTTGAATATTTCCTAAGAGCTAGTAAAAGTACTCTAGGGAATTGCTCGACAGTTACAAACGACTGTTATAAAGTGTGAGAATTCAAGAAGGCGTCCGCCGAACGCCAGTCTCTCATCATCCACTTTCCGACCTTCGCACGCATGCCAGACGGCAAGCGGCGCTGAGCTATTGCCGACGTTTCTTGCCAAGAGTGCCATTATGCCAAAGCTGCACCAGACGCCTGTCCTGATCGCCGTTGCCGGCACACTGCTCATGCCGCCAGGCGCGCAGGCCGGCCACCAGCCACAGGAAGGCGCCTGGACCGTCGGCGGCTTCGGCACCGTGAGCGCCGTCCATTCGGGCGAAAAGCTGGCCGACTATTCGGCCAATCCGCTGAACCCGGGCCATGCGGGCGCCAGCCACGATTGGAGTTTCGACGTCGACAGCCGCGCCGGGGCGCAGCTTTCCTACAACGGTGGCCACTGGTCGGCCGTGCTGCAACTGGTGGCCGAGCGCAACCTGACCCAGTCGTGGAAGCCGGCCGTGGAATGGGCCAATGTGCAATACCAGGTGTCGCCGGAATTGAGCTTGCGCTTTGGCCGCATTGCGCTGCCACTGTTCCTGTCGGGCGATTACCGCAAGGCCAGCTATGCCCTGGCCTGGGTGCGCACGCCGGTCGAACTGTATTCCTCGCTGCCGATCAGCAATAGCGACGGCATCGACGCCAGCTACCGCTGGAACCTGGGCGCGGTCAAACACACCACGCAAGTGCTGTTCGGCGGCACCCACGTGCGGCTGTCGGATGTCACCCACGTGCGGGCGCGCCGCCTGGCGGGCGTCTCGAATACCAGCAGCGTGGGCGCATTGACGGTGCGCGCCACCGCGCTGCGCGGCGACCTGGAAACACCGCTGGCGCAGGATTTGTTCTCGGCCCTGCGGCAATTCGGGCCGCCGGGCGAAGCGCTGGCGCGCCGCCACGAGCCGGACCGCAAGCGCGCTTCGCTCCTCAGCCTCGGCGCCTCCTACGACCCGGGCCAGTGGTTCGTGATGGGCGAGATTGGCCGCATCAATGCGCGTTCCTTCCTGGGCGACAAGACGGCAGGCTATGTCAGCGGCGGCTACCGCGTGGGCAGCTTCACCCCGTACGCGACCTTCAGCAAGGTGGTGGCCAACACCGCGACCCGTGTCGATGGCCTGGACCTGTCCACGCTGCCGCCGCCCTATGTACCGGTGGCGTTGCGCCTCAATGCGGGGCTGAACCGCCTGCTCAGCATGATGTCGGTGCAGGAAAGCACCAGCGTGGGCTTGCGCTGGGATGCCGGCAGCAATACCGCCGTCAAGCTGCAGTTCGACCGCGTACGCCCGGGCACCGGCAGCAGCGGCACGCTGTCCAATCTCCAGCCCGGCTACCGTTATGGCCACGGTTTCGGCTTGATCAGCGCCTCGCTGGACTTTGTCTTTTAAAGCGGGAGCCCGACATGACCCGTAAACTGCTGTGCTGCATGCTGCTGGCCCTGCTGGGCGGTGCGGCCGCCGCCGCCGACCTGGTGGTGGTGGTGTCGGCGCGCAGCCCGGTCACCGCCCTGCGCGCCGAGCAAGTAGCCGACATCTTCCTGTCCGAAGCGATGCGCTTCCCCGATGGCGGCGAAGTGGTGGCGCTGGACTTGCCGATCGGTTCGCCCCTGCGCGACGACTTTTACCTGAAGGTCGCCAACCGCACGCCGGCGCTGATGAAGGCTTACTGGACCAAGAAAATCTTCACCGGCCGCGGCCAGCCGCCGCGCGAACTGCCCAATAGCCAGGCGGTGCGCAAGCTGGTGGCCGACAACCCGACGCTGATCGGCTATATCGAGCGCAGCGCCCTCGATGCCAGCGTGCGTCCCGTGCTGGTGGTGCACTGACATGAAACGCTTGCTGCGCATGTGCCTGGAGACACACGTCTCGCTGCCCCTGTTCACCATTGTGCTGCTGGCGGTGGTGTGGGCCGCCACGCTGCATTTCATCGACAGCGAAGAAGCTGCCGCGCGCGCATTGGCCGCCGAATCGGCTGGCGAATTGATCGCCACCTATGAAGCCCAGGTGGCGCGCAGCATTACCGGCATCGAGCAAACCCTGAAAGTGCTGCAATACAGCGCCGAGCGCCAGGGCGCACGCGGCGCCTTGCCGGAACTGCAGGCGCATGGCTTGCTGCCGTCCGGCCTGGTGTTCACTGTCAGCATCGTCGACGCCCGCGGCGAGACCGTTGCCAGCAACCCGGCGGCGGCGGCCATCAACGTCGCGCAGCAGGAATACTTCCGCTTCCACCAGGGCCGGCGCAGCAGTTACACCTTCATCGCACAAGCCATGCGCGATGCGGCGGACGAGGACT
Organism: uncultured Duganella sp.; assembly: GCA_946482335.1. The sequence continues at coordinate 21,670 of CAMLRG010000040.1, read as the reverse complement.
TCCACCTGCATTTCACGCGCCGGCTGGAGGATGCCAGCGGCGAATTCGCCGGCGTGGCGATCGTGGAAGTCGATCCGGCCTATTTCACCAGCGGCTACGAGCGCCGGCGGCTGGGCGAGCATGGCGTGCTGGGCCTGGTGGGCGACGATGGCGTGGTGCGCGCCCTGCGCGTCGGCGACCGGCAATCGTTCGGCCAGAAGGTGGACCTGGCGGCCCTGCATGCGCGCACCGGCGGGCCGGCCGCCAGCAGCTGGGACGGCGTCCGGCGCTACACCGCCGCGCGGCAGCTGGCCGGCCTGCAACTGAGCGTGGTGGTCGGCCTGTCGGAAACCGAGCAGATGGCCGGCTTTGCCGCGCAGCGCCGCCAGCTGCTGTGGGAGGCGGGCGTTGCCAGCGCCGTGCTGGTCCTGTTGGCCGCGCTGGCCTGGGCCTGGGTCTGGCAGGGCGCCAAGGCACGCCGCCGTATCCGCCGCGCCCAGGAAACTTACGCCGCCGCCTCCGAATCGAATATGGATGCGTTCTTCGTGCTGCGCGCGATCCGCAACAAGGAAGGCGCGGTGGTGGACTTCAAATTCAGCGCCGTCAACCTGCGCGCCGAGCAACTGACCGGCCGTGGCCGCGCGGAGCTGCGCGCGCAAACCCTGTGCAGCTGGATGCCTGCTGCGCGCCATAACGGGCTGTTCGAGCGCCTGGTCAACGTGACGCAAGCGGGCGGCGTCTACCAGGAAGAGGGGCCCAACCTGGTGCCGCAGCTGCGTGCCGAATGGCTGCACTGGCAAGTGGTGGGTGTGGAAGGCGGCGCAGTGGCAATTGCGCGCGACATCACGGAGCGCAAGCGTGCCGAGGAGCGCATCTACCACATGGCCCATCACGATACCTTGACCGGTTTGCCGAACCGCAGCCTGATCTGCGACCGCCTGCAGCAATCGATCGCGCACGCCGAGCGCAATGCGGAGTCGGTGCTGGTGGCCTTCATCGACCTCGACAGCTTCAAGCTGGTCAACGACACCCTGGGCCATAATGCCGGCGACGAGCTGCTGAAAGAAGTGGCCAAGCGCATGGTGCATTGCGTGCGGCGCGAAGACACCGTGGGCCGCTTCGGCGGCGACGAATTCGTGCTGGTGCTGCCGCACGTGGACGACCAGCCGCAAGTGCTGCAGCCGCTGCTGAACAAGATCCTCGAAGCGGTGGTGCAGCCGATCGTGCTGGAAGGGCAGAAGATGCAGGTCAGTTGCTCGATCGGCGTGGCAGTGTACCCGCGCGACGGGCGCGATGCCGATACGCTGATGATGCATGCCGACGCGGCCATGTACCGGGCCAAGGAAAGCGGCAAGAACAACTGCCAGTTCTATACCAGCGAAATGAATGCCGGCCTGGAAGACAAGCTGGTGCTGACCGAGGGCTTGCGCAAGGCGCTGGCGGAGCAGCAGCTGTCGCTGGTCTACCAGCCCAAGGTGGGCCTGGAATCGGGCCGCATGTTCGGGGTGGAAGCCTTGCTGCGCTGGCAGCATCCGCAGCGCGGCATGGTGCCGCCTTGCCAGTTTATCCCGCTGGCGGAAGAAAATGGCTTGATCATCCCGATCGGCGAATGGGTCTTGCGCGAAGCGTGCCGCCAGGCGCGCGCGTGGCAGGATGCGGGCTTGCCGCCGCTGGTGGTCTCGGTCAACGTGTCGGCCCGCCAGTTCGACGATGCGCGCCTGGTCGAGCGCGTGGCGCAGGCGCTGGAATGGAGCGGCCTGGGCCCGCAATGGCTGGAGCTGGAGGTCACGGAAAGCATGATCATGCGCGACACGGCGCAGTCGGTGGCCAAGATGCGCCAGCTGGAAGCGATGGGCATCGCGCTGGCCATCGACGATTTCGGCACCGGCTACTCCAGCCTGGCGGCCTTGAAATCCTTCCCCATCAGCCGGCTGAAGATCGACCAGTCCTTCGTGCGCGACCTGGCGGGCAGCGCCGACGACCAGGCCATCACCTGCGCCATCATCTCGCTGTCGCACCAGCTGGACATGCGCGTCATCGCCGAAGGGGTGGAAACGGAGCAGCAGCGCCGCTTCCTGCAGCAGCACGGCTGCGACGAATTCCAGGGCTACCTGTACAGCCGCCCGGTGCCGCCGCAGCAGATCACCGCCATGCTGGCCGGCGCCCCTGCCGATGCTGAGGTTACAATGCTTGCTCCCTGATCAATGAGCAAGCATCACATGAGCGAATACAGCAACGACATCTTCACCGAACCTTCCCCGATCGACATGGACACGCTGGCCAACCTTGGCCCGCTGCGCGCCATGGCCGGCATCTGGGAAGGCCAGCGCGGCCTCGACATCAAGCCCAAGGCTGACGGGCCGCGCAAGCAAGCCTATGTCGAACGCATCGAACTGCAGCCGATCGATCCTGTCACCAACGGGCCGCAATTGTTCTACGGCCTGCGCTACGTGCTGATCGTCAACAAACCGGACAACATCAAGACTTACCACGAGCAGGTCGGCTACTGGCTGTGGGAACCGGCCACCAATACCGTGATCCAGACCCTGGCGATCCCGCGCGGGCAGATCGCGATGGCGTCGGGCAGCGCGGCGCCGGATACGAAAAGCTTCGAACTGGTGGCGCGGCGCGAGCAGGATACCTACGGCATCTGTTCCAACCCATTCCTTGAATTCGGCTTCAAGACCACCGAGTACCGCATCAAGGTCACCATCAACGACGATGGCAGCTGGGGTTACGAGGAAGACACCGTCATGCTGGTACGCGGCAAGGAGTCGGAACCGTTCCACCACGTCGACCGCAACGTGCTGCACAAGGTGGCGGAACCGACGCCGAACCCGCTGGCGCGCAAGGCTTAACCTTCGCGTCCATCGATGCGCGCCTGGCTGAGATAGGGCGCGTACACCAGGAGGTAGAGCAGGAAGGCCGCTGTCCATGCCAATGCCGAGGCCAACAGCGCGGCGTCGCGCCAGCCTGCCGGCAGCAGGTTCGCGCACAAACGGCCCACTGCGCCAGCCTGCAGCAACAGATACATCGCGCTTTCGGCGCGGGTGGCGCGCAGCAGGCGGCCGGTGTGGCCGAGGGCGGTGCGGGTGATCATGCCGATGATCAGGCCCGACATGCCGCCCACCGCCAGCGCGTGGAAGGCGCTGCTGGCCGAACCGATGCCCAATGCCGCAAAGCCCAGCAGCAGCAAGCCGGCGACGATCCAGGCATAGGCCAGGTGCAGCACCCACAGCAGGGGAGTGCGCAGGGTCGCCAGCGGCGCCCAACCCAGCAGGCGCGCGGCATTCAGCGCCGCTGCCGCGAAGGCACACAGGGCGGTCGCGGCGGCGGGAGCGCCGGCGACCCAGGCCAGCGCCGTGGCGGCCAGCAGGGCAATGCTGGCCTTGTCGCGCCAGGCGACGCTGACCGGCTGGCTGCCCGGTGCGCCGTTGCGGGTGAACATCGGGATCACGCGGCCGCCGATCACCGCTTCCAGCACCGTCACCAGCAGGATGGCGCCATGCACCGGCGCCAGCGGCGACAGGGCGATCCAGCCGTTGGCGGCGGCATGGAACAGCAGGTTGGCCAGCGACAGCAAGGCCAGGATGCCGCAGACCGGATAATTGCGCTTGCTGCGGGCCTGCACCAGCACGCGCCCGAATGCCACGGCGCACAGCGGCAGGAACAGGCCGTCGACCAGCAGGGCCGGCACGCCGGGCGCCAGCAGCATCGCCGCCCGGCCCGCCAGCCACAGCAGCGCGAGTGCCGCCAGCCGGCCGCCGTCCGGCGTGGGCAGGTTGGTCCAGTTGCGGCCGGCCGTGAACAGGAAGCCGACGATCACCGCGCCGGCAAAGCCAAACACCATTTCATGCATGTGCCACAGTACGTTGGCCGCGGGCAGGGCGGGCAGCATGCCCTGGTAGCCTGCCATCCACAGGGGAATGGCGAGCGCCGCCAGCGCTGCCGCCAGCAGGTAAAAGGGACGGAAACCCAGGCGCAGCAAGGGGTGCGGCTGTCCGGCGGGCGTGGGTTCTGCGGGGATATGGATGCTGCGCATGGCTGGCCTCATGTTCTTAAGATGTATAATGAATGCTACATTACCGCTTGGGTCAAAGCAATATTCTGAATGCATCTTTACGTGACGTAGATTATGAGACTGACTTCCTTTACCGACTACACCTTGCGTTCGCTGATGTACCTGGGCATGCACCGCGACAAGCTGGTCACGATCCAGGAGATCGCCGACCTGCATGACATTTCGAAGAACCACCTGACCAAGGTGATCCACCAGTTGGGCGCGAGCGGCCTGGTCGAGACGGTGCGCGGGCGGCATGGCGGCCTGCGCCTGAACCGCGAGCCGGAAGACATCAACATTGGCGAAGTGGTGCGCGACAGCGAATCGGACTTCCATATCGCCGAATGCTTCGAAACCGACCCCGGCCACTGCGCCTTCCTGCGCGACTGCACCCTCAAGCGCAAACTCGGGGAAGCCACGGAAGCTTTTCTCCACGTGCTCGATGGCATGACCCTGGCCGATATCCTGCCCGCCCAGAAAGGCAAGGGCGGGGTCCAGCCGGTGGTCCTGCATAAAAAGAGCATCTGAGATACATCTTTATTGACGCACCTTAAGGTAAACATGTATGATGGATGCATGTTTAACCAAGAAGGAGCCGTCCCATGCTGTCCGCTGAACACCGCGCCATCGTCACCGCCACCGTCCCCATCCTGGAGCAGGGCGGCGAAGCGCTTACCCGCCACTTCTACCAGACCCTGTTTGCCGACTTCCCGCAGGTGAAGCCGTTCTTCAACCAGGCCCACCAGCACAGCGGCGAGCAGCAGCGCGCCCTGGCCAACGGCATCCTGATGTATGCCAAGCATATCGAGCGCCTGGAAGCCCTGGGCCCGCTGGTCAATACCATCGTCACCAAGCACGTCGCCCTGCAGATCCAGGCCGAACATTACCCGATGGTGGGCGCCAGCCTGCTGAAGGCGATCCGCGAAGTGCTGGGCGCCGAAACCGCCACCGACGCCGTGCTGGAAGCCTGGGGCGCGGCCTACGGCCAGCTGGCCGAGATCCTGATCGGCGCCGAAGGCCAGGCGTATGAAGCTGCCGCGGCGGCGCCGGGTGGCTGGAAGGGCGCACGCCCCTTCATCGTTGCCGCCAAGCGCGTCGAGAGCGATGAAATCACCAGTTTCGTATTCCGTCCTGCCGACGGCCAGCCCGTGCTCGATTTCACGCCCGGCCAGTACATCGGGATGCGGCTGGTGGTCGACGGCGAAGAGCAGCGCCGCCAGTATTCCTTGTCGGCTGCGCCGAACGGCATGACGTACCGGATCAGCGTCAAGCGTGAAGAGGGCGGCAAGGTCTCCGGCCATCTGCACGCCCACGTGCAGGAAGGCGATACGGTGGAATTGTTTGCCCCGTCCGGTGCCTTCACCCTGGCGCAGGGCAGCCGCCCGATCGTGCTGATTTCAGGCGGCGTCGGCATCACCCCGACCCTGGCCATGCTGGACCAGGCGCTGGAAACCGGCCGCGAGATCCGCTTCATCCACGCCGCCCGCCACGCCGGCGTGCATGCCTTCCGCGACCATATCGATGGCCTGGCCGAACGCCACCCTCAGCTGAAGCGCCATTACATCTATGCCGAGGCGCGCGATGGCCAGCCGGCAGCCGACGCCGTCGGCTTACTGGACAGTGGTCAACTGGGGGAATGGCTGCCGGCATCGCGCGACGTCGACGCCTACTTCCTCGGCCCGCTGCCCTTCATGCAGACCGTGAAACGCAGCCTGCGCGAGCTCGGCGTGCCGGAAGCGCAGACGTATTATGAGTTCTTCGGCCCGGCCAAGGCGCTGGACTGAGGCGACCGCTTAAACCAGCAGGGCGGCGTTCATGGCGGAGGCATCGGCCTCCGCTTCCGCCAGCATGCGGGCGCGCTTTTCGGCATCGATGAACAAGTCCATCACGGATTCGTCATGCGGTGCCGGATCGGCTGCCTGCGGCGCCAGCGGCGATGGCACCGGCGCGAAATGGTTGGCCAGCAGCAGGGTGTCGAGCAGGGTCTCGGGCGGGATTTGCAGCATGCCGCCGCGCAGGTTCTCGATCGCCTCTGCCACTTCGACGGGAATGCCGAGCTTCTTCAGCACTTCGCGGGTGATGATTTCCTCGCTGGCGGTCTGCCAGTTTTCCGGATCGGGTTCCAGCAAGCCGGGGAATTCGTCGGCGCGCGACAGCAGGTAGAAGCCGCCCACTTCATGCACGATGGCCGCGAACAGGGCGGTATCGGGATTCACGCCGGTCACTTCGCGCGCAATGATGCGCGCCAGGCAGGCGACGTGGATGGTGTGCTGCCACAATTGCTCGGCCTTGGTGCGCAGGGCCGGGTCGACGATCTTGCTGCCGAAGGCGCGCACCACCATGGCCGCGGCCAGCGCGTACAGGTTGTGGTAGCCGACGCGCATGATGGCGTTGCGGACGTTGGTGATGTCCGGCCCGCCGGTGCGGTTGAACATGGCGGAATTGGACAGCGACACGGTGCGCGCCGCCAATTGCGGCTCGGCCAGCACCAGCTTGATCGCATCCTCCATCGGGCAGTCGGGATCGTCCAGCGCGAGCTGCACCCGCAAGGCGGCGTTGACGCTGGTGGGAAACACAAGGTCTCCGCGGATCGCCAGCGCGGCGACGTGTCCGAAAGCTTCCAGTTTATTCATGCCGAAAATTATACGGCCCCGGCACCGTTACTGCCAAATTCGAAGAAAGTCGGTGTCAGGTCTGTCAATCGGACACGGGCTCAGCCCATGTCCGATTGACAGACCTGACACCGACCTTTTTTTCAAGCGCCGGCCAGTTGCGGCTGGCGCGGCATGCGTTCCTGGCTGTAGCGCGCCACCGACAGGTCGTCGGCGAAGATGGCCGGACGCTTGGCGGACATGATGTCGGCCAGCAACTGCGCCGAACCGCAGCTCATGGTCCAGCCCAGGGTGCCGTGGCCGGTGTTGGTGAACAGGTTGCGCACGGCGGTGCGGCCTACCACCGGCGTGCCGTCCGGGGTCATCGGGCGCAAGCCGGTCCAGAAGCTCGCTTCGGCTGTGTTGCCGGCACCCGGGAACAGGTCGTTGACCACCATTTCCAGCGTTTCGCGGCGGCGCGGATTCAGGCGTTTGTCGTAGCCGGCGATTTCCGCCATGCCGCCCACGCGGATGCGGTCGTCGAAGCGGGTCACGGCAATCTTGTAGGTTTCGTCCAGGATGGTCGAGGTCGGCGCCTTCGCGGCATCGACGATCGGTACGGTGATGGAGTAGCCCTTCAGCGGATACACCGGGATCTCGAACAATTCCTTCAGCAACGGGGTCGAGTAGGCGCCCAGCGCCACCACGAAGGCATCGCCTTCCACCAGCTCGGCGCCGCATTGCACGCCCTTGACCTTGTCGCCCTCGGTGACCAGCTTGCCGATCTCCACGCCGTAGCGGAACTTCACGCCCAGCGCCTTGGCCATGGTTTCCAGCCGCGTGGTGAACAGTTGGCAATCGCCGGTTTCATCGTTGGGCAGGCGCAGGCCGCCCACCAGCTTGTGCTGCGAGGCGGCCAGACCCGGCTCGGCGCGCATCAATTCCGCACCGGTCAGCAATTCGTAGGGCACGCCGGTTTCCTTGAGCACTTCGATATCCTTGGCCGCGCCATCGAGCTGGGCCTCGGTGCGGAACAATTGGGTGGTGCCTTGCTGGCGGCCTTCGTATTCGATGCCGGTGGCGGTGCGCAAAACCTTGAAGCAGTCACGGCTGTATTCGGCCAGGCGCACCATGCGTTCCTTGTTGATGGCATAGGATTCGGCATTGCAGTTGCGAAGCATTTGCCACATCCACTTCAGCTGGAACATGGTACCGTCCGGGGTGATGGACAGCGGCGCATGGCGCTGCAGCATCCATTTCATGGCCTTCAGGGGAATGCCGGGGGCGGCCCAGGGCGAGGCATAGCCGGGCGAAATCTGGCCGGCGTTGGCGAAGCTGGTTTCCAGGGCAGGGCCGGCCTGGCGGTCGAGCACGGTCACCTCGTGGCCGGCCTGGGCCAGGTAATAAGCACTGGTGACGCCGATGACGCCGCTGCCAAGGATAACTACGCGCATGGATTGCCTCCGGAATATTTGTGTCGGGTGATTTTGCTATGATATGTAAGTTTCACTAGTATTTGTTACTATATAGAAGCGATAAAACAGTAAAAATTCATGCGAACTCAAAAGGAATCCGTCCGCGGGCTGGACAAGATCGACCGCAAGATCCTGCGCTTGCTACAGGACGATGCACGCATTGCCATGAAGGAGTTGAGCGAACAGGTGGGCTTGTCGATCACGCCGACCATCGAGCGCGTCAAGCGCATGGAGCGCGATGGGGTGATTGCCGGCTACCATGCACGCCTCAATCCGCGCGCCCTGGGCGCCAGCCTGCTGGTGTTCGTGGAAATCACGCTGAACCAGAAATCGGCCAGCCATTTCGAACAGTTCCGGCGCGAAGTGCTGCGCATTCCGGAAGTGCAGGAATGCCACCTGGTGTCGGGCGACTTCGATTACCTGATCAAGGCGCGCATCCACGAGATGGCCGAATACCGCAAGCTGCTGGGCGATATGCTGTTGAACCTTCCGGGCGCGGCGCAGTCCAAGTCCTATGTCGTCATGGAGGAAATCAAGGAAACCTTGATTTTGCCCACGGAGCCGACACCGTAGGCGCGGCACAATGACATTTTCCGGCCAAGGAGCGTACCATGTCCTCGAACAAACCCGATCCGGTAGCGCATATGTCCGACCTGGAAAGCCTGGAGCAGCGTTTCGACTTGAAGCTTGAAAAGCTCAAGAATGAAATCCTGCGCTGGATGCTGGTGCAAACGCTGACCATGATTGGTGCCATGGCCGCCATCGTGAAACTGTTTGGCTGCTGAGTGCGGAAGGTCTAGAATGCATGTAGCCTGGATTGAGCGAACGGAGAATTTGTGCAAAGCACTTATGGAGCCGCCAGCGTCACCACTGCAGCCGCCTCCGCGCCGGCTGTCCCCGAGCACGCTGTCCTGTTGCGCTGCCTCGACGAACACCTTTCCACCGACCAGAGTTTCACTTCCTGCCTGGCCCGTACCGTGGGCGCCATCGCCAGCACGGATGGCACCCTGACCCTGGCCCAGTTTGCCGCCGTGACCGACCTGGCCGGCGATGGCCGCGCCTCCGCGGTGTTCACCGCCCTGATGCTGAATGCCATCGAATGCGGGGTCACGGTCGACTGGGCCTTGCAAGCGCTGGGGCGTTCGAGCCCGACGGTGGCCGTGGCGGCGCGCAACAATGCCTATAACCTGATGAAGCCGCTGCTGGTGCTGCAAGGCACGGCCGCGCGGCCGCTGGCGCAAAAGATCGCCAAGGCTTTGCACATCAAGCTCACGCCGGAACAGTTGTTCGGCCTGCCCCCCGAAGAAGAGCGCCGCCTGCTCAGCAACCTTGGCAACCAGGCGCGCAAGCTGGTGAAAGGACGCGGCCTGGCCGACGCCGTGGCCGACTTCGGGCGCAGCATGGGCCATGCCGAACTGCTCAACCATGCGCGCGGCTACCATGGCGGCTTGATGAGCGCGGAGGAATTGCGCGACGCCGTCGGGCGCACGGTCGCCACCATCACCCAAGGCATCGAGACGTACCGCGAACACGAGGATGCCACGCTCGCCTGCGACGCCGGCGCAGCCGGTCTGCTGGCCACCGCCCAGCAACTGCGCCAGCAAGTGCAGCAGCGCCTGGCCCTGGTCGATGCGCGCATAGCCTACGAACGGCGCATGCTGGGGCAGGATATCGACGATGCGGTGCACGATGCCGGCAATGCCATCGAACTGGCCCTGGCCACCCATCCCGAACCCGACGAGCACGCCAGCGGCGAGCGCTTTGGCAGGGAAATGGAATCGCGCCTGGACCGCGTGGTGCGGCGCAAGGAAGAAGTGCTGGACTTGCTGCAGCATGACCTGGCGCTGTTCCAGTCCGACATCCGCCTGACCCAGAATACCGTCTTCGAGCGCCAGCACCACGCCACGCTGGCGCGCCTGATGCCACGCATGCGCGTCGGCACCCGCCTGGCGCAAACCGTCGATACGGCAGCCAACCTCACCCTGATGGGCAGTGCGGTGGCCGCCGCCGGCACCGGCACCGCGGTCTACCTGTTCGGGGTGGCGGTGGTGTTGCCGGTGGTGGCGCCGGCCGCCCCCTTCGTGGGCGGTGCCGTCCTGCTGGCCGGCGCCTTCAAGTGGTTTGCCGACGCCGGCCGCCGCAAGCGCTCGGAAATCCAGGACCGACGCCGCGCTTTCGAGGAAGAATTGCGCAAGCGCTTGCAGGACGTGCAAGCCGCCTTTGGTCGCCAGCTCGACCGCATCGCGGCCAGCTTCCACGAATCGGCCACCCAGTTGCTGACCCCGCTGATGCTGGAAGCGGAAGCAGCGGGCCGCGTGCAAGCGGTGCGCAAGCGCATCGCCGACAAGGTCATCGCGCAGGCCCGGCACGCCATTGCCCAACTGCGCACCGCCATGGCCAGCCACGCCTGAAATGTCTCGAAGTGTTGCATTTTGTAAAGCTATGTGCGTTGGCGTACGAAATTCGATATCTTGCCTGTGTACAATAACCATCGCGCAACGCACTTTTTCAACTACTTATATAATCACGACCATGAAGACCAAGCTCCTTGCCGCTGCCGCCATGCTGGCGCTCAGCACTTCCGCTTTCGCCACCGATGTTGGCGTCTCCGTTACGGTCGGCCAGCCTGGCTTCTATGGCCGCATCGACATCGGCAACATGGCGCCGCCGCCGGTGCTGTACCCGCAGCCGGTGATCATCCAGCGCCCAGCCCGCATCGTGGCCGAGCCGCTCTACCTGCGCGTGCCGCCGGGCCATGCCAAGAACTGGGGCAAGCATTGCAGCAAATATAACGCGTGCACGCGCAACGTCTATTTCGTGCGCGACGATTGGTATGAAAACGAATACGCGCCGCGCTACCGCGAACAGCATCGCGGCGGTGGCGGCGACCATGGCGGCCGCGGCCGCGACGACGACCATCCGGGCAAGGGCCACGGCAAAGGTCACGGCCACGGCAAGCATAAGGATTAACACGGCGACGGGACCGGGCCGCCGGCCCGCCGCGCCGCCGGGATCGGGAGAATTATTTGCAGAGCAAATATGTGATCGTAGGTGGTGGGGCAGGCGGCCTGGAGCTGGCTTGCAAACTGGGCCGCAGACTGGGCCCGCAGCAGGTGATGCTGGTCGATAGCCGGCTTTACCATATCTGGAAGCCTTCGCTGCACGAGGTGGCGGCCGGCACCCTGGACATCCACCAGGAAGGCTTGTCCTACCAGATGCTGGCGCACGACAATGGCTTCACCTATGTCTATGGCGCCATGACGGCGCTGGACAGCGCCAACCGTCAGCTGACGGTGGACGCCATCACCAGCGAAGGCGGCGAAACCGTCCTGCCGGAACGGCGTATCGGCTATGAATCGCTGGTGATCGCCGTCGGCAGCACCTCCAATTATTTCGGCGTGCCGGGCGCTGCCGAACATACCATTGCCCTCAATGCCACCGAAGACGCGGAACGCTTCCGCCTGACCCTGCTCAAGCTGTTGACGCGTGCCGCGCTGCAAAAGGGTGCGCAGCAGGAAGCCACGGGCGTCGATGTCGTGATCATCGGCGGTGGCGCCACCGGCGTCGAGCTGGCGGCGGAGCTGCGCGAAGCCAGCGGCGTCTATACGGCTTACGGTTTCGGGCACCTGAACCCGGTGCGCGATGTGCGCATCACACTGCTGGAAGGCGCCCCGCGCATCCTGGCGCCGCTGCCGGAACGGGTGTCGGCCGCCGCCCTCAAGCTGCTCAACGAACGCGGCATCAAGGTCGTCACCGATTGCCGCGTCACGGCGATCGCCGCCGACCACGTGGCCGTCGGCGCGCAGCTTTATCCGTCGGATGTCGTGGTCTGGGCGGCGGGGATCCGCGCGCCCGCCTTCCTGGCCACGCTGGGCTTGCCGACCGCCAAAGGCGGCCAGATCGAAGTGACCGGCGCGCTGCAGGTGAAGGGGGTGGCGGGCGTGTATGCCCTGGGCGATTGTGCACAGTGCCTGGGCGCAGACGGCAAGCCGGTGCCGCCGCGGGCCCAGGCTGCGCACCAGCAAGCCGACTACCTGGCCGAGACCTTCCTGCGGCAGGCGCGCGGCAAGGCGGCGCAGGACAAGCCGTATGCCTACCGCGACTATGGTTCGCTGGTGTCGTTTGGCCAATCGACCTCGGTCGGCAGCCTGATGGGATCGCTGCGCGGCTTCAACTGGTTCGTCGAAGGGTTTTTCGCGCGCATGATGTACGTCAGCCTGCATTTGCTGCACCACCAGGCGGTGCTGGGCACGGTGCGTACCGGCGTGCTGGCGCTGGCGCGCTTTCTCGTCAAACGCGCCACCCCGCTGGTCAAACTGCATTGATGCCGTCCCGCCTACATACGGCGCTGCTGGGCGCCGCGGCGCTGCCATTGCTGTTGGGCGGCTGTTACAACCGCGCCGCGGAAGTGGCCGAACTGGCGCGCCACCATGCCACGGCCGCCGGCCGCATCGTCGCGCTCGACTGCCAGCACGCTGGCCGCTGGTGGTACCAGTTCGAATGGGACGGCCAGCACCGTCGCGGCTGGGCCAGCGATGGCGCCGATGGCGCGGCATGCGCGCGGCGCCGGCTCGGCGACAGCGTGACGGTATATGTCAACCCGGCCGTGCCGGCGGTGCACCGCGCCATCGATCCGGGCTTGGCATATGAACAGGAGCGCGGCTTTTACCTGCCGCAATGGTTGTGGTTCGGGCTGGGTGCGCTGGCGCTGCCCTTGTCGGCCTGGATGGCGCTGAAGCGCGGCAGCCGCCGCTAGCGGGGTCAGGCCGCCGCCGGCTTGGGCAGGGTCACGGTGAGCAGGGTGCCACCGCCGGCGTTGGGCTCCAGCGATAGCGAGCCGCCGAGGAAGATGGCGCGTTCGCGCAACATGCGCAAGCCATGGCCGCCATGCCAGTGGCCGCCGGCGGCGCCGTCCAGGCCCACACCGTCGTCTTTCACCATCAGGACAATGCTGTCGTCGAGATCGTCGACGATCACGTCGACGTGGTGCGCGCGCGCATGGGCGGCGACGTTGCGCAAGCCTTCTTCGGCCGCCCGCAACAGGACCACGCGGTGCGAACGCGGGCAGGCCGGCTCATCGTCGGGCAGGCTGCAACGGGCCTGCATTTGCTGGGTCGTGCCGAACTCGGCCACCAGCTCGTCCAAGGCCACGCGCATGCCGAGGAATTCGAGCTTGTCGTTCCACAGCTTGTGCTGCATGGCGCGGTTGGTTTCGATGATCGAATGCAGCAAGTTCTTCATTTGGGCGGCCCGGTCAAGCAAGGCCGGTTCCTGCGGCAGCTTGGAGGTCAGCAAGCCCAGGTGCATGGTCAGCGCCGTCAGCGACGAGCCCAGGCTGTCGTGCATCTGGCGCGACAAGGCACGGCGCTCGTCGTCCCAGCAATTGTTGATGTAACCCAGCAGCTCCCGTAAGTCAGCCGCGTCCGTGGTAGCAGACATATGTTTGGTGATCCATGTTTATTGCCTTGATCATACATGAGGATGGTCGTGAGATGGCGCACATACAGCCAGCAGTGCGGCTGCCAAGCTGGGGCTTCGTTACCGAGGAGATGAAAACATGAAAGACGCCATTGCATTGCTCAAGCAGGACCATGCCAATGTGAAAGCCATGTTCCAGCAATTCGAGGCCCTGGGCGACCGCGCCTTTGCCACCAAGAAGCGCCTGGCCGACAAGATTTGCCTGGAGTTGACCAAGCACGCCACCGCGGAAGAAGAACTCTTTTACCCGGCGGTGCGCGAGGCCGCGGCGGATGCCGAGGACCTGGTCGACGAAGCAACGGTCGAGCACGCCACCGCCAAGGACTTGATCGCACAAATTGGCGCGATGGATGCGCATGACGAGCTGTTCGACGCCACCGTCAAAGTGTTGGGCGAATACATCGACCACCACGTCAAGGAGGAAGAGGGCGAAATCTTCCCGCAGGCGAAGCGGGCCGGCCTCGACCTGCAGACGATGGCGCGCGAGATCGAAGCGCGCAAGGAGGAAATCGAGTTCGTGCCGCCGCGCTTGCCGCAGGCGCGCGCCGGCCGCGGCGCACGGCTGCGCTCCTGAGCGCGCGACGGCTCAGCTGCGCAGCTCGGCCGGGGTGCGCGCGAGGCAATCGTCGATTGCGCGCAGCAATTGCTCGACATCGACCGGCTTAACCAGGTGCATGTCGAAGCCGGCATCGAGTACGCGGCGCTGGTCGTCCGCCAGGCCGTAGCCGGTCAGGGCGATCAGTTTGATGTGATGGGTCTCGGGGTTGGCGCGCATGCGGCGTGCCACTTCATAGCCGTCAATGCCGGGCAGGCCGATGTCGACCAGGGCAATGTCGGGCTTGTCGGCCGCCGCCTTGGCCAGGCCCTCGAAGCCGTCGGCCGCGTGTTGGACCGGGAAGCCGTAGCACCCCAGCATCATGGCCATCATTTCGCGGCCATCGTCATTGTCTTCGACCAGCAGGACCGCTGGCTTGGGCTGTGCGTGTGTATCCATGGGAGGCGCCTTGGTTTCAACCACATGTTCGATGCAGGGCAGGTGGACGGTGAAGGTGCTGCCTTCGCCCGGGCCGTCGCTTTCGGCATAAACATTACCATCGTGGAGCTCCACCAGGCGCCGCACCAGGGACAGACCAATGCCCAAGCCGCCCTGTGCGCGGTCCAGGGTGCTGGAGCCTTGCACGAACACGTCAAACACTTGCGGCAGCAATTCCGATGAAATGCCGACGCCGGTGTCAATCACGCTGATGGTCACTTCGCCGTCTTCGACTTCGCTCAGCAGTTCAATGCGTCCGCCCTGCGGCGTATATTTGAGCGCGTTGTCGAGCAAATTGCTGATCACCTGTTCCAGCCGCGTGGCATCGCCGTCGACCCAGCAGGGGACCACTTCCGCCACCACGTGGTAATCGTCGAGGCGGCCGGTGGCGCGGAAGGTATCGAGCGTGGTCTTCAGCAGGGCGGCCAAGTCCAGGGGCCTGCGGTTGAGCAGGATCTTGCCCGACATGGCGCGGCTCAAATCCAGCAAGTCGTCCACGATGCGCCCCAGGTGGCGGCTCTGACGCTGGATGATTTTCTTGGCATGGTTGACACTGTCTGCATTCACGCCGGGCAGGCCGATCAGCGAAGCGGCGCTGCTAATGGCCGACAAGGGATTGCGCAATTCGTGGCCGAGCATGGCCAGGAATTCATCCTTGGCATGGCTGGCCCGTTCGGCCAACTTGCGCTCTTCGATTTCGCGCAGCAAGCGCTGGTTGCTGGCGATGAGGTCGGTGGTGCGCTGGCTCAGCTGGCGCGCCTGGCGCCGCAATTCCTCATTCTTGGTGGCCAGCGAGACGAACACGCTGATCTTGGCGTACAGCATTTGCGGGATCACCGGCGTAAACAGGAAATCCACCGCGCCCCGCTGGTAAGCCTTGAGACGGTCCAGTTCATCGGCCACGAAGGCGGTGATGAAGATGATCGGGATGTCGGTGGAGCGCGGCCGCTGGTGGATCGCTTCGGCCGTCTCGAAGCCATCCATGCCGGGCATGTTGACGTCGAGCAGGATGACGGCGAAGTCGTGCGTGAGCACCGCGCGCAACGCTTCCTCGCCGGAGCGCGCGGCGACCACTTCATAGTTCTCTTGCGCCGCCCACTGCTCAAGCAGGTTGGTCAGCGCAAAAAGGCTGTTGGCATCGTCATTGACGACGAGGATCTTGGGCTTGTCCACCAGTCTGATCATAGCGTTGCCGTTTTACCGTGTCAAAAGAACACATGCCAATCGCGCATGAAGCTGTGTACGCCCGCGCACAGTCAGGCGACGCGCATGCTGCCATAGTGAAAACTCGTCCAATGAAGGAGCGACCATGAATATCGATACCATCGTTGACAAAGAGTATGTGGACAAGAGTTTCCGCGAACTGGCCGAGGCTCCGCTCAGCGCCTTGCGCGGCTTGAGCGTGAAGGATGCCAAGGCCTTGCAAGGGGCGTTTGGCGTGCATACGGTGCGCGAACTGGCGCAGCTCAACTTCGTGCGCTGGGCCAGTGCGATCACGGTGCTGGCCGAGGAAGAGCAGATGGCGCCCGCCGAAAAAGCCAAGGAAGAATTGTTGGACGATGCGGTCGAAATGACGTTCCCGGCCAGCGATCCGATCTCGGTCGATGCCGGCATCACGCGCATCGAAGTGGCGCCGGAAAAAGTCGACGCGCAGCAAGACCACCAGCATGCCGGCCAGGTGGAAGAATCGACGGAAATCGGCCGCGAGGCGGAAACCACCTCCTGAGCGCCCAGTCGGCCTGCCGCCATCAGGCAACCGTGACCTGCACTTGCGGGACGGTGGCGGCCGGCATCTGGCAGGCTGCGCAAAAACGGTTCTTGCCGGTGCGCTTGGCTTCGTAGAGCGCGGCATCGGCCACATGCATGAGGTTGTCGACCGAGGTGGCATCGTCCGGATACAACGCGATGCCCAGGCTGGTCGACAGTTGCAGCGTCAAGCCGTTGACCTGGTAGGGCTGGGCCACTACTTCGATCAGCTTGGTGGCCGGTTCCTGGGCATCGGCCAGGGTGCCGACATCGCCCAGCACGATCACGAATTCATCGCCGCCGATGCGCGCCACGGTATCTTCCTTGCGCGAGGAGTTGACCAGGCGCTGCGCCACTTGCTTGAGGATTTCGTCGCCATAGGCATGGCCATGGGTATCGTTGACGGCCTTGAAACCATCCAGGTCGAGGTACATCACCGCGGCGCGGCGCTGCTGGCGCGCGGCGTGCTGCAAGGCGGTGGCGATGCGGTCTTCCAGCAGGCGGCGGTTGGGCAGGCCGGTCAGCGGGTCGTGCAGCGCCAATTCCTGCTGCTGCTTGCTATAGGACGCCAACTCCTTGTAGAGCAAGCGCACTTCAAGCATGTTGTGGATGCGCTTGTGCACTTCCAGCAAGTCGAACGGCTTGCTGATGAAGTCGCGCGCGCCCGCTTCCAGCGCGGCGATCTTGAAGCTGGGCTGGGCGGTCAGGGCCAGCACCGGCAGGTAGCCTTCCTGTTCGATTTCCTTCAAGCCCTTCATCACCTGGAAACCATTCAATTCCGGCATCTGCAAGTCCAGCAGGATGAGGTCGTAGCGGTGCTGGCGATGCAGGGGGCAAACCTGCTCCGGCAACATGGTGGCCGTCACATTGGTATATCCGGCATCGCGCAGGATCTCCAACATCAGGTCGATGTTGTCTGCACAATCGTCAACTACCAGGATCTTGGCATTCAGGATCTCATCGGGGCTTGGCATGGCGGTCTCGGGAACTGGACTTCCTAGTGTAGCTTGCGGCAGTTTGCCGTGGCGCACGTGTCATTAACCAGTCTAGCAAAGTTTCCGCCAGTTGCTTGTAGGACATTTCCCCGTGTGCGGGTAGTCCTCAGCCACTCTGGCTGGCGCTGCACACGCGCGCAATTGTGGCTACCAATTCAGAAGGTTCTATTGGTTTTGGCACATGGTCGAGGAATCCGGACTCGAGCGCATGCAGGCGGTCTTCCGAGCGGGCAAAGGCGGTGAGGGCGATGGCCGGCACGCTACCGCCGCGCGCCGGACCGAGCGCGCGGATACGCGACAACAATTCAAAACCGTCAACATCGGGCATGCCGATATCGCTGACCAGCAAATCATAACGGCCGGCGCGCGCCAGCGCCATCGCTTCGGCGGCATTGGCCGCCGCGTGCACCTCGCACTGGCAGTCGCGCAAGATGCGGCCAATCAGGTCGCGCGCATCGGCTTCGTCGTCCACCAGCAACACTTTCAGGCCGCCCAGGTCGCGCAAGCCGAGGTCGGGCAGCGGCACGCTATGGCTGCGCGGCGGGCTGTGCATGCGCTGCGCGCGGATTTCGCCGCTGGCCAGCGGCAGCCGGACCGTGAAGCTGGAGCCCATGCCTTCGCCGTCGCTGGCGGCCGACACCGTGCCGCCATGCTGCTCGACCAGGTGCTTGACGATGGACAGGCCCAGGCCGAGGCCGCCGTGCCGGCGCGTGGTGGAGGCATCGGCCTGGCGGAACCGTTCGAACACATAGGGCAGGAATTCGGGGCGGATGCCGAGGCCATTGTCGGTGATGTTGATGTCGACCTGGCCGGCATGGGCCCAGATCGCGGCCCGCACGGTCCCGCCGCGCGGGGTGAACTTGAGGGCATTGGTGAGCAGGTTCCACACCACTTGCTGCAAGCGGTTGGCGTCGCCCGCCACGTGGCCGGTGGGGGCGAAATCGCGCTCCAGGCGGATGCCCTTGGCGTCGGCGGCCGGCCGTACGGCATCGAGCGCGG
Source organism: uncultured Duganella sp. (assembly GCA_946482335.1). Next base: position 3,314 of record CAMLRG010000040.1, on the reverse strand, counting down.
CATCGACCACCACCGAGGGCATCAGCAGCTTCATGTCGAGCAACACCTTGCCCGAGGTGATGCGGCCCATGTCCAGCAAGTCTTCGATCAGCTGGGCCTGGGCGCGCGCATTGCGCTCGATGGTTTCCAGCCCGCGCACCTGTTCTTCGGGCGTGCGGTTGCCGCGCCGCAGCACTTGCGACCAGCCAAGGATGGCCGTCAGTGGGGTGCGCAATTCGTGCGACAGCGTGGCCAGGAATTCATCCTTCATCTGGCTGCTGCGCTCGGCCTCGGCGCGCGCATTGCGCTCGCGGTCGAGCAGCATTTCGCGTTCCTCGGCGGCGCGCTGGGCCGCCTCCACCATGCGCGCATTGTCGATCGCGATGCCGGCCTGGGCCGCGACGCCGCCGACGATGCGCTCGGTGCGCTCATTGAACATATGCGGCTCGGGGTGGCCGAAGAACAAGGTCCCCACCACTTCGCCGGCGCGCGCCAGCACGGGCACGGCCAGGCCGCTGCGCACTTGCGGATGCGGCAAGCCCTGGAAATCGGCGGGCGGGGCGCCGGACAGGGTGTGCATCGGCTGGCGCTGGCCGTCGCCCATGGCGCCGTGGTAGAAGAAGGCGCCAAAGCGCGCCCCGGAAATGCTGGTGGCGGCATCGGTCACTTCCTGCAGCAGCGAATGCAGGTCGCGGTTCTGCACCAGGGCGGTGCCGGTGCTGTTCAGCAGCTCCAGGATATTGGTTTCGTCGCGCAAGCGCTCCTGCACCCGTTTCACCTGGTCGACGTCGGTGCTGGTGCCAAACCAGCGCAAGATGCGCCCGCCGGCATCGCGCATCGGGTTGGCGCGCGTCAGGAACCAGCGGTACTGGCCATCGGCGGCACGGATCGGAAACTCCATTTCGAAAGGGCGCCCGCTGTCCACCGATGCGCGCCAGTGCGCCAGGATGGCGGGAATGGCGTCCGGCGCATACACTTGCTGCCAGCCGTCGCCCAGCATCTGCTCGGGCGCCATGCCGGTGTATTGTTGCCAGCGCTCGTTGTACCACATCATGCTGCCATCGCTGTTGGCGATCCAGGCCAGTTGCGGGATGCTGTTGGCCAGGGCGCGCAGTTCTTCCTCGCTGTTGCGCAAGGCATCCTCGGCTTTCTTGCGCGCCGTGATGTCCTGCACCATGCCGATCACGCCGCGCAATTGCCCATCGTCGCCGAAGTCGCCATGCCCGATCACCGACAGCCAGCAGTCTTTGCCATCCTTGCGCAGGATCCGCGTCTCGATGGTGAAATCGCGCCGCGCCAGGCAGGCATCGGCGAAGGCGCGCTCGACGGCGGCAAACTCGTCCGGCGCGATGCGGTCGCGCAGCACGGGCCAGGTGATCGGGATTTCGGCCGGCAGCTCGAAGATTTCGGCGGCGCGACGGCCCAGGCGCACCTGGTTGCTGGCGGCATTCCATTCCCAGTCGCCGAGCCGGCCGGTCGCCAGCGCCACTTGCAGCCGGTTGGTGCTTTCGCGCAGGCCGCGTTCGTGCAGCTTGCGCTGGTGGATGTCGATCAGCAGGCAGGTCATGCCCAGCGGGGAAGGCCAGGCGCGCACTTCCAGCCAGCGCTGGCTGGGCTGGTAAAACACTTCGCAGGCGGCCGGCAAGCCTTGCTCGAGGGTGCGGCGCAGCGGCGCTTCCAGGGCCCCGCCGGCCAGCGCGGGGAAGGCCGACCACAGCGACTGGCCGCGCGCATCGCTGCCGGCGCCCGGCGGCAACAGCATGTCGGCGGCCTTGGGGTTCAGATATTGGACAGTCCAATCCCTCGCGATGACGGCGAAGCCGTCACCCATGCTATCCAGTACGTTGTGCGTGCGGGGATCGGGACTCATAACGGTCGATTGTAGCGTTACCAACGTTCTTGCTGCCGCACTATTGCCTAGTGCAGGTCTTGCAATACTTTTTGCAATTGCTCGATGTCGTAGGGTTTCTGCATCGACACGGCGGGGAAATCCAGCTGGCTGGTCAGGGACTGGCTGTAGCCGGAAGCGAACACGATGCGCAACCGGGGCTGGCGTTGCAGGGCGAGGCGTCCCAGTTCGACCCCGCTCATGCCCGGCAGGCTGACGTCGCTGAACAGGACGTCGAAGTCTGCGCCGGCCAGCAATTCCAGTGCGGCTTCGCCGTTGGCCACCGCGCTGACCTGGTGGCCGAAAGCGCGCAGCATTTCGCATACCAGGTATTGCGCATCCTGGTTATCTTCCACCACCAGGATGCGCCAGTGGCCGGCATCGGCCGCTGCGGGCAGGGCGGCGGCACTGGCTGGCGCCAGGGTGCACAGGATGCCGGCCACGGCGCCGTCGGCGCCGCGCAGCGGGGTGTAATGCAGGTCGAAGGCCGATTCGGCCAAATGGCCGTCGCGCCACAGTTTCAGGGACTGGCGCGGGAACACCAGGCTTTGGCCGGCCCAGGCCTGTTCGATCGCTTGCGGATTCCAGCTCCAGGCGGATGGGGGGATCGCCGGCACCGTGCCCCCCGGCGGGTTGGCGCTGGCGCTGGCCACGTTGCAGGCATACGCCTGGTTGAAGAGCATGACCTGGCGCCGGCTCCACATGAGCAACATCGGCAACGGGGTGTTGAGCATGATGTCCACGCCCAGGCGCAAGGCATGCGGCCAATCCTCGGGCGGCCCCAGGTCGCAGCGCGACCAGTCGTGGGTTGCCGTGCTTTCACCTGCCATTTGCGCCATGTCGCTACCGATGCCTGGATGTCAATGTAGGCAATGCTACACCAAGGTGCGCAAAAAAAAAGGCCCGCCAAATTTGCGGGCCCGAGTTCTATTTTCTTGGAGGAGAATAGAGGAGACAGTTGAATGATGCTGCATCGCGGCATAAAGATCCAATTTCCATTCATGATGAGAGACATACGTTTCATGAATGAAGTAATAGTGTCTTTACGGCAATTAAAAGAAAGTGTCGTGGCAGGCTGGACAAGACACTTTCATCCCCTTATAATTCTGCCTCCTTGCACGGGAGACCGGGCAGGAAAGAGCCGGAAATGCTGGTTTCGCCTCGGAAAGTTAAGCAGCTTGTAAGCTTTCCAAAACGAAATTCATGCGCTATAATCCTGCTTCTTAAGCGGCTGTAGCTCAGCTGGATAGAGTACTTGGCTACGAACCAAGGGGTCGTGGGTTCGATTCCTGCCAGCCGCGCCAGAATTTGCAGTATTTGTAGGGCCCCGCCGCTGTCGGGCGAAGGGGAAAGCAGGAAGTTGGTAGTATGCATAACTGACTGTTATAATGAAGTTTTTGCGGCTGTAGCTCAGCTGGATAGAGTACTTGGCTACGAACCAAGGGGT
>CAMLRG010000039.1 GCA_946482335.1 uncultured Duganella sp. | reverse complement strand
GACCGGCAGCACGAACAGCTTCCAGCCTTGCAGCTGGCGCATCAGCCAGGCGCCGGCGGCCTGCAGCCGCCGGCTGCCGATGGCAGCCAGCAGCAGGGTATACACCCACAGGTAAGGCAGGAACCACAAGTGGTTCCAGGTCGGCAGGTCGAGGCAGCCATTGTGGTCGCAGAAACCGTCGTAGGCGCGAACATACAGCTGCATGAAATCGAGATAGCTGCCCTGGTAGGCCACGTCGGATACCACTTCGAAATAGGCTTGCGGCGGCACGATGACGAACATGCCGAAGATGAGCGGCAGCAGCAGGCGCTTGCTGCGCTCCTTGGCCAGTCCCGCCCGGCCCTGCTTGTCGAGCAGGAAGGCTGCCGCGGCGCCGCCGATCAGGAACAGCAGCGACATGCGCCAGGGCGAGGACAGCATCATGAAGGGCTCGATGGCGTCGCTCGGGTGCGGCGCCTTGACGTGCCAGTCCCAGGTCACGTAATACATGCCGGTATGGTATAGAACCAGCAGGAAGAAGGCGGCGATGCGCAGCCAGTCGAGGAAGTAGAGGCGTTGGTTTTGCATGATGTTCAGGACAGCGGGTTGGGATGCACCCAGCTTAGGGGGCCACCCGCTGCCAGGCCAGCACCGGGTGGCGAACGGCGCCTGGCTGGGACGAACGACATTTTTGGAATACCTTTCGCGCAAAAACGCAATGCGTTGTGCTGAATATATATCGTACAATCTGGCGAAAAAAAAGGAGACCATTGATGAAACGCCGTCTACTTCTGAAACAATTGGCTGCCGGCGCGCCAGCCCTTGCGTTGGCCGGATATGCGGGTGCTGCCGAACTGGCGCAAGCAGGCGGGCGCGAACCGTTGGCTGCCGGCCCCTTCAGCGCCGACTGGAATTCCCTCGCGGCATATGAAACGCCGGAATGGTTCCGCAAAGCGAAGTTCGGCCTGTGGGCCCACTGGGGGCCGCAGTGCCAAGCGGAATTCGGCGACTGGTATGCACGCTTTATGTATGTCGAGGGCAGCGACGCCTATCGGCATCACCTGCAGAAGTATGGCCATCCTTCCGAATTCGGCTTCAAGGACGTCATCCAGCAATGGAAGGCGGACCAGTGGGATCCCGATGAACTGGTTGCGCTGTATAAGAAGGCGGGCGCCAGGTACTTTGTCGCCATGGCGAATCACCACGACAACATGGACCTTTACGACAGCAAGTACCAGCCGGCCTGGAATAGCACGCGCATCGGCCCCAAGCGCGACCTGATCGCCGGTTGGAGCCAGGCAGCGCGCAAGCACGGCCTGCGGTTCGGTGTCAGCGTCCACGCGACCCATGCCTGGACCTGGTACGAAGTGGCGCAACGCGCGGACAAAGCCGGCCCGCTGGCCGGCGTCCGCTACGACGGTACCTTGACCAAGGCGGATGGCAAGGGGAAATGGTGGGAAGGCATGGACCCGCAGGAGCTCTACGCCCAGGACCATGCGCTGAGCCAGAACAGCGCCGACAATGGCTTCATCCACCGGCAATGGGATTGGGGCAATGGCGCTGCCACCCCGTCCAGCGAATACTGCGCGAAATTCCAGGACAGGACGATCGACCTGATCAACCGGTATGACCCGGACCTGGTCTATTTCGACGATACCGCCCTGCCGCTGTGGCCGGCCAGCGCGGCGGGTCTTCGCATCGCGGCGCATATGTACAACCGCAGCATTGCGCGGCATGGGCGCAACGAGGCCGTCATCAATGGCAAGATCCTGAATGCGCAACAGCGCAAGTGCATGGTGTGGGACATCGAGCGCGGCCAGAGCAATGAGATTGAACCGCTGCCGTGGCAAACCTGCACCTGCATCGGTGGCTGGCATTATGACCAGCGGATCTACGCAGGCAAGGGCTATAAGAGTGCCAAGACTGTCGTGCATACGCTGATCGACGTGGTCAGCAAGAACGGCAACCTGCTGCTGAATGTGCCGGTGCGCGGCAACGGGACGATCGACCAGCAGGAGCGCGCCATTGTCGAGGAAATCGGGCGCTGGATGTCGGTGAACAGCGACGGCATTTACGACAGCACACCATGGGCAGTGTTCGGCGAAGGGCCGGTAATGGCGTCGGCCGCCCCCCTGTCTTTCCAAGGCTTCAATGAGGGAAAGAACAAACCCTTCACGTCCGCGGATATCCGCTTTACCGCCAAGGATGGCGCGGTCTACGCTTTCGTCATGGGGTGGCCGGCGGAAGGGAAGGTCCTGATCAGGTCCATGCGCGCCGGCGGCGGTTACCTGAAGAAGAATGTGTCCCGCGTCGAATTGGTGGGCAATGGGCAGGCATTGGCTTTCAAGCAGGCCGCAGATGGCTTGCAAGTGACGCTTCCCGGCAGCGCACCCGCACTGCCTTATGCATTCGCCCTGAAGATTGTTTGAATCTGGAGAGATGAAGATGTTGAAACGCATACCTGGCCTGCTTGCGGGCGCGGCCCTGTTGTCGTTGACGGCAGCCTGGATGTTTCCCACGGCATCGTTTGCGCAAGGCGGCAGCCAGGCCGTCGCGGAGAAGGAGCAAGCAACGCGTATCGATTGGTGGCGCAAGGCGCGCTTCGGCATGTTCATCCACTGGGGCCTGTACGCCATCCCCGGCCGGGGCGAATGGGTGCAATGGGACGAGCAGATCCCCACGCGCGAATATGCGAAACTGGCCAACGAGTTCAATCCGGCCGGCTTCAATCCCGATGGCTGGGCCGAGCTGGCGAAAGCGGCCGGCATGAAGTACATGGTGTTCACGTCCCGTCATCACGATGGTTTTGCCATGTTCGACGATGGGGCGAACCCTTACACCAGCGTGAACACGGCCGCCAAGCGCGACTTCGTGGCGGACTATGTCAAGGCGGCGCGCCAGGCGGGCATGGGCGTGGGCCTGTATTACTCGCCGCTGGACTGGCGCTTCCCGGGCTACGTGATGCCGGACCTGCAGCGCGACAGCGCGGAGGCGATGCGTGAGCAGTACCATCGGCAGATGGAAAAGCTGTTGAGCAATTACGGCAAGATCGACCTGTTGTGGTTCGACGGCGGCGAAACCGACTGGCTCAGCTTCGGTGGCGACTGGAAAATCGCGCAATGGGCGAAACGTCCGGCGGGCGAGCATTACAAGGGCGGCTTCAGCTGGCAGCACGACAAGGTGAACGCCATGCTGCGACGCCTGCAGCCGCAGGCAATCTACAACGGCCGCGCCGACATGCAGGAAGACTTCCACTCGCGCGAAGGCGACGGCGCGTTGGGCGACTTCGACAACCAGCACCCGTGGGAGCTGTGCACGACCATCGCCGGTGCCTGGGGCTACCAGCCGAACATGCAGCCCAAGCCGCTCAAGCATTACATCCAGCTGCTGGCCAAGGTGGCGGGGCGCGACGGCAACCTGTTGCTGAACGTCGGCCCGGACCGCAACGGGCGCATCGACCCCGCGCAAGCAGCCCGCCTGCGCGAAATCGGCGCCTGGCTGGGCAAATACGGCGAGAGCATCTACGGCACGCGCGGCGGGCCTTTCCTGCCGGGCGAGTATGGCGCGTCCACGCGCCAGGGCAAGACCATCTATGTGCACGTCCTGCAATGGCCGGGGGACAAACTGGTGTTGCCCGCCATTCCGGCCAGGATCGTGAAGGCGTCCGTGCTGGGCGGCGGCGCGGCGCGCTTCGCGCAGACCGCACACGGCACCGAGCTGTCCGTGGCGCCCGCGGCGCGCAATGAAATGGACACGATTGTCGCGCTGCAGCTGGATGTGGCAGCGGAGAGCTTGCCGGTCAAGTGACCCGACGCGCCAATGCGTGCACGACGTCGGCCTTGAAGTTGCGGCCGAGTGGCACCAGGGCGCCGTCGCGAAGCACCAGTTGGCCGCGCTGGTCGATCTTCTCCACCAGCGACAGCCGGACGGCGGCGCGGCGGTGGCAACGCACGAAGCCATCGCCCAGGTTGCACAGCAGGTCGGTGAGCGTCTGGCGCAGCAGCGGGGCGCCCTGGGCAGTATGCAGTGCGACATAATTGTCGGCGGTCTCGATCCATTGGATGTCGGCGACCGGCACTACGCGTGTGCCGCCGCGCTCGGTGACCAGCAGTTGCCGTAGCGGCGCCCCGGGCGGCACGGCGGTTGCGGCGGGCCGGCCCAGCGGCGCAGGCTCCTGCCGCATCGCCAGACGCTCGCGCAGGCGGTGCATGGCACGCTGCAGGCGGCTGGCATCGAACGGCTTGAGCAGGTAGTCGATCGCGTTGGCGTCGAAGGCCGGCACCGCGTATGCGTCGAAGGCGGTGGCGAAGACCACCAGCGGCCCGGGCTGGGGCAGGGAAGCGGCGACTTCCAGCCCGCTGACCTCGGGCATCTGCACGTCGAGGAAGATGGCATCCGGGCCGAAACTGTCGACTTTTTCCAAGGCTTCCACGCCGTCGCGCGCTTCTTCGATAGCAGTCACGCCGGCCTCCTGGGCCAGCATGCGGCGCAGCTTGTCGCGCGCGGGCCGTTCGTCGTCGACGATCAGGATACGCATGGCAGCCTCATTTCCGCGCGCACGCCCACCGGCTCCAGCTGCACCAGCTGCAGGCTGGCGCGGTCACCGTACAACGCTTGCAGCCGCTCGCGCAAATTGCGTATGCCGATGCCGCTCGTGGTGGCTGCCGGCCCGGCGGCGCCCGAGGCGCCTGCCGTGTCCGCCGGCTGCGCCGGGGCCAGACGGCCCGCGTCGTCGCTGACCGCAAGCAGCAAGCCGTCGCCGTCGCGCCGGGCGCTGATGGCGATGTGCGTCACGCCGCGCCGCCGCTCGACGGTGTGCTTGAACACGTTCTCCAGCAAGGGCTGCATGCTCATCACCGGCACCAGGCAGTCGCCGCAAGTTGCATCGATCTCCCACGCAATGTGCACGCGGTCGGCGAAGCGCTCCTCCATCAGCCGCGCATAGCCGCGCAGCAGGCGCAGTTCGGTCGGCAAAGGCGCCTGCTGCTGCCCGCTGACGTCCAGGGTGGCACGCAGCACCTCGGCCAGCTGTACCAGGGTGGCATCGGCGCGCTCCACGTCCGAGTGCATCAGCGACGAAATGGTATTCAGCGCATTGAACAGGAAGTGCGGCTGCATCTGCTGCGTCAGCTGGTACAGCTGGGCCGTGCGCAATTGGGCATTGGCTTGCTCTGCCGCGCGAAAGGACAGTACGCCGAAGGCGATCAGGGTGAAAATGACCGCGAAGATCGAGATCTTCACGTTCTCGTAAAGGAAGGTCGCAGCCCAAGGCTCGTGATCGTAGCTCAGTCCAAGCAAGGCATACACACCGTGGCGGATGCCGAACGCCAGCGGCGTAAACAAGGCCCACCACACCGGCAGCCAGAGCGCCTGGCGCGCGAACCAGCGCGCCGGCGTCGCCAGCAGCCCGTCGTAGCGCCGCGTGCCCAGCCGCTGCATGGCCAGCAGCAGCGTGGCCACCGCCATCGACGAAGACTCCCACAGGAAAGGCTGCCACAGCGGCCCCTCATCATGGCGCAGGAAGTCCTGCACCGCCGTCGCCACCATCAGGGCCCAGAACAGCAGCCAGGCCACGGCCAGGGAAAGGATGGCGCGCCGGTTCATTTCTTCTGGTGCCGCGCTTCGACGAGATCGATTTCGCGCACCAGCTTGCGCGCCGTTTCGTCGGAAATGTGGTGGTGGCGCGCCAGTTCGAAAATCGCCTGGCGTTCGGCCTGCATGGCCGCCAGGCGCAAATCGCGCTCGGCGCGGTCCAGCTGGCGGAAGTGTTCCTTGTTCCGGTCCTCCGCCGACCAGGCCACGTTCAGGCGGTGCTCGTATAGCGCGATCACCCGCGCCGCAGCCTGGGGCAGCACGTCAGGATGATGGCCTTCGGCCAGGGCCAGCTCGGCGCGCTCGATCGCGGCGATGGCCGCCGCCGCGGCCTGGCGCCGCGCCATGTCTTCCTGCTGGCGATCGGCCGGCTCTTCCGGGAAGTGCATGCCGCCCAGCAGGCGCGGCAAGCCGACGCTGGCGGCCAGCAGGGAAATCAGGATCACCGAACTGGCCAGCAGGATGGTCAGGTCGCGCGCCGGGAAGGGTGCGCCGTCCGGCATCGTGAGGGGCAAGGTCAGCACGCCGGCCAGCGTGATGGCGCCGCGCGCGCCGGCCAGGGCCGTCGCCAGCAGCAGCCGCCAGTGCGGCTTGCCTGCCGCCGCGCTGCCGCGCGCCCGCCAGGCGCGCCGGTACAGCGTCACCCGCAGCGTGGCCCATACCCACACGAAGCGCAGCGCAATCAGGCCGAAGCTGATGGCGAAGGCATACAGCACCAGCCACCACGGATTCAGGTGGCCGCTCTGCTCCAGCGACTCGCTGGCGCCGCGCAGGATGTCGGGCAATTGCTCGCCCAGCAGCACGAACATCACGCCGTTCAAGGTGAATTGCACCGTGTCCCACACGGCGGTGCGCTGGATGCGGGTGGCGGCCAGCGCCTGGCCGCCCAGCTCCACATAGCTCATGGTGATGCCGGCCGACACCGCCGCCAGGATGCCGGACGCATGCATGCGTTCCGCCACCAGGTAGGCGCCGAAAGGGATCAGCAGGCTGACCAGGATGGGCGAACCGGACGGCTCGCCATAGCGTGCCGTGAGCCGGCCCTGCAGCCATGCCACGGCCAGGGTCACGCCGACCCCGGCGGCGATGCCGGCCGCTGCCAGCCAGACGAAGGTGAGCGATGCGCCGGTCAGCGAGAAGCTGCCGGTCAGCGCCGCCGCCACGGCGAAACGGAAGCACACCAGGCCACTGGCATCGTTCAGCAGCGCTTCGCCTTCCAGGATGTGCATCAGGCGCTTGGGGATCGGCGCACGCGACGCGATCGAGGCGACTGCGATCGGGTCGGTAGGCGACAGGATGGCCGCCAGCGCGAAGGCCACCGGCAGCGGCATGGCGGGAATCATCCAGTGGATGAAATAGCCCGCGCCCAGCACGGTGAAAATCACCAGCCCCAGGGCCAGTTCCAGGATCACTACGCGGTCGCGCAACAAGCCCGTGTTCGGGATGCGCCAGCCATCGAGGAACAGCAAGGGCGGGATGAACAGCAGGAAGAACAGTTCGGGGTCGAGCTGGATACCGTGGCCGGACCATGCCGCGATGCCCGCGCCCAGGCCGATCTGGACCAGGGGGAGGGGAAGGCCGGCAGGCAGCATCCGCTTCAGGTAGGCGCTGGCGATCACCGCCAGCAGCATGGCCAACACTATCTCGATAGAATCCATGCGGGCATTATAGGGGCAACGTCGGTAGCAATTGAAAAACTACTTGTCAGTCCGGATAGCGCCTGTCATAATCACGCCTCCCAAGCGGGAATAGCTCAGTTGGTAGAGCGCAACCTTGCCAAGGTTGAGGTCGAGGGTTCGAGACCCTTTTCCCGCTCCAGAATTCCAGGAAGGACGCCCAAGGGCGTCCTTTTTTGTTGTTTCTGCCCCTCATCGCTCGCGGTTGTCAAACAAAGGCCGGTATACTGCTGAAACATTCCATACCAACTGGAATGCCTGTTCAAGAAGATTGGAGCGATAGATGAATTCCGTTCAACAAGAAGTTGACGAGCGCAGTAACCTGACCAACTCCAACAAGTTTGAGTTGCTGCTGTTCCGCCTCGGCGTCGACAGCACCAGCGGCAACTCCGAACTGTACGGCATCAACGTCTTCAAGATCCGCGAGATCGTGGCGATGCCGACGGTGACCGCCGTCGCGGGCTCGGAGCCGCACATGCTGGGCGTGGTCAACCTGCGCGGCCAGATCATTCCCGTGATGGACTTGCCCGGCATCGTCGGCGTCAAGCCCAAGACGGGCCTGAACATCATGCTGGTGACCGAATTCGCCCGCACCACGCAAGCGTTCGCCGTGGAGTCGGTGGACGAGATCGTGCGCCTGGACTGGAGCCAGGTGCTGAGCGCGGAAGGCAGCCACGGCGGCGGCATGGTGACCTCCATCGCGCGCGTCGATGGCGACGTGCAGAACACCCGCCTGGCGCAGGTGCTGGACGTGGAAACCATCCTGCGCAACCTGACCCCGAGCGACCATAAGGACATCGACGAAGCGACCATCGGCAAGCTGCCGCTGAAGCCAGGCACCTTCATCCTGGCGGCCGACGATTCCGTGGTGGCGCGCAACCTGATCGAGCGCGGCCTGGAAGCGATGAACGCGCCCTACGTGATGCTGAAGACCGGCAAGGAAGCCTGGGATAAGCTGAACCACATCGCCGATGGCTGCAAGGCCGAAGGCATCAACGTGGAAGACCGCGTGGCCCTGGTGCTGACCGACCTGGAAATGCCGGAGATGGATGGCTTCACGCTGACCCGACTGGTGAAGCAGGATGCCCGCTTTGCCAAGATCCCGGTGGTGATCCATTCCTCGCTGTCGGGCAAGACCAACGAAGACCACGTCAAGGGCGTCGGCGCCGACGCCTATGTGGCCAAGTTCGTCGCGGAAGAATTGGCGGACACCATCCGCCGCGTCCTCACGAAGTAATTTCCTTCAGTCGCCGGCTGTGGAACGCCACATGGTCGGCAATGAAGCTCGAGATGAAGTAGTAGCCATGATCGTAGCCCGCGTGCCGGCGCAGCTCCAGGGGCTGTCCGGCGGCGCGGCACGCATCCTCGAACACTCCCGGATATAACTGCTCCTCCAGGAATTTGTCGGCCAGGCCCTGGTCGATCAGGATGCCGTTGGGGAAGGGCGCTTCATCCTGCGCCGCCATCAGCGCGCTGGCATCATGCGCCAGCCACGCCGCCTGGTCGGGGCCGAGATAGCCATTGAACGCCTTGTGGCCCCATGGGCAACGGGTCGGCGCCGCGATCGGCGCGAAGGCGGACACGCTGCGGAACAGATCCGGCCGGCGCAATGCCAGCGTCAGCGCGCCATGCCCGCCCATCGAATGACCGAAGATGCCGATGCGCTGCGCGTCGACCGGCAGTTCGTCGATGACCAGCTTGCGCAGCTCGTGGATATAACTCTCCATGCGGTAATGCTGCGACCATGGCGCTTGCGTCGCGTCGAGGTAGAAGCCCGCGCCTTCGCCGAAATCCCAGCTGGCCGTTTCGCCTTCGATGCCCGCGCCGCGCGGGCTGGTATCGGGCGCGATCAGTACCAGGCCTTCGCGCGCCGCATGCTGCTGCGCGCCGGCCTTGATGCTGAAGGTCTCTTCAGTGCACGTCAGGCCCGCGAGATAGAACAGGGCGGGCAAGGGGCCTTGCGCCGCTTGCGGCGGGATGAAGATGGAAAACCGCATCGGCAAGCCGACTGCCTCCGACTCGTGACGGTAGAAGCGCTGGACTCCACCGTGGCAAACGTGTTCGCTGATCATGTCCATGCGTGGCATTGTAACCAAGATTCGTGTGACGCGTTTTTCATGGATGCAATATAGTACGGGCTTGGAGGTACGTCTATGACCGATTTGTTAGTCATCTCTGACGAACTCGCCTGGCCTTGCGCCATGCTGCTGGCATGGCTTGCGGGCGAGTTTGTCCATCGATGGAGCAATCTGCCGCGCATCAGTGTGTACGGCTTGGTGGGCTTCCTGCTGGCGCAGGCAATGCCCGAACTTCTCGTGCCGGACGGCAGCAGCCAGGTAACGCTGCTGGCCAATATCGCGTTCGGCCTGATCCTGTTCGAATTCGGTTACCGCATCAACTTGCGCTGGCTGCGGGTCAATCCGTGGATTGCCGTCAGCGGCCTGGCGGAATCGGCGCTCACGTTTGGCGCCGTGTATTTCATCGCGCATTGGCAAGGTATGCCGCCATTGACGGCACTGCTGCTGGCATCGCTCGCCATGTCGACTTCGCCGGCCGGCGTGCTGCGCGTGATCAACGAAGAGCGCAGTTCGGGCCAGGTGACGGAACGCTTGCTGCACCTGGTGGCGATGAACTGCGTGCTGGTGCTGTTCGTGTTCAAGGTGGTGGTGGGCTTCTGGGTGTTCCAGACTTCGGGCAGCCTGACGCAGGCCGTCTCGCGCAGCGTGATCGAGCTGCTCGCTTCGGCCGTGCTGGGCGCGGTGGCCGGCATGTTGACGCCGGCCCTGCTGCGCAGCCTTGGCACGCTGGCGCGCGACGGCACCGTGGCCTTTGCCATGGTGGTGGTGCTGCTGGTGTCGATCACCCAGGCGGCCGACCTGTCGCCGGTGCTGGCAACGCTGACCTTCGGCCTGATGGCGCGCCACCGCCGCGTGACGTTCACGCGCACCCAGCGCAATTTCGGCGCCATCGGCGAACTGTTGACGGTGCTGCTGTTCCTGTTTGCGGTGTCCACGCTGGACTGGCAGCGCGTGGTGTTCGGCGCCACGCTGGGGCTGTTGCTGCTGATCGTGCGCTTTGCCACCAAAACCATTGCGGTGGCGCTGTTTTCGCACGTCGCCGGCATTTCCTGGCGCAAGGGCGCGCTGATCGGGGTGGCACTGTCGCCGATGTCGGTGTTCGCCATCCTGCTGCTGGAGCAGACGCGCTATATGGGGATCGTGCTGGTCGATGAGCTGGCCGCGCTGGCCGCCATGACCTTGTTCATGGAAGTGCTGGGGCCGATCATCACGCAGCGCGCGCTGATCAAGGCGCGCGAAACGGCAAAAGAGGAGGGCTGATATGCCGTTGGAAGAATTCAAGTCGTCGCAACCGCTGACCATGGGCGTCGAGCTGGAGCTGCAGCTGGTCAGCCTGTCGGACTTCGACCTGACGGCATCGAGCCCGGACTTGCTGCACCTGCTGGCGCGCAAGCCATTCCCCGGCCATGTGACGCCGGAGATCACCGAAAGCATGATCGAGATTAACAGCGACGTGCATACCCGGCACGGCGAACTGCTGGCCCAGCTGCGCGAGACGCGCGATACGCTGGTGCGCGCGGCCGACACGCTGAACATCGGCATTTGCGGCGGCGGCACCCACCCGTTCCAGCGCTGGTCGGAACGCAAGATCTTTTCCAAGCCGCGCTTCAAGGAAGTGTCGGCGCTGTATGGCTACCTGGCCAAGCAGTTCACCATCTTCGGCCAGCACGTGCATATCGGCTGCAGCAGCGGCGACGACGCGCTCTACCTGCTGCATGCGCTGAGCCGCTACGTGCCGCACTTCATCGCGCTGTCGGCTTCCTCGCCCTACGTGCAGGGCAACGATACCCTGTTCAATTCCGCGCGCCTGAACAGCGTGTTCGCCTTCCCCATGAGCGGCCGCGCGCCCTTCATCCTGAAGTGGGAGCAGTTCGAACACGAGTTCTTCTCCAAGATGGAGCACACGGGCGTGATCAAGTCCATGAAGGACTTTTACTGGGATATCCGCCCCAAGCCCGAATACGGCACCATCGAGCTGCGCGTCTGCGACACGCCGCTGACGGTGGAGCGCGCCGCGGCATTGGCCTGCTACCTGCAGGCCTTATGCTCCTACCTGTTGGAGCGCAAGGAGGCCCCGCCGGCCGAAGACGACTACCTGGTCTACAACTACAACCGCTTCCAGGCTTGCCGTTTCGGCCTGGATGGCACGGTGGTGCACCCGAAGACCTACGAAAGCCTGTCGCTGCGCGAAGACATCCTGACCACCCTGCGGCGCATGGACCTGCATGCCGAAGCTCTCGGCGGCAGCGCTGCGCTCAACCACCTGATGCAGGTCACGCACATGGGCAGCGACGCGCATTACCTGCGGGCCGAATTCGACGCCTCCGGCAGCGTCGAGGGCGTGGTCGATGCCGCCATCTCCCGCTTCCGCGGCAATTGACTGCAACCGGCCGGCGGCGGTTTCGCCGCCAGCCACCGCCGCCGGCGGCCCCCGTCGGCACCATTGCGGGCACCCGGGTACAATTGCCAATTTTTTAATACCAGGTTTCCCCCATGCCCGCCGTGCCAGCCACATCCCGCGCCCTGATGCGCGCCGTCATCGCCACGATCCTTCTCCTGCTGGCGATGCTGCTCACAGCCTCGTGGCTTGCGAAAACGCCATACGCCAGCGACCAGGTCTTCGGCGACATCCGCTCCGGCCAACTGTGGAGCGACCGGGCGCGCTATGTCGACGACTGGTACGCCGTGGAGGCGATCGACGACAGCACCTTCATCATCGGCGAGCCGAAGTCCTCGCAATACAACGCCGCGTACCTGCTGGCCGGCAGCGACCGTGCGCTGCTGATCGACGCGGGCTCGGGCGAGCGGCCGGCCGGCATCCGTTCGATGCGGGCATTGGCCGAAAGCCTGACCGGCAAGCCCGTCTTGCTGGCGCTCTCGCACTTCCATTTCGACCACACCGGCGACCTCGACTCCTTTGAAGGCGCCTTGCTGCTCAAGACCGCCCATCTGCAATCCCGGGCGCAAGGCGGCAAGCTGCGGATCGCCGCCACCGAGTCCCTGACCGGCGCGCGCGACCTGCGCATCCAGCGCTGGATAGCGCAAGGCGAAAAGGTCGACCTGGGCGGCCGCGCCATTGAAGTCCGTTCCACGCCAGGCCATGCGCAGGAATCGGCAACCTTCATCGACCGCGAACGCCGCTATGTATTCACCGGTGACTTGCTCTACCAGCACCTGGGCGGCCTGGTAGCTTTCCTGCCCGGCAGCGACACTGGCGTGTACGCCGAAGAAGTCGGCAAGCTGCTGGCAGCGACGGGCCAGGGCTACCGGTTTTTCGGCGCCCATGGCATGCCGGAATTCGATGCCGGCTGGGCGCGACGCGTTCATGCCGGGATGCGCAAGCTCGCCAGTGGCGCTGCCGGGCCGGTCCTGGCCGAAAGCTACCTGGCGCCGGGCCTGCCGCTCCACATGCACCGCCAGGACCAGCTCCTGATCTACCTGCCGCCGCTGGTAACGGCCGAAGTGCTGTATTCCTGGCGCACCCTTGCGGTGCTGGCGGCTGCGCTGGCCCTGATCACGGCTGTTTTCTGGCGCCTGTTCGGGGCATGGGAGCGGCGCAGGTCCGCTGTATAATCAGGCACGCCCCGCTTGCCGGCGGGATTCAACCAGTTAATCAGAACAGCTCATGAGCGATAACAGTGTCCTGGGGATTTACACCTTCGAAGGCATTTTCGAAGGCAAGCCGGTGTATGAGTACGCGCATCCGCAAGAGCATGCGCTGCACAAGTGCATGCTGTTCCTGCTGCAGGAAGGCAGCGAGGCGCTGTGGGATACGGCCATCATCGAATGCGCCAAGTTCGGCTTCGAAGACGTGGCGATGGATGCCTTCAGCGTCCTGCAGACCGACATGCTGGAAAAGGCGCCGTTCAAGGATCTCCACGCCCACATCGAAGAAGCCCTGACCCTGGGCAGCTCGCTGGTGTTCTACGCCAAACCCTGAGGGGGCTAAAAGCGCGTCTCGCGCGCCGCGCGCAGGAAGCTGTCGAGGATGCCGGTGCAGTCGAGCAGTTCGACGCCGCCCGAGCGGTGGAATTCCGGGTGCCATTGCAAGCCCATGACGAAGGGTGCGCGCTGGTAGCGGATCGCTTCGATCATATTGTCCGGATAGGACAGCGCCTCCACCTGCATATCCTTGCCCAATGTCTTGACCGCCTGGTGGTGGATGGAATTCACCAGCGCGCGCTGCGGCCCCTTCACCATGGCCGGCAGCGAAGAGCCGGGCGGGAAGGTGATCTCATGCCGGTGCCGGTCATACTCGTCCGACACGTGCGGATGCGCGTCCGGCACGTCGGTGGCAATATCCTGGAACAGCGTGCCGCCGAAGGCCACATTGAGCAATTGGCAGCCGCGGCAAATGCCCAGCACCGGCTTGCCCGCTTCGACGAATTCATGCAGCAGTTCCAGCTCGTACATATCGCGCGCGCGGTCGCCGCTCCATTCGGGCTTGGTGGGCGCCTCGGCATAACTATGCGGCGACACGTCGGCGCCGCCTTGCAGCACCAGGCCATCGAGGTGTCTGGCGTAGTCGCGCAGGCGGATATTGGATGGGTGCAGCAGGCCGGACGTGTTCACGGTGGGAATCATGAACACCAGCACGTCGCGCGACATCACCCACTGCGCCACCGACTCTTCCAGGTATTGCAGGTTCTTGCTGCGCAAGCCCGTGGCGCCGGGTTCGGGGTGGTAAATGCGGGCGGACACGCCAATGTGCAATGGCCGCTGGATGATGTGGCGCGTGGCCGCCGCCGCCCAGCGCTTGTAGCGCGCCAGCAGCACCCGTCCCCACAGGGTGAAGATGGTTTCGCCGGGATCGAGGTAGCGCGGCGTATCGCCGGCACGGCGCCGCTGCCCGCGGTCGTTTTCGCGGCGGTCGTGCTGGCGGGGATCGTGTCCGGTCATGCGTTTGCTGCCTCCTTGGTGCGAAGTGTCGCACACCCAGCCTCGGCAGGTCGCACTAATCGAGCGTGAGCAAGCGCAGCACTTCCTCCTCCGGCACCTGCGGGAAGCTGCGGTAATGCCGGCTGACGGACATGAAATTCATCGGCGCCGCCAGGTACACGATGCCATCGGCCAAAGGGGCGATCATGTCCAGCGAGTCCGGTGCCGCCACCGGTACCGCCGCCAGCAATTGCCGCGGGTTGCGCAGGCGCGTGGCGCGCAATGCCGCCGCCATGGTGGAACCGGTGGCCAGGCCGTCGTCGACGATGACCACGATGCGTCCCGCCGGATCGGCTGGCGGCCGCTTGGCGCCATACGATGCGCGGCGCCGCCGCATCAGTTCCACCTGCTCATGGGTTTGCAGTTCCACCCATTCGATGCTGGTGCGGGTGCGGTTGAAATAGGGGGCCAGTTCGCGGTTGCCGTGCTCGTCCACGGCGCCCACCGCCAGTTCGGGATCGATGGCCGAGGGAATCTTGCGCACCAGCACCACGTCCAGCTCGCCTTGCAGGCGGTCGGCAATGATGCGGCCCATCGGTACGGCGCCACGGGGGATGGCCAGGATCAGCGGATGGCTGCCGCGCAGGTGCGCCAACTTGTCAGCCAACAGTTCGGCGGCTTGCGTCCGGTCCTTCAAGGGGAGTTCGATGTCATCCATGCTAGCCTCCGCCACGCTGCCCATATGACAGCATAGCGCGGTCAAGCACGCACGTTAAGCCTTGATGTCCAAGAGTGTGCCAATGCGCTCGTCAGCGGCCTGGATGACTTTGGCCGACAGGTCGAAGCCGGCCTTGTACACCAGCGAGTTGGTGATGGCGCTGGCCGGGTCGGTGCCCGACGGTGCGCCGCCGACGCGGTCCGCTGCCGACAGGTTGCGCGCGGCAGTGGACAGGGTGACGCTGGTCCCGCCCGGCGTTTCCTGGAAGGTCGCTTGCTGGGGCTGGAAGTTTTGCGTCGACAGGTTGGCGACGTTGTGCGCTTCCACGCCCAGCGCTTGCTGGTTGGCTTGGAGGCCGGACAGGCCGGCCTGGAGGGCAGAAATCGACATGGGGGGAGTGTAACTGATTCCGTGTGGAAATATCGCTGCCTGCCCAAAAAATGGGCACGCTGCGCAACACATGGTATGATGACGATCGCAATGATTATGGAGGATGCCATGAAAATCACCCGGGAAAAGGCGGCGGAGAACCGCCAGGCATTGGTGGAAACGGCAGCGCGCCTGTTCCGCGAAAAAGGCATCGATGGCGTCGGCGTGGCGGAAATCAGCAAGGAGGCCGGCTTGACCCATGGTGCGCTGTATGCCCATTTCCCCTCCAAGGATGCGCTGGCGGCGGAAGCGATGGCGTTCAGCACCCGCAGCGCTTTCGACAAGGTGACCGAGCGGCCCGTGACCCTGGATGAGCTGGTCCGCTACTACCTGGCGCCGGAGCAGCGCGACAACCTGGCCGGCGGCTGCCCGCTGGCGGCGGCCGCCAGCGAAATGGCGCGCCAGGATGCCTGCGTGGGCGCCGGTTATACGGCGGGCTTCCGCCAGATGGCCGATCTCGTCGGCCGCCTGCTGCCGGCCGGGGAAGGGCGGGACGCGAAGGCGCTGGCCATCATGGCAGCGCTGATCGGCGCGGTTTCCGTGTCGCGCAATGTCTACAACAACGACCCGGAACTTGCCAATGAGGTATTGGATTCGGTGCGTTCGATGCTGTCCGGCCTGGATTAATTGCTACCGTTAATCTTTTGGGATTGCTTTCCTCGACAGTGCGCATAAAAATCGTGGACATTGCCCACACGCACGTTTCCGGAGAGCATCATCAACCGCCTTGCCGTCCGCCTCGCCGCTGTCTTGCTGGCCTGTGCCTGCCTGCCCTGGTCGCAGGCGGGGGAGCCGGCGCTCGACGCGCGCCTGAATGAAGAAATCATCATGGTGCCGGCCGGCCGCGCCCAGACCGTGGAACTGGAAACCACGGTGTTCCGCCCGCCCGGCCCGGGGCCTTTCCCGCTGCTGATCGTCAACCATGGCAAGGCGCCGGGCAACCCGAAGATGCAGGCGCGCGACCGCTTCATTTACTTCGCCACCGCCTTCGTGCGGCGCGGCTATGCGGTCATGGTGCCGATGCGCACCGGTTTCGCGAATTCCACCGGCAAGTTCGTCGAATACGGCTGCAACATGACGGCCAACGGCTACGAGCAAGCCGGCGATATCGCCGACGTGGTGCGCTATGCGCGGTCCCTGCCTTGGGTCGACAGCGGACGCATCGTCCTGGCCGGACAATCCTTCGGCGGCCTGGCCAGCGTGGCGGCGGCCACGCAGGAATTGCCGGGCGTACGCGGCATCATCAATTTTGCCGGCGGCTTGAAAGTGCACGGCGACAGCTGCGACTGGCAGCGGGCGCTGGTCAAGGCCTTCGCCGACTATGGCCGCCGCAACAAGCTGCCGAGCATGTGGATGTACGGCGCCAACGACAGCTATTTCGGGCCGGCGCTGGCGGCGCGCATGCATGCCGCCTTCACGGCCGCGGGCGGCAAGGCGGAGCTGGTGGCGTTTGGGCCGTTCAAGAAGGACGCCCACGGTTTGCTGGGCAACCGCGATGGCGCGTCGGTGTGGCTGCCGGAAGTGGAACGCTTCCTGGGGGGGCTCGGCATGCCGACGCGTGAAGTCTTTGCGGTGGCGGAGCCGCCGGCCCAGCGTGCCACGCATTATGCGGCGCTGGACGACGTGGATGCCGTGCCTTACCTGCCGCTGCGCGGCAGGGAGCAGTATCGCGAATTCCTGACGAAGGCGACGCCGCGCGCCTTTGCCATTTCGTCCAGCGGCTCCTGGGGCTGGGCGGAAGAGGGCGAGAACACCAATGACAAAGCGCTGGCGGCGTGCCAGGCGGCCAGCACGGCGCCGTGCCAGCTGTACTCGGTCGATCACGACATCGTGTGGAGCGAGCGCGGCACTGCCGGGCGCAACTGATCACGCCAGCGTAAAGCCCGCCATGATGGTCAGGGCGGCGCTCAGGTAGCCGAGCGGGCGCTGGGCCCACAGCATGCGGTAAGCCATGAGGGCGCTGGGCCGGTGCAAGTGCACGAAGGCATAGCTGGCGAACAGGTTCTGCAGCGCGACCCAGGCATGCATGATGATGGCAGCGCCGAGCAGCGCGACACCGCCACCGCGTGCGATGGCGCTGTATTCCACGGCGGCGACAATCACCGCTCCCTGGCCGATCCCCAGCATCATCCCGAGCATCGCCACGCGCAGCAGGCGCGCATTGAAGTATTGGCGTTGCCACTGCGGCACCAGGCTGAGCGCATGCAGCACCAGGATGATCGTCAAGCTGAGCTGGTACAAGTCCAACATGGACGCCAGGGATTGCAAATTTTCCACGGCTGTCCTCCGCGCTGTGGCATCCTTATGTTGAAATTAACATATTCCGCCGCAGGGCTACGCATGATACCCTGAGGTAAGCAAGCGCCATTTTGCGGGATGGATCAGCCGATGATTCCTATTGCAGTGCACGATACCAGCCGGGAACGGAAACGCCAGCGGCCCAAGGGCCGGCAAGTCGATGCTGCTGCGTTGCAGCAAGTGCAGGCTTTGCTGGGCGATGCACCGCGCAGGCGCGATTTGCTGATCGAGTTTCTGCACCTGATCCAGGATGCCTATGGCTGCCTGCCGGCGGCCCACCTGGCCGCGCTGGCCGCCGAGTTGCGGCTGGCGCAGGTCGAAGTCTTTGAGGTCGCTTCCTTCTACCATCATTTCGATATTGTCCGCGAGGGCGCGTTGGCGCCGCCCGCGGTGACGGTGCGCGTGTGCGATGGCCTGTCGTGCGAAATGGCCGGCAGCGCGGCGCTGCTGGCGCGCTTGCCGGCGCTGCTGGGGCGGGAGGTCAGGGTGGTGCCGGCGTCGTGCATCGGGCGCTGCGACCAGGCGCCCGCGGTGCTGGTCGGCCAGCAGGCGGTTGCGCCCGCCAGTGAGGAGCGGGTGTCGGCGGCCATCGCCGCTGCGCCTATCGCCGCGGCGGCCACGGGGGCGGCTGGTGCGCCAAGCCCCGGCGCGACGGCCCATGCGGAGCTTGGCTTCACGGTGCTGGGCGAATGTTTGTCCGGTGCCAGGACGGTGGACGCGGTGATCGCGGAACTGGAGCATGCCGGCTTGCGCGGCTTGGGCGGGGCGGGCTTTCCGGCCGGCCGCAAGTGGCGCATCGTGCGCAATGAGCCGGGGCCGCGCCTGATGGCGGTCAACATCGACGAGGGCGAACCGGGCACCTTCAAGGACCGCTACTACCTCGAACACAACCCGCGCCAGTTCATCGAAGGTATGCTGATTGCCGCCTGGGCCGTGGGCATCGACGAGATCTACGTCTACCTGCGCGACGAATACCACGATTGCCGCACGCTGCTGCAGCGGGAATTCGCGCAGCTGGGCGCCGGGGTGCCGCGCATCCACCTGCGGCGCGGCGCGGGGGCGTATATCTGCGGCGAGGAATCGGCCATGATCGAATCGATCGAAGGCAGGCGCGGTATGCCGCGCCTGCGGCCGCCCTACGTCGCGCAGGTGGGGCTGTTCGGGCGGCCGACACTGGAGCACAATTTCGAAACGCTGTACTGGGTGCCGGAAATCCTGGCGCGCGGGGCGGCCTGGTTCGCCGGCCAGGGCCGGCGTGGCCGCAAAGGCTTGCGCTCCTTTTCCGTGTCCGGCCGCGTCAGGGAGCCCGGCGTCAAGCTGGCGCCAGCCGGCATCACGGTGCAGGAATTGATTGACGAATTCTGCGGCGGCATGCAGGACGGCCACCAACTGTACGCCTACCTGCCCGGCGGCGCATCCGGCGGCATCCTGCCCGCCAGCATGAACGATATCCCCCTCGACTTCGACACGCTGCAACCCTATGGATGCTTCATCGGCTCGGCCGCCATCATCGTGTTGTCGCAGCAGGACAGCGCGCGCGGCGCCGCCAGCAATATGATGCGCTTCTTCCGCCACGAATCGTGCGGCCAATGCACGCCTTGCCGCGCCGGTACCGCCAAGGCCAGCGGCCTGCTCGGACAGGCGGTATGGGATGCGGGCCTGCTGGGCGAACTGTCGCAAGTCATGCGTGACGCATCGATCTGCGGCCTGGGCCAGGCGGCGCCCAATCCGGTCGACTGTGTCCTGAAGTACTTCCCGCACGAGGTGTCGTGATGGTGGACTTCGAACTCAACGGACGCCCGGTGCAGGCGGCGGCGGGCGAAACGCTGCTGCAGGCGGCGCGCCGTGAAGGCATCGAGGTCCCGCACCTGTGCTACAAGGACGGCATGGCCGCCGCCGGCAATTGCCGCGCATGCATGGTGGAGATCGACGGCGAGCGCGTGCTCGCACCGTCCTGCTGCCGCTTCCCGGCGCAAGGGATGAAGGTGCATACCGACAGCCCGCGCGCACGCGCGGCGCAAAAGATGGTGCTGGAACTCTTGCTGGCCGATATGCCGGAGCAGGGCCATACGCGCCACAATGAGCTTGAGCACTGGGCGGCGCGGCTGGCGGTCGGCAAACCGCGTTTCACCAGCCGCGGCCAGCCGCCACGCGACCTGTCGCACGCCGCCATTGCCGTCAACCTCGACGCCTGCATCCAGTGCACGCGCTGCCTGCGCGCCTGCCGCGACGAACAGATGAACGACGTGATCGGCCTGGCCGGGCGTGGCGAGCACGAAAAGATCGTCTTCGACATGGACGACCCGATGGGCGCGTCCACCTGTGTCGCCTGCGGCGAATGCGTGCAGGCTTGTCCCACCGGCGCCCTGATGCCGGCGCGCGGCGCGGCACTGGTGGTGCCGGACAAACGCGTCGATTCGGTCTGTCCTTACTGTGGGGTTGGCTGCCAGCTGACCTACAACGTGAAGGACAACCGGATCCTGTTCGTCGAGGGCCGCGACGGCCCGGCCAACCGCGGCAGGCTGTGCGTGAAGGGGCGTTACGGCTTCGACTACGCCCACCACCCGCATCGGCTCACCAGGCCGCTGGTGCGGCGCGCCGACGCGCCGCCGAAATCGGGCGGCTTCACGATGGATCCGGAGCGGATGCATGAAGTGTTCCGCGAGGCGAGCTGGGAGGAAGCGCTGGCGCTGGCGGGTGGCAAGCTGGCCGCGATCCGCGACACGCACGGGCCGCGCGCCCTGGCCGGTTTCGGTTCGGCCAAGGGCAGCAACGAGGAAGCCTACCTGTTCCAGAAACTGGTGCGCACCGGCTTTGGCAGCAACAACGTCGACCACTGCACCCGGCTGTGCCACGCCTCGTCGGTGGCGGCACTGCTGGAAGGGATCGGGTCGGGGGGGGTCTCGAACCCGGTGAAGGACGTGATGCAGGCCGAGGTGGTGTTCCTGATCGGCGCCAACCCGGCCGTCAACCACCCGGTCGCCGCGACCTGGATCAAGAATGCCGTGAGCCGGGGCACCCGGCTGGTGGTGTGCGACCCGCGCCGTTCGGAGCTGTCGCGCATTGCCCACCGCTTCCTGCAATTCAAGCCCGACACCGATGTCGCGCTGCTGAATGCGATGATGCACGTGATCGTGACCGAAGGGCTGGTCAACCAGGCCTTCATTGACAGCCGCACCACCGGCTACGAAGCCTTGGCCGAAAATGTGGCCGGCTACAGCCCGGAAGCGATGGCGCCGCTGTGCGGCATCGAGGCCGGCACGATCCGCGAAGTGGCGCGGCTGTACGCCACGTCCCGCGCATCGATGATCCTGTGGGGCATGGGCATCTCGCAGCACGTGCACGGCACCGACAATGCGCGCTGCCTGATCGCACTGTCGCTGATGACCGGGCAGATCGGTCGTCCCGGCACCGGCCTGCACCCGCTGCGCGGCCAGAACAATGTGCAGGGCGCATCGGACGCGGGGCTGATCCCCATGATGTACCCCGATTACCAGCGCGTGACCGAGCCCGCCGCCCAGGCCCGCTTCGAACGCGCCTGGGGCCTGGCGCCCGGCACGCTGGACGACAAGCCCGGCCTGACCGTGGTGGAAGTGATGGATGCCGCCCTGGCCGGACAGGTCAAGGGCATGTACATCATGGGCGAGAACCCCGCCATGTCCGACCCCGACGCCAACCACGCGCGCGCGGCACTGGCGGCGCTGGAACACCTGGTGGTGCAGGACATCTTCCTTACCGAGACGGCTTACCTGGCCGACGTGATCCTGCCCGCCAGCGCCTTCCCCGAAAAGACCGGCAGCTTCACCAACACCGACCGGCTGGTGCAGCTTGGCCGTCAGGCGCTGCAGCCGCCGGGCGAAGCGCGTCAGGACTTGTGGATCATCCAGCAGGTCGCGCAGCGGCTGGGGCTGGACTGGCAGTACGGCGGCGCGGTCGACGTGTTTGCCGAAATGCGGCAAGTGATGCCCAGCATCGCCGGCATCACGTGGGAGCGCCTGGAGCGTGATCATGCCGTCACCTATCCCTGCCATGCGGAAGGCGATCCGGGCACGCCGGTGGTGTTTACCGAATCCTTCCCGCGCGAATCGGGCCGGGCGCGCTTCGTACCGGCCGACATCATTCCCGCCAACGAACGGCCCGATGCCGACTACCCGATGGTGCTGATCACCGGCCGCCAGCTGGAACACTGGCACACCGGCAGCATGACGCGCCGCACGGCGGTGCTGGACGCGATCGAGCCGGATCCGGTGGCGCTGGTGCACCCGCTCGACCTGGCGGCGCTGGGCGGCCAGCCCGGCGACGTGGTGACCGTGGCTTCGCGGCGCGGCCAAGTCGCGCTGTACGCGCGCGCCGACGACAGCTCGCCGCGCGGCGCCGTGTTCGTCCCGTTCTGCTATTACGAGGCGGCGATCAACAAGCTGACCAATCCGGCGCTCGACCCGTTTGGCAAGATTCCGGAATTCAAGTACTGTGCGGTGAAAGTGACGCTGGGCGGCGAAGTCGAGGCCCAGTCCAGTTTTGGCGGCGGCAAGGCAATGGAGGCGGCAGGCGCATGAAACTACCGGAGATGACACAGGCCAGCGTACCGTTGACGCAGGAGGTCGAAGCGCTCGACGAAAAGGGTCGCCGGTCGCTGATCCACATCCCCGCCGAGCGCCCGCTGACGGTGTACGTGGACAAGCGCGAGCTGGTGACCCTGATGACGCTGGGCGGCGCGCCGGAAGCGCTGGTGCTGGGCTACTTGCGTAACCAGCGGCTGGTACGCTCGCTGGAGGAAGTGGTGTCGGTCCACGTCGACTGGACGGTCGGCGCGGCGGCGGTGAGAACGCGCGGCGGCGTGGCCGATATCGAACGGCGCACGGCGCGCAAGGTGGTCACCACCGGCTGCGGGCAGGGCTCGGTGTTCGGCGACTTGATGGAAGAGGTGGACGACATCGTCCTGGCGCCCGCGGCGCGGCTGCGCCAGGGCGCCGTGTACCGCATCGTCGATACCGTGCGCGGCCTGCAATCGATCTACAAGCAGGCCGGATCGGTGCACGGCTGCGCGCTGTTCTCGCGCGACGGCGAGCTGCTGTACTTCGTGGAAGACGTGGGGCGCCACAATGCGGTCGACGCCATTGCCGGCAAGATGTGGCTGGATGGGGTGGATGGCGCCGACAAGGTCTTTTACACCACCGGACGGCTGACGTCGGAAATGGTGATCAAAGGGGCGCAGATGGCGATTCCCTTCCTGCTCTCGCGCTCCGGCACGACCCAAATGGGGCATGGCGTCGCCAGCCGCCTCGGCATGACCTTGCTGGCGCGCTGCAGCGGCCGCCATTTCCTGTTGCTGACGTGCCCCGAGCGCCTGGTCCCGGAGCCCGAACTGGCGGCCCAGCCACCGCGGCCGGGCGGCGTGGTGCCCGACGCCATGGGCCAGGGGCTGTGCCGGGAGGCGTGACGATGGCGGGGCTGCTGGAAGCGGTGCGCGGTGCGTTTGGATTGCTGTTCAACGGCGACCCCGTGCTGTGGCGGATCGTGTGGATTTCCATCAGCACCAGCGTGCTGGGGTTGCTGATCGCCACGCCGTTCGCGGTGCTGGGCGGCTATGCCGTCGCGATGACGCGCTTCCGCGGCCGGCGCGTGGTGATCTGGCTGGTGCAGGCGGCGCTGTCGCTGCCGACGGTGCTGATCGGGCTCCTGCTGTACATGATGCTCTCGCGCCACGGCCCGATGGGCGGGCTGCAATGGCTGTTCTCGCAGCCCGGCATCGTGGCGGGCCAGGTGGTCATTGCGCTGCCCGTGTTGCTGGCGCTGACCCTGGCGGCGGTACAGGCGGCCGACCCGCGCTTCGCGGAAACGGCCATCGCGCACGGCGCCTCGCCGTGGCGCGTCATGGCGACGCTGCTGTATGAGGTGCGCTTTGGCGTGATGGCGGCCATCATCAGCGGCTTCGGCAGGGTGATTTCCGAAGTGGGCTGCGCGATGATGGTGGGCGGGAACATCGCCGGCGAGACGCGCACTATCACCACGGCTATCGCGCTGGAAACCAGCAAAGGCGAGTTCGCGCAAGGCATAGCGCTGGGCGTGGTGCTGGTGGCCATCGCGCTGGCGATGAACGGGGCCATGATGGTGCTGCAGGGCGATGCCCATGCGGCCCGGGGCAGGGGATGACGGCCATGCTGTCAATCGCACGCCTGACCAAGCGCTACGGGGAACACTTGCTGTTCGACCTGCGGCAATTCGCGCTGGAGGCAGGCCGGGCCTACGTGCTGACCGGGATCAATGGCGCCGGGAAAAGTACGCTGTTGCGCGTGCTTGCCGGCCTGGCGCCCGCCGATGCGGAAGGTGTGCAATTCGCGGGCCAGGCGGTGCGGCTGGAACCCTATCCGGCAGCGCTGCGCCGCGACATCGTTTATGTGCACCAGCATCCCGTCATGTTTTCGACCAGCGTGGCCGGCAATATCGCTTACGGCCTGCATGCGCGCGGCATGCCGCGCAGCGAATCGGCGCGCGTGGTGGAAGAGGCGATGCACTGGGCCGGCGTGCAGCATTTACGCGCCAGCCGGCCGTCCACCTTGTCAGGCGGTGAGAAACAGCGCGTTGCGCTGGCGCGCGCCAAAGTGCTGCAACCGCGCTTGCTGCTGCTCGACGAGCCCACGTCCAGCCTCGATGGCGAGGCGCGCGAGCAGGTATTGGCACTGATCCCATCGCTGACCCATGCGGGCAGCACTGTCGTCATGGCCTGCCACGACCGTGACTTGATCAACCTGCCCGACGTGCGGCGCCTGAAGCTGCGCGAGGGCCGGATTGAGGAGAGATGATGTCCCGCTGCCTGCTTGCATTTGCCGCCGCTTTGCTGCTTGCCCATGCGGCGCAAGCGCAACAGGTCATCCGCCTGTCGACCACCACCAGCACCGAAAACTCGGGCTTGCTGACCTACCTGTTGCCGGTCTTCGAGGCCAGGACCAGCAGCAAGGTGCACGTCATTTCGGTCGGCACCGGCAAGGCGCTTGAGCTGTCGAAGAACGGCGACGTGGACGTGACCCTGGTGCACGCGCGCGCGGCGGAAGACAAGTTCGTCGCCGAGGGCTGGGGCATCGACCGCCGCGACGTGATGTATAACGATTTCATCGTGGTCGGCCCGGCGGGCGACCCTGCCGGCATCAAGGGCGGCAAGGACGTGCTGGCGGCCTTCCGCAAGCTGGCCGCCGGCCCGGCGAGATTCATTTCGCGCGGCGACAATTCGGGAACCGACATCATGGAGAAGGCCTACTGGAAGCTGGCCGGCAGCCAGCCCGCCGGCGCGCAATACGTCTCGGCAGGCCTGGGCATGGGCGAGGTGCTGAATATGGCGGCCGAAATGGGTGGCTATACGCTGACCGACCGCGCCACCTATGGCGCGTACCAGGCCAAGACCGGGCTGGCGCTGATGGTGGAAGGCGACCAGCGCATGTTCAACCCTTACGGCATCATCGCCACCAATCCGGCCCGGCACGCAGGCGTGAACTACCAGGGAGCGCGCCTGCTGATCGAGTGGATCACGTCGCCGGAAGGGCAGGCGCGCATCGCGCAATTCCGCCCCGGCGGGCAGCAGTTGTTCTTCCCGAGCGCAAAGGCCCGCTAGCCGCGCTGCAGCCACGCCAGCAGGGCCTCGGCCACTGCGTCCGGATGCTCGCGCTGCGGGAAGTGCCCGACGCCGGCCAGCAGCACCCGGTGATAGGGGCCGCTGAACAAGTGTTCCTTGTGTTCGGAGCTTTGCGGCGTGTTGGCGCCGTCTTCGCTGCCGTGCAGGGCCAGCGTCGGCACGCTGATCACCGATTCGTGCCGCAAGCGGCCTTCCTGCAGCGCGTAATACGGATCGGGGAAGGCCAGGCCCCAGCGGTGGCGGTAGGAATGGACGGAAATGTCCACCCAGTCGGGGTTATCCCAGGCGTGCATCGTGTCGTGGAACGCGCCTTCGCTGAAATGCCAGGATGGAGACCAGGTGCGCCACAGCAGCAGTGCGAACTCGCGCCTATCCTTGCGCAGGGCTTCGGCGCCACGGTCGGTGGACAGGTACCACTGGTACCAGTAATTGCGGGCCTGGTACAGGCTTAGTGCCTGGCCGGGATCGTTGGTGCCCCAGCCCACCGACAGCGCCATGCAGCGCAGCACCCGTTCGGGCGCCAGCAGCGCGGCGTTGTAGGCGGCGCGGGCACCCCAGTCGTGTCCCACCACGTTGAAGCGTTCGATGCCCAGCGCCGTCGCCAGGTCCAGCAAATCCTGGGCGAGGGCAGCCAGTTGCCCGCTGCGCGGCGTGGCGGGATCGAGGAAGCGCGTCTCGCCGAAACCGCGCAGGCTGGGGACGATCAGCCGGTAGCCGGCATCGGCCAGGGTGGGCAGCACGCCATCCCAGGTGTGCATATCATCCGGCCAGCCGTGCAGCAGGAAGATCGGCTCGCCCTGCATGTCGCCATGCTGGCGGAAGGCGATGCGCAAGCGGTCGGTGTTCACGTATTCCATGATGCCTCCTGGCTGGCGAAGCGTGCCCTGAAGATTATATGCCTGCGCTATACTGGCACCCATGGAAAACTTGCACATCGTCTGTCCGCATTGCGACGCCGTCAACCGCGTTCCTTCGGTGCGCCTGGAGGAGGAAGCGACTTGCGGTAAGTGCCAGCGGCCTTTGTTCACCGGCCACCCCGCCGATCTGTCGACCGGCCGCTTCCTCAAGCATATTGAGCGCAACGATATCCCGGTGCTGGTCGATTTCTGGGCGCCATGGTGCGGGCCTTGCCGCCAGATGGCGCCGTTCTACGAGCAGGCGGCGCAGCACCTGGAGCCGTATTTCCGCGTGGTCAAGGTCAATACCGAGGCCGAGCAGCAGCTGGCGGCGCGCTTTGCGATCCGCAGCATCCCCACCCTGGCCGTGTTCAAAGGCGGCCGCGAGCTGGCGCGCCAGGCGGGCGCGATGGATTCCAAGAGCATCATTGCCTGGGTGCAGCAGCACTTGCGCTAGAAAGGCGCTGCCGCCGCCGACGCGCTCCGCCCGATAATAAATAAAGTTTTTCGTTTACTTATTGTCGGGTCCTACGTATAGTGGAGGACATGAACAATGTCCTCCTGATTGCGGCCACCTGCCTGCTTGGTTTGCTGTCCACCACGGGCGCCTCGCTGCCATACCCCATCCTGCCGCCCCTGTTCGCGGCGGAAGCCCACAACGCATTGAATAACTTCCTCGGCTTGCCGCCCAAGCTGTTGTTCGGCATCGCGCTGACGGTCAACCCGATCGGCCTGGTGATTGGTTCCGCGCTGCTCGGGCCATTGTCCGACCGCTATGGGCGCCGGCCCATTCTGCTGGCGACCGCGCTGGGCGCCGCTGCCGGCCATGCGCTGACCGCCTGGGCGCTGGTGATGCAGTCCTATCCCCTGTTCATCGTCGCCCGCTTCGGCACCGGCCTATTGGAAGGCAATGGCGCCGTGGCCCGCGCCTTGGTGGCGGAAAAGCTGGAAGGCGCGCAGCGCCTGCGCGCACTGTCGCTGGTCAATGGTTCGCTGCACCTTGGCTGGCTGGTAGGACCGGTGCTGGCTGGCTTCACGCTGGGGTTCGGGATCACGGTGCCGTTTTGGGTCGCGGTGGCGGCCCTGGTGCTGGCGGCTGCCCTGGTGGCGCTGACCGTGCCGCGCGCCGCACGGGCGCCGGCCGATGGCGCTTCGTGGTGGCAGGTGGCGCGCTCGCACCATGCCATGAACCTGCTGCGCTTTCCCGAACTGCGCACACTGTTCATCGTGCAGCTGGCGCTGACTTGCGGCATCACGGGCTTTTACGAGTACTACCCTTTATGGCTGGTGGAGCAGGGCGGCTACGATGCGCGCGGCATCGCGACCGTCAATATGGCCATGTGCGCGATCATGACGCTGGCCGCCATCATCGCCGGCCGGCCAAGCGGCATGGAACCGCTGCGCCGCGCAAGCTGGCTGGCGTTCGCCCTGGCGGCTGCGGTGGCCGGTGTCGCACTGGGCAACCTGTGGGTTGGCATGGTGGCGATCTGCCTGTTCGGACTGCCGAATGCCTTCTATAACGCGACGGTGCAATCGTGGGCGGCGGACCGCTTCGCCGCCCACGGCCAGGGTTCGGTCATGGGGCTGCTGTCGATGACATTCTGCCTGGCCAATATCGTGATGGCGGCGATCGGCTCGGTCCTGACGCTGGTCGATACGCGCCTGATCCTGCTGCTTGGCGCGCTGCTCGCGGCATGGGCCGGCTGGCGCTTGCGCGGCTGGCGCGCGGCGCTGGCGGCGCCGGCAGCGGCATCGCCGCGCCCGCCGGCCGGCACGGAAGGGGTGGGCGCATGAATACCGCCGACCGCATCCTGTTCCTGCTGAAGACGCGTGGCCCGCGCACCGCGCAGCAACTGGCCGATTTGCTTGGGCTGACGTCGATGGCGGCGCGGCGCCATCTGGAAGCGGCCGAGGAGGCGGGCCAGGTCCGCCACGAAGACGTGGCGGAAAAGGTCGGCCGCCCGACGCGCCGCTGGCTGCTGACGGATGCCGGCCATGCGCGCTTCCCCGACCGCCATGCCGACCTGACGCTGCAGCTGATCACCCAGGTGCGCGCCCTGTTTGGCGAGGAGGGCATGGACAAGCTGATCGCCGCCCGCGAGCAAGCGAGCGAAGCGTTCTACCGCCAGAGCATCGGCGACGGCGCAGCGCTGCCGGAGCGCGTGCAGGCATTGGCACTGGCGCGCGACGTGGAAGGTTATATGGCCGAAGTCGAGCCGCAGGACGATGGCTCGCTGCTGCTGGTGGAAAACCATTGCCCGATCTGCGCCGCCGCGCGCGAATGCCAGAACTTCTGCCGTTCGGAACTGGAAGTATTCCAGCGCGTGCTGGGTCCCGGCTGCGACGTGCGGCGCGATGCGCACATCCTGTCCGGCGCGCGCCGCTGCGCCTACCGCATCACACCACTGCGCAAGGCCGTGTGACAACAATCCCGCCGCTGGTGTAGAGTGGCCAAAACGCGACGGAGGCGGCAATGGACGATGCAACGCGGCGGCAATTCGTGACCGAGGTATGGCGGCGGTTCGAGGAAGTGCAGAACTGGGCAATTGCCAATTGGCCCGACAAGGAACACCCGATCAGCAGCTCGGAATTCGTGGAGGGGCGGAAAGAGATTCTTGGCCTTGGGCTACCGGCCGAGCGCCGGCTGGGCCATGCCCCGCCCCAGCCCGCACCGGAGCCGGAACAGGGCGGTCCCCAGTATCAGGACGTGACGCCGGCGCCCTGGCCCTGATCCTGGGCATGGCTGCGCTGGGCCAGCGCATAGGCCAGGTAGCTCGCCGCCAGGCAGCCGGTCAGGCCGAAGGCCAGATGCAGCGCGCTGTCGAACAATAGCGGCGCCACCAGCCCCGACACCAGCGCGAACAGCATCATCTGCAGGAACGATTGCATCGACGCCGCCAGGCCGCTGTGCTGCGGGAACAGGTTCATGCCGGCCAGTGTCAGCGGCGGCATGGCCAGGGCCAACGCGAACGAGAACAGGAACAGCGGCAGCACGGCCCACGGCACCGCCGCGGCAAAGAACCAGTTGTAGCCGACGTTCAGTGCCGCCGCCACCGCCATCAGGATGAAGCTGAGGCGGATCAGTGCCGCCGGCGCCAGACGTTGCGCCAGCTTGCCGCTGGCCGTGGCGCCCAGCACGTGGCCGCTGATCAGCGGGATGAACAGCCAGGCGAAGGCCGTTTCCGGCAACTTCAGGATGTGCATGATGAAGTAGGCGGCCGAACCGATGTACAGGGCAAAGCCGCCGAAGGCCGCGCCCAGCGATACCGACAGCAGCAGGAATTCGCGGTGCCTCAGCACCATCCAGTAATTGCGCGCAATGGCGCCCAGGTGCAGCGGGTGGCGCTTTTCCTGCGGCAGGCTCTCGGGCAGCCAGCGCCAGACCGCGACCCACATCAGCACGCCGAAGCCGGTCAGGAACCAGAAGATCGAGCGCCAGCCGAAGGCCACTTGCAGCCAGCCGCCCAGCACCGGCGCGATGGCCGGCGCCAGGCCGAACACCATCATGATGTTGGCCAGGATTTTTTGCGCGGCGATGCCTTCGAAGCGGTCCTGCACGATGGCGCGGCCGATCACCGAACCGGCGCCCGAAGCCAGGCCTTGCAGCACGCGCGCGCCGAGCAGGAAACCGAAGGAGCCGGCCAGCGCGCCGCCCAGCGAAGCCAGGACGTACAGCACCAGCGACCACAGGATGACGGGGCGGCGGCCAAAGCTGTCCGACAGGGTGCCGTAGAACAGCATCATGAAGGCGAAGGTGAACAGGAACAGGCTGAGGGTCTGCTGGATGGCCATCGGGCTGGCATCGAAGGTTTCGGCGATGGCCGGGAAGGATGGCAGGTAGGTGTCGATGGCCAGCGGACCGACCATGGTCAGGCCGGCGAGCAGCAGGGTAAGCAGGATGTTCTTCATTGGGTACCTGAGGGGTGAGCCCGCCATTTTAAGGCAAAGCCTTTATGCCTGCAGGGCATAAGCTTGTGCCTATACTTTCTTTCGTTTTCCGCCGCCGGCTCGATATGCTGGTGCCTTATGGCTAACGACTCCTACGGCGCCGGCGACGGCGCAGCGCGCTGGAACCTCGACGAGGTAGTGCACCAGCTGCGCGTGTCGCGCGAAGCGACCCACAATATCCGCCACCAGCGCCGGGTGCGCGAGCTGCCATCGCGCGCGGAGCTGGTGCAAATCCTCGAAGGGCTGTCCGCCGTGTTGTTCCCGACGCATTACGGACGGCCCAACCTGACCGACGAAAGCATCGACTACTTCGTCGGCGATACCCTGAACACCACGCTGGACCGCCTGCACGAACAGGTGCGGCGCGGGCTGCAGTTCGGCGGGGAGCGCGATGCGCAGGCCATCACGCGCGATTTCGCTGCGTCGTTGCCGGCCATCCGCGCCCTGGTGGTGTCCGACGTGCAGGCCGCCTACGCCGGCGATCCGGCCGCGACCTCGATCGCGGAAATCCTGCTGTGCTACCCGGGCATGGTGGCGATCCTGCATTACCGGCTGGCGCACAGCCTGCACAAGCTGGGCGCCCCCTTCATCGCGCGCCTGGTCAGCGATATCGCCCATTCGCGCACCGGGATCGACATTCATCCGGCGGCGCAGATCGGCGCCAGCTTCTTCATCGACCATGGCACCGGGGTGGTGATCGGCGAGACCACCATCATCGGCGAACGCGTACGCCTGTACCAGCACGTGACCCTGGGCGCGAAGCGTTTCCCGGCCGACCAAACCGGCCAGCTGATCAAGGGGACGCCGCGACATCCGATTGTGGAGGACGATGTCGTCATTTATGCCGGCGCCACGGTGCTGGGCCGCATCACGATCGGCGCCGGATCGACCATCGGTGGTAATGTATGGCTGACCCAGAGCGTTGCCCCCGGCAGCAATGTGTCGCAAGCCCAGACGCGCAGTGATTGAACGCGGGCGCTTTATTATCGAGAAAATCGATATATAGGGCGGATATTATGCGTTTTACACTGATCGGTTGCCGAATCATAATGAGCCACCATTATCCAGACTGGAGTACTCACGATGAAAAAACTGATCGCTTTCGCCCTTGCAGCAAGTTTTTCCCTGGCCGTATCCGCAGCGCCTGAAACCTTCAATATCGATCCTACCCATTCCTTCTCCCGCTTCGAGTACAGCCACTTCGGCTACTCGACCCAGGTGAACAAGTTCAACAGCACCGTCGGCAAGATCCAGATCGACCGCGCCGCCAAGACCGGTTCGGTGGAAGTGTCGATCGACCCGAAGAAGGTCAACACCGGTTACGACACCTTCAACGAACACCTGCAAGGCCCGGACTTCTTCGATACCGCCAAATACCCGGCGATCACCTACAAGTCCTCCAAATTCAACTTCGTCGGCGACAAGCTGGTGTCGGTGGACGGCATCCTGACCATCAAGGGCATCGCCAAGCCGGTGAAGCTGGAAGTGACCTCCTTCCACTGCGCCCCGCACCCCATGCTGAAGAAGGAAGCCTGCGGCGCCAACGCCACCGCCAAGATCCTGCGCTCCGACTTCAACGCCGGCAAATACGCGCCGAACGTGAGCGACGAAGTGACCCTCGGCTTCTCGGTCGAAGCGATCAAGGAATAAGCCCATGAGCCGACCGTTGCTGGCCGCAGCCTTGCTGGCTGCCGGTCTGTCGCACGCCCAGGCGACGGACATGATCATCACCAATGGCAAGATCGCCACCATGACGCGCGAAGGCAGCTTCGCGCAGGCGCTGGCCATCAAGGGCGGCATGATTACCGAAGTGGGCAGCAATGTCCAGGTGCTCAAGCTGAAAAAGCCGGGCACGCAAGTGATCGATGCCGGCGGCCGCACGGTCATTCCGGGCTTGAACGATTCCCACCTCCACATCATCCGCGAAGGCTTGAACTACAACGCGGAGCTGCGCTGGGACGGCGTGACTTCGCTCAAGCGCGCCATGCAGATGCTGCGCGAGCAGGCGGCGCGCACGCCGGAAGGGGCGTGGATCAAGGTGGTGGGTGGCTTCAACGAGTTCCAGTTCGAGGAAAAACGCCTGCCGACGCTGGAGGAAATCAACGAGGCGGTGCCGGACAAGCCGGTCTTCATCCTCTACCTGTACGGCCTGGGCTACCTGAACAAGAAGGGCATCGAAGTCCTGGGTTATGACCAGGACACGCGCTACAAGGATGGCGTGGTGGAGCTGGGTGCCGACGGCAAGCCAAGCGGCCTGCTGGTCGCCAAACCCAATGCCATGGTGCTGTATTCCACGCTGGGCAAGACCGGCGCACTGCCGCGCGAGCAGCAATTGAACTCCACCATCCACTACTACCGCGAAATGAACCGGCTGGGCGTGACCAGCGCCATCGACGCCGGCGGCGGCGGACAGGCATATCCCGACGATTACGCGGTCAGCCTGCAACTGGCCAAGGATGGCAAGCTCACGGTGCGCACGTCCTACTACCTGTTCGCCCAGAAGCCGGGCAAGGAGCTGGAAGACTACCAGCGCTGGCTGGCCACCGCCAAGCCTGACCGCAACGAGCACATGTTCTACGCCAACGGCTACAACACGGAAGGGGCGGGCGAAAACCTGGTGTGGAGCGCGGCGGACTTCGAGAATTTCCTCGAGCCGCGTCCCGACATGCCGGCGCACATGGAAAGCGAGCTGGAACCCGTGCTGCGCCTGCTGGTGCAGCACCGCTGGCCGTTCCGCATCCATGCCACGTATGGGGAATCGATCGAGCGCGACCTGGCCGTGATCGAAAAGGTCAACCGCGACATGCCGTTCAAGGGCTTGCGCTGGTTCTTCGACCACGCCGAAACCATCACCGACGAACAGCTGGCGCGCGTGAAGAAGCTGGGCGGCGGGGTGGCGGTGCAGGACCGCATGTACTTCCAGGGCGAGCATTACTGGAAGCGCTACGGCGCCCAGACGCGCCAGATGCCGCCGATCCGCAAGATGCTGGACATGAAGATCCCGGTCGGCCTGGGCACGGACGGCACGCGCGTATCGAGCTACGGCCCGTGGCCGGCGATCTACTGGGCGGTGACGGGCAAGACGGCTGGCGGCCTGGCGATGTGGCAGCCGCGCGACCGCCTGACGCGTTTCGAAGCGCTGAAGCTGATGACCCGGGGCAGCGCCTGGTTCAGCGGAGAAGAAGCCTTGAAAGGCCAGCTGGCCAAGGGCCAGTATGCCGACCTGGTGATCCTGCCCAAGGACTATTTCAGTATTCCCGAAGCCGAGATCAAGACCCTGGAAAGCGCACTCACCGTGGTCAACGGCCGCATCGTCCATGCCGGCGCCGACTTCGGCCAATACGCCCCCGAACTGCCCCCGGTCGAACCCGAGTGGAGTCCCGTCAAACACTTCGGCGGCTACCAGAATCGTTAATTGAAAGTCGGGGTCAGCTCTGGCAACCGGACATTCGCGCAGCGAATGTCCGG